>JBAXPR010000014.1:0-48521 GCA_037132135.1 Rhodospirillaceae bacterium
TGCCAGACGCCGGAAACCAAGCGCCTGCAGCCGTCGACCCAGTTCTACAAGTCGCCCAACCGCTCGGTCAGCTTCGCCTCGGGCACGATCACCGTGGTCGGCGAGGGCATGTCGGTGCGCGACACCTCGGGCAACGCCGAGGGCTGGTACGATCCCGCCCAGGCGGTCACTCTCCACATCACGCCTCAGGGTGGCAAGGAACAGTTGATCACCGGCGTGCTGCCCCTGCATCAGTCGGTGGTGGTCGACAGCACCGAGTACCGTTTCACCGCGGTGGCCGGCTCGCGCTCGTTCCTCGAGGTGACGGCGGATCGGTGCAGCTACCCCTGAGGACTGCACCCGGTCCACGCGCCTTCATGATGTTCAGCCCGGAGGACCGGTGGCCATGGCCTTGGTTTCGGTGGAAGAGGATGGTGCGGTCGGCACCATCACCCTCGACCATCCCGAGAAGCGCAATGCGCTGAGCGAGGCCCTGATCGCGGACCTGGAGGCGGCGCTCGACCGGCTGCGGGCGCGGGCGGTGCGGGCGCTGGTGCTGCGGGCGCGGCCGGGCTCGAAGGTCTGGTCGGCCGGCCATGACATCGACGAGTTGCCGACCTCGCGCCGCGATCCGCTCGGCTGGAGCTACCCGTTGCGCAGTCTGGTCCGGCGGCTCCAGGAATTTCCGGTGCCGGTGATTGCCCTGGTCGAGGGCGGGGTCTGGGGCGGGGCGTGCGAGGTGGTGTTCGCCTGCGACATGATCCACGCCACCCCCGACGTCACCTTTGCCGTCACACCGGCCCGGCTGGGCGTGCCCTACAACGTCACCGGCCTCAAATCGCTGGTGGCGGCGCTGCCGGAGGCGGTGGTGAAGGAAATGATCTTCACCGCCCGGCCGTTGGGGGTGGAGCGGCTGTATCAGCTCGGCGCCGTCAACCACATCGTGCCGGCCGACCGGATCACCGCCTTTGCCCTCGATCAGGCCCGCGCCATTGCCGCCAATGCCTCTTTGACCATCGCGGCGATGAAAGAATCCTTGCGCATTCTGGCCGATGCTCATTCACTGGCACCGACCCAGTTCGAACGCCTGCAGGATCTGCGCCGGCAGGTCGGCGAAAGTCGCGATTATCGCGAGGGCTTGCAGGCGTTCGCCGAAAAGCGGCCACCGGTATTCCGGGGCGAATAGCCACGAGGAGACGACCCATGGCTCCGGTGACCAAGGTAGCCAATCCGGCGTCCGATGCCAGACCGGTGGGGCGGCGCACCATGCCCGCGCTTTGTCTGCTGGCGCTCGGAATCGTCTATGGCGACATCGGCACCAGTCCGCTTTATGCCTTTCGGGTCGCCGTGCTCGCGGCGTCCGGCAACGGCGCGCCGGCGCCGGCCGAAGTGCTGGGCATTTTTTCTCTGATCGTCTGGTCGCTGCTCCTGATCGTGTCGGTCAAATATGTCGTGTTCGTGATGCGGGCCGACAATCACGGCGAAGGCGGCATCCTGGCTCTGCTGGCCCTGATCCATCCCTGGAGCGCCGCGGCGCGGAACCGGCGCGGCGGGCTGATTTTTCTCGGTATTTTCGGCGCGGCGCTGCTCTATGGCGACGGCGTGATCACCCCCGCGATTTCGGTGATGAGCGCCGTCGAGGGGTTGGAAGTGGTGGCGCCGGCGCTGGTGCCCTACGTCAAGCCGCTGACGGTGGCGATTCTGGTCGGGCTGTTCCTGGTCCAGTCCAAGGGGACCGCCACCATCGGCCGGCTGTTCGGCCCGGTGATGGCGGTGTGGTTCCTGGTCATTGCGCTGCTCGGCGCAATCAGCATCGCCCACACCCCCGGGGTGCTGGTGGCGCTGGACCCCGAATATGCCTTTGGCGTCTTCCTCACCGGCGGCTGGACGCCGTTCTTCGTCTTTGGTGCTGTGTTCCTGGCCCTGACCGGTGGCGAGGCGCTCTATGCCGACATGGGTCATGTCGGGCGGGTGCCGATCCGGGTCGCCTGGACCGCGTTCGTGCTGCCGGCGCTGATCATCAATTATGCCGGCCAGGCGGCGCTGCTGCTGCGCGATCCCCACGAGATCGAGAATCCCTTCTACCACCTCGCTCCCGACATCCTGGTGCTGCCCCTGGTGGCTTTGGCCACCATGGCCACGGTGATCGCCTCGCAGTCGCTGATCTCGGGGGTATTTTCGATGACCCGGCAGGCGGTCCAACTCGGGTTGTGGCCGCGGCTCAAGATCGTCCAGACCTCCGGCGAGGGCTATGGCCAGATTTATGTGCCGTTGATCAATTGGGGCGTGATGCTGCTGACCCTGGCGGTGGCGCTGCTGTTCAAGACCTCCGATGATCTGGCCGCCGCCTACGGTGTCGCGGTCTCGGGGACGATGCTGATCACCACCGTGCTGCTGCACGAGGCGATGCGCAGCAACTGGCGCTGGCCGCGGCTGCTGCGCTGGCCGATGGCGGGCCTGTTTCTGGCCGTCGATCTCGCCTTCTTCAGCGCCAACCTGCTCAAGCTGCCCGAAGGCGGCTGGCTGCCGCTGGTTTCCGGCATCGCGGTGTTCTGGCTGATGTGGGTCTGGACCAAGGGCTCCGACATCGTCGACCGGCGCCTGCGCCTGCTGACCGAAGGCCTGCCCGATTTTCTGGCCCGGCTCGAGGGCGGCGGCCTGACCCGGATCGCCGGCACCGGCGTTTTCGTGACCAAGACCTCGGGCGATCTGCCGCCGGCGTTGCTCCATCACGCCAAGCACAACCACGTGCTGCACGAGCGGCTGATCATCCTGGTGGTCAGCACCGCCGAGGAGCCGCGGATTCCGGCGCGGGACCGGCTCGATATCCAGAGCCTCGGTTACGGCTTCTGGCGGGTCCAGGCGCGCTATGGTTTCATGCAGGCGCCCAACCTGCCGGTGGCGCTGCGCGGCTGTGTGATGGTGGAGCGGCGGCTCGACGTCGAGCCCGACAAGGTGACCTATTACGTCGGCCATGAGCGCATCGTTCCCAGCGATGCCAACCCGGTGATGGAGGGATTCGAGGAGTGCGTGTTCGCCTTCATGGCGCGCAACGCCGCCCACCCGGCCGATTATTTCAAGATTCCGGATGAACAGGTGATGGAAGTCGGCATCCGCATCGATATATAACCCCGGCGTCCGGATCAGCCTTTTGAGGAGCAACGGCATGGTTGCGCGTGATGACAGCGAAACGGTGGGGGCGTTCTCGATTACCACCGTGGTCGTGGCTCCACCCTGGTACGAGAACTGTTATCTCGTCAAACACCTGCCGACCGGCAATCAGCTGGTGATCGATCCCGGCGGTGATGCCGAGGAGATATTGACCGCGATCGAGGCCAATGGCGGCGGCGCCACCGAGATTCTGCTCACCCACGGCCATCCCGATCATCTCGGCGCCGCCCACGAGATTCAGGTCGCGCTCGGCATCGGCTGCCGCGCCCACCAGGAGGAGCGGCCGATCATCGACGGCGTGGCCAACTGGGCCGGGGCGCTGATGCAGCGGCGGATTCGCGGTCCCGAACCGATCACCTACTACGCCGGCGAACCGCTGCTGGACTTCGAGGGTTTCGGGGCGCGGGTGCTGTTCACCCCCGGCCATACCCCGGGCGGAGTCTGCTACCTCTTCGATGGTTTCGCCTTCACCGGCGACACCCTCTTCAACCAGGGGGTCGGGCGCACCGATCTGCCGGGGGGCGACGGCCGCACCCTCAGCGGCTCGATCACCCGGTTGCTGAAGGAGTTAGAGCCGAGAACCCGGCTCTACAGCGGCCACGGCCCGGCCTGGAGCGCGGCCGAGGCCCGGCCCTGGTGGGAACGGGCGGCCTCCTACGGCTATTTCTGACCGCGGTGGCCGCGCCGCTCCGGGGGGGCTATTTCACCGCGGCGGCGGCCGCTCCGCTGACGTGCCAGAGCACGATGTGATAGTGGGGCTCGGCGACGCCGGGATGGCCGGGGTTGAAGGACATGTCGACATGGTCAACCGGGCGGCCCGAGGTCTTGAGACCATCGAGCCTGAGGTGGCCGTCGAAGGTCTTCAGTGGCACCATGTAGATGGTGCTGACGAGTTGCTTGCCCTCGCGGTCGTAGGCCAGATACGGCCCCACCGGCAGGGTTTTGGGATCGACGAACAGCTTGCCCAGGCCGGGCAGGAATTCGGGCAACCCGATCGCCGTGTGCACCGAGACGGTGCCGGCGGGAGGCATCGCCTCCTTTGCCATCATGGCCTTGCCCGGGGCGTCGCCCCATCCTTCGGCCCGAACCGGTGCTGCCGTCAGGGCCAGAACCAGCACGAGCGCTGAAGCCGCAATGAGTCGCGTCACCATGACAGTGTCTCCTTAGCCTGTGGCGGCCAAAAGTCCTACCGGGGGACTCGGCCTTTAGCAAGCATGGGCCGCCCGCCCGGGAAAACAAGGCGCCAAGACTCTGAAACCGTGTGCCGGGGTGCCAAACCGGCGCGAAACGGTGTATATCCGAACAGAGGGATGACGGTTTCGTGAATGCGGGGAGAGGGGCGTATGGGCGTGAGGTGGGTCGCCGTCCTGATGGTGCTGGCCGGGGCGGGGTCGTCGGTGTGGGCGGCCGGGGGGGCCTCTCCTGAGGGTTGGCGGCAGTTTCGCTTCGGCATGAGTCCCGAGGCGGCGCTGGCCGAACTCGGCAGCGCCGGCGAAGCCCATGGCGATGCCATCCGGACGGCGGTCGACATCGAGGGTGAGAGTTACACCGTGCTGATGAGCTTTCGCGCCGGCCGCCTGCACGACGTGTTCCTGAAATCGAGCATCGGCCGTGCCCGGGCCGGCACCGATGCGCAATGCCTCGCGTTTCATCGCGGTGTGGTCGGCCGGTTGGCCGAGAGCTATGGCCGGGACGGCGAAACCGAGCATTCGGCGGTGGGCGAGGGGGTGAGGACCCTCTTTACCCGCACCCGTCTGGTTTTCGCCGATGGCCGCCGGGTGATCGCCGAGACCAAGTTCGTGCCCTCGCTCGGCGGCAACGGCCTGTGCGATTCGAGTCTCTCGTATCTGGATGCCAATTAGCGCGGATCGCGGAGGGACGAGGTTTATCCGCCCTGGTGCCCCGGGGCGTTCTCATCGAGGCCGATCCCGGCGCGAAAGCCGACGCCGGCTTCGAGGGCGGCAAACAGTTCGGCGTTTTTCGACTCCGGGGGGCGGTCGCGTCGCTCGTGGTTGAGATGGAGCACCAGAGAGGCATGGTTGCCGAGCTTGCGTCGGGCGCCGCTGCGCAGCAGGCGCAGCACGAAATCTGAATCCTCGAGGCCGTGGCCGACATAGCGCTCGTCGAAGCCGTTGACGGTCAGGCAGTCGGAGCGCCAGACCCCGAGGTTGCAGGTCTGCACCTTCTGCCACGCCGCCGGCTGCTTCTTCCGCCAGGCACCGTCGCCGAACCGGATGAACTCGGCCGGCCGGGTGCACTGGTTGCAAAGGGAGCGGCCCAGCCAGACCGGGCGGCTGGTCAGGCCGAAGGGCGTGACACCGTCGAGGATGCGCCGGGACAGGCCGGACCGCAGATAGGAGCGCTTGCCGGAAACGAACCAGCCCGGTTCGGCCAGTTGGCGGTGCACGGCGACGAAGTCGGGCAGCACGAAGCAGTCGCCGTCCATGATCACGAGATAGTCGCCGCTGGTCTGTTCAAGGGCGCGGTTACGGCTCGCCGCCAGCCGGTAGCCCTGGTCGGTCTGCCAGGCATGCTTGAGCGGAACCGGGAAATCGGCCTGAAAGCGCCGGATCAAGGCCGCGGTTTCCGCTCCCGAGCCGTCATCGGCGACCACGACCTCGAAATGGTGGTCGGTCTGGCGCCGCAGCGACTCCAGCACCACGGCCAGGGCCTGGGGCCAGTTGTAGGTCGACACCAGGATCGAGAGCAAGGTCGGCATGGGGAAACTCCTGATCCCTGAGCGTTGATCGCGCCGAGCATACACGCGCGTTTGCGAATTTGTCAGGTGGCATGGCGGGCGACATCGGTTACAAAGAGGGTGATCCGATCCGGCCGGCCCGGATGCAACCCAAGGAGCCAGCGCATGCCCCACCGCAAGACGCTTTCGGACCTGATCTGTGCGGCCAAGCTGGTTTCCCTGCCGGCGCAGGCGACGGCGGCGCTGGCCGCGCGCAAGATGCTGGAGTGCCAGGTCGGCGCGGTGGTGGTTCAGGATGGCGACCGCCTGCTCGGCATCGTCACCGAACGGGATATCAATTTCCGGGTGGTGGCCATCGGCCGGGATCCCTTGAACACCAGCCTCGCCGACATCATGACCCGCAATCCCAAGACCATGGTCCCCGAGACGCCGGTGCTCGAAGCGCTCAATCTGATGCAAAAGAACAGTTATCGCCACGTGCCGGTGGTCGAGGACGGCCTGGTGATCGCGATCGTGTCGCTGCGCGACATCTTCATGGAGGTGCGCCGGTCGCTGGAGCAGGACATCCAGGAGAGCGACGATTTCATCGTCAGGGCCGGGGGCGGTGCCGCTAACGACACCAGCCATTGACGGCAGGTGCCGGAAGGCAGGCTGGCGGTGGGTGCAGGATGAAGGCGTGGCTGATCAGTCAGGGTCGTGAGCATGACGGGGCGGTGATCGTCCTTTGTACGATTCTGACCTTTGCCATCTTCTGCCTCGATCTCGGGACCACCGCCGACAATGTCTCGGTGGGCTTCGTCTATGACGGCGTGATTTTTCTGACCTTTCTGGTTCGTCATCGCCAACTCTCCTTTTCCTATGCCGCGGTGGCCTCGGTGCTGGTGGTGGTCGGCTGCTTTTTTCCCCTGCCGGCCAGAGAGGAGATGCCGGTCTTTTTCGCCAACCGGTTGCTCGCGATCGGCTCGCTGTGGCTGATCGCGCTGCTGATCCATTACCGCAGCCATGCCGAAGCGGCGCTGGTGAAGCTGCTCGATGCCAGCGAACTGGCCTCGGAGGCCAAGTCGCGTTTCCTGGCCTCGATGAGCCATGAGTTGCGGGCCCCGCTCACCGGCATCCTCGGCTTTTCCGAAATTCTGAAAAGCGAGATGCTCGGGCCGCTGGGCAACCGGCGCTATGTCGATTACGCCGGCCACATTCACGAAAGCGGCGAGCACATGCTGTCGCTGATCAACGATATCCTCGATATCGCCAAGATCGAAGCCGGCAAGATGGAGATCGATCCCGAGTGGGTCGGGGTCCCGTCGCTGTTCGAGCATCTCGAAGGCTTGATTGCCGTCCGCGCCGCGGAGCGGGGCCTGACGCTGATCTTCGAGGCGCCGCCGGCGCTTCAGCTTTTTGCCGATGCCCGCGCCGCGAGGCAGATGGTGATCAACCTGCTCTCGAATGCCCTCAAGTTCACTCCCGATGGCGGTCTCGTCACCGTGACCGCGCGCAGCGGCGCCGATGGCGGCATCATGCTGGCCGTCTCCGACACCGGGCCCGGCATCTGCCACGAGACCATCACCCGGCTGATGCGGCCGTTCGAGCAGGCCGACAACCGCTTCGACGCCAGCCGCAAGGGCAGCGGTCTCGGCCTGTCGCTGGTCAAGGGCCTGATGGAACTGCACGGTGGCCGGTTAACGATCGAGAGTACGGTCGGTCGGGGCTCGATCTTCACTCTGCACTTTCCGCCACCGCCGCCGGGCGGGGCGGATAGGCCGCCAGCCACAGCAGCAGGATAAGCCCGGGCAGGCACAGCAGGGTCGCGAGCAAGAAGAACGGAATCCAGCCGAGGCGCTCGGCGGCCAGACCGCTGCCGGCGGCAAAGAGATCGCGGCCGATGCCGGTGAGAGAGGTCAGCAGGGCGTACTGGGTCGCAGTGTACGCTACCGAGCACAGGCTGGAGAGGTACGCGACGAAGGCGGCGGTGGCCATGCCGGCGCAGATGTTTTCGGCCGCCACCGAGGCCATCAGCATCCCGACATCGTGCCCGGCGTACGCCAGCGCCACGTACGCGAGGTTCGAGACCATCTGCAGCGTTCCGGTAACAAGAAGTCCGCGATTGATGCCGAAGCGGGCCACCATCGCCCCGCCGACCAGTCCGCCGATGATGGTGGCGCCGAGGCCGAACAGCTTGGTGACGCTGGCGATTTCGATCTTGGTGAAGCCAAGCTCCAGATAGAACGGATTGACCATTCCGGCCGCAAACACCTCTCCCAGCTTGAAAAGGGTGATGAAGAACAGGATGGCCAGCCACGCCGGATGGCGCATGAAGTCGCGCAAAGGCGCCACCACCGCGCCATAAAACCACGCCGCGATCCGCGCCCGCCGGCCGGTCAGGCCCCGGCGGAGGGCAAGCGCTGTCGCCTCGGCGTGCTCGCGGGCCAGCAGGGCGGCGGCGGCGGCACCGCCGGGTTCGGGCGAGAGCAGAATGGTGG
The DNA here is from genome assembly GCA_037132135.1 of Rhodospirillaceae bacterium. GTDB lineage: Bacteria > Pseudomonadota > Alphaproteobacteria > Azospirillales > Azospirillaceae > BOG-933. Next base: position 8,326 of record JBAXPR010000014.1, read on the forward strand.
CCACGCCGACCATCACTGCCGCCGCCATCACCACGTACACCTCGGGCCAGCTGAGGACGCTGGCGAGGTAGAGCGCGCCCGCGCCCGAGATCAGCATGCCCAACCGGTAGCCGAGGACATAGGTCGCGGCGCCGGCGCCGAACTGGGTCTGATCGAGGGATTCGACCCGGTAGGCATCGACCACGACATCCTGGCTGGCCGAGGCGAAGGCGACCAGCAGCGCCATCGCGGCCATTGCCCAGGGCGCTGCGGCGGGATCGCAGCCGGAAAGCGCGACCAGCGCCGCCATCAGCGCCGCCTGGGTCAGCAAGGCCCAACCGCGCCGCCGGCCAAAACGCCGGGTCAGCCAGGGCAGGCGCGCGCGGTCGATCAGTGGCGCCCAGAGAAATTTCAGGCTGTAGGGCAGGCGGGCGAGCAGAAAGAGGCCGATCACGGCCATCGGCAGCCGCGCCTCGGTCAGCCAGACCGTCAGCGTGGCGCCGGTCAGGGCCAGGGGCAGGCCGCTGGAAAATCCCAGCAGCAGGATGGTCAGCATCCGTCGGTCGCGATAGACCGCAAGAAAGGAGGGCAGGTGCATGCCCCTCTTATACGGGCTCGGGCGTCATCAGGCGATGGCGGATTGCGTGATCGAGCGAAATCCGACCCGGACCGCGCGCAATCAGCATCAGCAGAGCCAGAATCCAGAACTGATGCTCGGCGGTGTGATAGGCCGGCCCGAGGGCGTACTGGATCACCAGGGCCTGGGCCAGCAGCGGCAGCGCCGCCAACCGGGTGCCAAGCCCGACCAGCACCAGCACCGAGGCCACCAGCTCGTCGCCGGTGGCGATCACCGCCGCCACCGCCGGAGTGAGCAACGGCAGCGGATAGGTGGACTGGAACAACGCCAGCGTGCCCGGCCAGTCCGCCAGCTTGGCGAGGCCGGCTTGAAAGAAGATCACAAACAACGCCAGCCGGATCATGAGATCGGCGAGCGGAGCGAGACCGCGGTCGAGCAGCCGGATAAGTGACAGCACGAGCGGAGCGGTTCGGGCGAGCCAGAAGACCATGGGGTGATCCTCCCTTGGGCCAGGGGTCCACGAGCTGGGAGACACTATGGCATCTGGCGGGGGCCGCGGCCCCTGCGAACACTGACAGGCGGAAACCAGGGGCGAAATCCCCACCTTATTGGCGCGGGAGGGCCAGTATGTCGGGTGAAAACGCGCGTACGTCGACTGGAAATGGGAATCATCCCCGGCTTTTTTCGGGGCAATTTGGCCCCTGGTCGGCAAAATCACCGGGTAAGCGGGGAAAATCCCCGGGGGTACGTCCGAAAAACCGGGGGTTTGAGGCGATTTCAGCCGTCCGGGGCGATTCCCGCCCCTCGCGGGCCGGCCGCCGCGCGGCGCCCGACGGAGATTAACGGACTGGCATCTCGGGCGATAAGCGTTTATAGCCTGCGTTTTCGTGTTTTCCCTGGGGGCCAGCCCGAGCCGGGGCGGGCCGGGAACGAATGCCGGGGTCGCATGCCGGCGCAGAGAGAGATGGTCATGGTCGAGCATTGGAGTCCCGATAGCTGGCGCGCAAAGCCGATCTGTCAGGTTCCCACCTATCCGGATGCCGGGAAGCTGGGCGCGGTCACCGGCCAGCTCGGCCGCCTGCCGCCGCTGGTGTTCGCGGGTGAGGCGCGGCGCCTGAAGGAGTTGCTGGCCCGGGCGGCGGGTGGCGAGGCCTTCGTGCTTCAGGGCGGCGATTGCGCCGAGAGCTTCACCGAGTTCGAGACCAACACCATCCGCGACACCTTCCGCGTCCTGCTCCAGATGGCGACGGTTCTGACATACGGCTGTGGCGTGCCCGTCATCCGCATCGGCCGCATGGCCGGCCAGTTCGCCAAGCCGCGCTCCAGCGATAGCGAGACCATCGGCGGCGTGACGCTGCCCTCCTATCGCGGCGACATGATCAATGGCGGTGCCTTCACTTCCAAGGACCGCATCCCCGATCCCGACCGGATGATCCAGGCCTATTACCAGGCCGCAGCCACGCTCAATCTTTTGCGCGCCTTCGCCCAGGGTGGTTATGCCGACCTCCATCGCGTGCACAAATGGACGCTGGATTTCGTGGCCAAGAGTCCGGCCGGAGAGAAGTTCCAGGCCATGGCCGGCAATCTGACCCAGGCGCTGGAATTCATGGCCGCCTGCGGCATCACCGCCGAGACCACGCCACAGATCCGCGAGGTCGAGTTCTTCACCTCCCACGAGGCATTGCTGCTGGAATACGAGGAGGCGCTGACCCGGCGCGACAGCACGTCGGACGAACATCCCTGGGTCGGCACCTCGGCGCACATGCTGTGGATCGGCGACCGCACCCGCCAGCCCGACGGCGCTCATGTCGAATATCTGCGCGGCGTGCCCAATCCGGTCGGCGTCAAGTGTGGGCCGACCCTCAGTATTGACGATCTGCTGCGGCTGACCGACATCCTCAACCCCGATAACGAGCCCGGGCGGCTGGTGCTGATCGCGCGCATGGGGGCCGAGAAGGTCGAGGCCAAACTGGCGCCCCTGGTTCGGGCGGTCAAGGCGGCGGGGCGTAGCGTGGTCTGGATCAGCGATCCGATGCACGGCAACACGGTCAAGACCAGGAACGACTACAAGACTAGGCCGTTCGACGCCATCAGCGCCGAACTCAAGGGCTTTTTCGCGGTCTGCCGGGCCGAGGGCGTGCCGGCGGGCGGCGTCCATTTCGAGATGACCGGGCGCAATGTCACCGAGTGCATCGGCGGCGCCGAGAACCTCACCGACCTGGATCTGGCCGAATGCTATGATACCGCCTGCGATCCCCGCCTCAACGCCAGGCAGTCACTGGAGCTGGCGTTCCTGATCGCCGAAGAGTTGCGGGCCGAGAAGAAGCGGCGTGCCGCCGCCGGGTAAGGCGGCGAAACCCATAAGGAGGGGCGTCATGGACAGCAGCCGCGTACTGCCCGGCGGCAATCGGCCGGCCGGCGAGGCTATCGCCGACTGGACCGATGTCTACTTCAAACGCACAAAGGCTGCGGTCGGCCGCTTCGGCGACTGCATCGTGACATACGCGGTGTTCATGCGCCGGCCGGTGCTCTCGGCGCCGCGGCTGGCCGTCGACTGGCTGCAGGCCGTGGCCCGGGAGCGCGGCATCGAGGTCGGGGTCGATCTCCGCTACCCCGAGGGCAAGTGGGTCGGGGCGGGTGAGCCGATCTTCTACTACACCGGCTCGCTCTTTCACCTCGCCGAGCTGGAAACCATTCTGCTGATGAAGCTGGGGCCGGCCTGCGTCGCCGCGTACAATGCCTACACCATGTGTTCCGACCTGCCCAAGGTGGCATTCCTGGCCATGGACGCCCGCCACTGCGCCGGGACCGAGATGGCCGAGATCATGGCGTACGCCTGCTCGGTGGGCTCGGAACGGGCTAGGCGCAAGGTCGGCGCCGTCGGCTTCATCGGTAACGCCACCGATGCCACCGCCGGTTATTTCGGCCCCGAGCCCGGCCGGGGCACCATGCCCCATGCCCTGATCGGCTATGCCGGCTCGACTGTACGTGCGGCCGAGATGTTCCACGAGACCTTTCCCGACATCCCGCTCACGGTTCTGGTCGATTATTTTGGCAAGGAGGTCACCGACAGCATCGCCTACGCCCGGCGCTTTCCCGGGCTGGCGGCTTCGGGGCGGCTGGCCGTACGCCTGGATACCGCCGGCAGCCGCTTCGTCGAAGGGCTCGACCCCTCGGCCTCGTACGCGGTGCTGGAGCGCCACGCCCCGGAAGCGGTCCGCGGCTACCGCGACGAGACCCAGCTGCGCTACCTGATCGGGGCCGGCGTTTCGGCGGCGGCGATCTACCACCTTCGCGACGCCCTCGATCAGGCGGGCTTCCCGGGGGTCAGGATCGTCGCCTCCAGCGGGTTTGGCCCTGCCAAGTGCCGGGTGATGGCGGAAGCCGCGGCGCCCATCGACATCGTCGGCACCGGTTCCTATCTGCCTGAACACTGGGGCGAAACCTACGCCACCGCCGATATCATCGAGTATGATGGCGTTCGCCGGGTCAAACTCGGGCGCGAGTTCCTGTTCCGCCGCGGCTGATTGGCCGGGGCCGTTCAGCTCGACACCGTCGGCGATGTGCGCTATACTGGCAAACGGGCAGGAGGGAATGCATCATGGATGCCGAACTCAAGGGGCTGTTGACCCAGGTGCTGACAGGATTGTCGACCCTCCAGTCGGGGCAGGACGAGCTGCGCCACGAGGTGGCTGGCCTCCGCACCGACGTCAATGCCCTTCAGAAAGATGTTTCGTCCCTTCAGAAGGATGTCTCATCCCTTCAGAATGATGTCTCGTCCCTTCAGAAGGATGTCTCATCCCTTCAGAAGGACGTCTCATCCGTGCAGATGGACGTTGCGTCTCTGCAGTCCGGGCAGAAGGCACTTCGTGAGGACATCGCGGTCTTGCAGTCGGGGCAGGAGGAGCTGCGCCGGGTTACCAGCGCCAACCATTTCCGGGTCATGGGGCGGATCGATCAGCTTTCGCTCCAGTTGGAGCGGCACCTCGCGTCGCCGCATGAGCCGCCGACCGAGGGTCTGAAGCGCGCCTGAGCGGGGCGGGCGATATGACCGGGACCGGCAAGACGGTATCCGCCGGCGGGGCCTCCCAGGCCGAAATCGATGCCTTTTTGCGCCGGGTCGCGGCGGCGCCGGCGCCGCAGGCGGTTGCGGGCGGCCGCGGGCGTCTGATGTTCGCGATCGATGCCACCGCCAGCCGCCAGCCGACCTGGGACCGCGCCCGCCAGCTCCAGCGCGAGATGTTCGAGGTGACGGCTGCGCTGGGCGGGCTCGACATCCAGCTGGTCTATTTTCGCGGCTATGGGGAGTGCAAGGCCAGCCCCTGGCTGGCCGATGCCACTGACCTGGGCCGGCGCATGGCCGGGGTCGAGTGTCTGGCCGGACATACCCAATGGTGCCGGGTGCTCGGCCATGCCGCCACCGAGACCCGGCGCGGCAAGGTCGGTGCGCTGGTGTGCGTCGGTGATGCCTGCGAGGAGGAGATCGACCGGCTCGGTGATCTGGCCGGCCAGTTGGGACTGCTCGGGGTGCCGGCGTTCTGTTTTCACGAAGGGCCGGATCTCCAGGCCCGGCTGGCCTTCGAGCAGGTGGCGAAACTCACCGGCGGCGCCTATTGTCCCTTTGATGGTGCCAGCGCCCGGCAATTGCGCGATCTCTTGTCGGCGGTGGCGGTCTATGCTGCCGGGGGGCTGGCGGCGCTGGCCGATTTCGGTCAGGCCCGCGGTGGTGCCGCAAGGGTGCTGACCGATCGCCTGGCGAAGCCGCAGGACAAAGACTGAAGCCGTAACCAGGGCGACAAGGAGGGCGGGGTGCCGGCAGTCCTGTTCGGAGCGGCGCTGGTGGTGGTTGCGGTGCTGCTGGCCCGTGGATTTCTCAGCCTCGAGCCGCGGGAGCTGGCGCGGATTTTGCGCTGGACCGGCGCGGCGGCGGCGGTGGTCGCGACGCTGCTGCTGATCCTCTCGGGGCGCGAGGGGGTGCTCGTGCCGCTGGCGCTGGTCGCGCTGCCGCTGGCGCTGCGCCGGAGCGGGCGACGCTGGCTTGGCGGCGCCCGCGCCGGGAGCCCGGCGCCCGGCCGAAGCTCCTGCCTGGAGACCCGGCTCCTGCGCATGACCCTGGAGCACGACAGCGGCCGGCTGAGCGGTGAGGTCCGGGCGGGACGCTTTGCCGGGCGGCGGCTCGACCAACTGGGCGACGAGGACCTGACCGATTTGCGCCAGGATTGCCGGCGCGACGACCCGGAGGGGCTGCCGGTGCTGGAAACCTGGCTTGAGCGCAGCTGGGGGCCGGGCTGGCGTCAGCGTGCCGAGGCCGCCGGCGGTCCAGGCGCGGCCGCTCAGGCCGGGCCGATGACCCGGGACGAAGCGCTGTCGGTTCTTGGTCTTGAGGCCGGCGCCGGCTCCGAGGCGGTTCGCGAAGCTCATCGCCGGCTGATGGCCAGGGTGCATCCCGACCATGGCGGCTCGACCTGGCTTGCGGCCAAGCTCAATCAGGCCCGGGACCTGCTGTTGAAGTCCTGACGGGAATAAGCCGCGGCCCTGACTGTTCTTGTGGCAGGGGTTGCGTCGGGGCTGCCCCCTGTGGCAATAAACCGATGGCTTCAGCCCTCCTCCTGGACCTCAGCGCCGGTTCCGCTCCGCTTCGCCCCATCATGCCTCATCCTGAAGAGAGCTTCATGAGAAAACCTGTACGCAAGGCGGTGTTCCCGGTCGCGGGACTCGGCACCCGCTTCCTGCCGGCGACCAAGGCGATTCCGAAAGAAATGCTGCCGCTGGTCGACAAGCCGTTGCTCCAGCATGCGGTCGACGAGGCACGCGAGGCCGGGATCGAGGAGTTTGTCTTCGTCACCGGTGGCGGCAAGCGCGCGATCGAAGATCATTTCGACGCCGACAACGAACTCAACGGCTTTCTTGAGGCGCGCGGCAACAAGGAGGGGCTGGCCGCGGTGCGCGAGACCGAGATTTCGCCGGGCAAGCTCTTTTACACCCGCCAGCAGCAGCCGCTGGGACTCGGCCATGCCGTGTGGTGCGCGCGGGCGGTGATCGGCAGCGACCCCTTCGCGATCATCCTGCCCGACGACTATGTGCTGTCGCAAAAGCCCTGCCTCAGGCAGATGGTCGAGGCCTATCAGGAGGTCGGCGGCAATATCGTTGCGGTTGAGGACGTGCCGCGCGAACACACCAACCGCTATGGTATCCTCAAGGTCGGGCATGACGACGGCCGGCTGGTGGTGGTCGATGGCATGGTTGAAAAGCCCAAGCCCGAGGAGGCGCCGTCGACGCTGTCGATCATCGGCCGCTACATCCTGCAGCCCGAGGTGATGGAGATCCTCTCGCTGCGCGAGCGCGGCGCCGGCGGCGAGATTCAGCTGACGGACTCGATGGCCAAGCTGATCGGCCGGCAGCCGTTTCACGGTTTGCGCTTTGAGGGCATCCGCTATGATTGCGGCGGCAAGGTCGGCTTCCTCGAAGCCACCATCGCGCACGCCTTGACTCGTCCCGACATGGCCGACAAGGTACGCGAGCTGTTGAGGAAATACGCATCCTGACCCCGGTGTGAGCGGGGACGGGCTGTGGGCGTGGGGGCGTAACCGGGGTCGCTCTGGCAAGGGGGAAAAATGCGCATCGCAATGATCGGAACCGGGTACGTCGGATTGGTATCCGGCGCCTGTTTCTCCGAATTTGGCGTCACCACCGTGTGTGTCGACAAGGATGCCGAAAAGATCGCGCGGCTGAAGGACGGCAAGATGCCGATCTACGAGCCGGGCCTCGACGAGTTGGTGCTGAAGAACGTTCATGCCGGCCGTTTATCGTTCACCACCGATCTGCCTTCGGCGGTCGCGGGGGCTGATGCGGTTTTCATCGCGGTCGGCACACCGACCCGTCCCGAAGACGGCTCGGCCGACCTCCGCTATGTCTATGGCGTCGCCGAGGAACTGGCGCGCGGGCTCGACGGCTACACCGTGGTTGTGACCAAATCGACGGTGCCGGTGGGCACCGGCCGCGAGGTCGAGGCGATCGTCCGTCGCACCCGCCCCGACGCCGATTTCGACATCGCCTCCAACCCCGAGTTTCTCCGCGAGGGGTCGGCGATCGGCGACTTCATGCGTCCGGACCGGGTGGTGATCGGTGCCGAGTCCGAGCGGGCGCGCGAAATCATGCGCCGCCTCTACCGGCCGCTCTACCTGATCGAGACGCCGATCGTGATGACCTCGGTCGAGACCTCGGAGCTGACCAAGTACGCCGCCAATGCCTTTCTTGCGACCAAGATCACCTTTATCAACGAGATTGCCGACCTCTGTGAGCGGGTCGGCGCCGACGTTCATGACGTCGCCCGCGGCATCGGTCTCGATGGTCGCATCGGCAAGAAGTTTCTCCACGCCGGTCCCGGCTATGGCGGCTCGTGCTTTCCCAAGGACACCATGGCGCTGGTCCAGACCGCGCGCAAGGCCGGGGCGCCGGCCCGCATTGTCGAGACCGTGGTCGAGGTCAACGACCGGCGCAAGAAGCAGATGGCCGAACGGATCATCGCGGCCTGCGGCGGTTCGGTCGCCGGCAAGACCGTCGGCGTGCTTGGCGTGACCTTCAAGCCCAATACCGACGATATGCGGGACGCGCCCGCCCTCGATATCCTGCCCGCGCTCCAGGCCGCCGGGGCGCGCATCCGCGCCTACGATCCCGAAGGCATGGAGGAGGCCAGGAAACTGCTGCCCGGCATCGAGTGGTGCCACGATGCCTATGACGCCCTGGCCGGGGCCGATGCCGCGACCGTGCTGACCGAGTGGAACGAGTTCCGCGCCCTCGATTTCGGGCGGATGCGGGCGGTGATGAAGGGGCATGTCGTGGTTGACCTGCGTAACGTCTACAACCCCGACGAGGTCATCGGCGCCGGCTTCAGCTATTCCTCGATCGGGCGGCCGCGCAGGAGTCACAGCCCGGCCGAGGAGGCCGATCAGTGACCAGCCTGCCGCATCGCTTCCATCCCACCGTGCTGCGCGAGTACGACATCCGGGGGGTGGTCGGCGAGACGTTGACCGCAGCCGATCTCTATGCCATCGGCCGCGCCTTTGGGACGGTGGTGGCACGAGCCGGCGGCAGTCTGGTGTGTGTCGGGTATGACGGGCGGCTGAGTTCGCCGGCCCTGGAAGCGGCGGTGGTCGAGGGGTTGGTTGCCTGCGGTCTGGCGGTCGAGCGTATCGGCCTCGGTCCAACACCGATGCTGTACTATGCCGCCCGCGAGCGCTGCGCCGATGGCGGGGTGATGATCACCGGCTCCCACAACCCGCCGAATTACAACGGCATCAAGATGGTGCTGGGCCGGCGGCCGTTTTTTGGTCGGGACATTCAGTTTCTCGGCGCGCTGGCCGCCGCCGCCGATTATGTCAACGGCACCGGCAGCGCCGCCGACATTGATCTTCGCGCCCCGTATGTCGAGCGTCTGGCTCGTGATTACAGAGGGCAGCGGCCACTGAAGGTGGCCTGGGACGCCGGCAACGGCGCCACGGCCGAGATCATGCGCCGGCTGACGGCGGTTTTGCCCGGCGAGCACATCCTGCTCTTCGACACCATCGACGGCACCTTCCCCAACCATCACCCCGATCCGACGGTGCCGGAGAATCTGGTCGCTCTGCAGCGGGCGGTTGCCGAGCACGGCTGCGATCTCGGGGTCGGCTTCGACGGCGACGGCGATCGCATCGGCGCGATCGATCACACCGGCCGCATCGTCTGGGGCGATCAGCTGCTGGCGCTCTATGCGGCGGTGGTGCTGAAAAGCCATCCCGGCGGCACGATCATCGCCGACGTCAAGGCCAGCCAGACCCTCTTTGACGAGGTCGCCCGGCTCGGCGGCACGCCGCTGATGTACAAGACCGGCCATTCCCTGATCAAGGCCAAGATGGCCGAGACCGGGTCGCCGCTGGCCGGCGAGATGAGTGGCCATATCTTTTTTGCCGACACATGGTATGGCTTCGACGACGCCCTTTATTGCGCCGTGCGGCTGCTGTCGCTGGTTTCCGAGGCCGGCCGGTCGCTGGCCGCCCTCCGCGACGATCTGCCGGCAGTGATCAACACGCCCGAACTGCGCTTCCAGGTCAGCGAGGAGCGCAAATTCGCGGTGATCGGCGAGGTCAGGGCCCGGCTGGAGGCCGAGGGCGCCACCGTCAACGCCATTGATGGCGTTCGTGTCAGCACCGCCGACGGCTGGTGGCTGTTGCGGGCCTCGAACACCCAGGATGTTCTGGTCGCCCGGGCCGAAGCCTTCACCGAGGACGGCCTAGCCCGGCTCAAGGCGGAACTGGCCGGTCAGCTCCGCCAGTCCGGCCTCGAAGCCCCGCCCTCGTAAGGCCGGTCAGGGCGTCGGCAGTGGCAGGGTCACCGTCGCCGTCAGGCCGCCTTCGGGGCGGTTGGTGAAGCCGATCGTGCCGCCATGGGCCTGGATCACCGTGCGCACGACGCTGAGGCCGAGGCCGACGCCGCCGGTGGCGCTGTTGCGCGAGGGCTCCAGCCGGTAGAAGGGCGAGAACACCGCCTCCTGTTCGGCCTCGGGGATGCCCGGGCCGTCGTCGTCGATGGTCACGATCAGGCTGGCGCCGCCGGCGGTCAGCGCGATGCGGGCGGCGTGGCCATATGTGACCGCATTGTCGATCAGGTTGGTCAGGGCGCGCTTGAGGGCGCTCCGTCGGCATTCGAACGGCCGGCGGCCGGCGGGCTCGGGCTCGAACGACACCGGCAGGCCAGCATCGGCCATATCATAACAGATGCTCGAGAGCAGGCCGACCAGATCCACGGTCTGGCGCGCCTCGCGGGCGGCATCCTCGCGGGCGAAGGAGAGGGTGGCGGCGATCATCGCCTCCATTTCATCGAGGGTGGCGCGCATCCGCGCCTGTTCCTCGGGGTCGGCGATGAACTCGGTGCGCAGGCGCAGCAGCGTGATCGGCGTGCGCAGATCGTGGGAAATCGCGGCCAGCATCCGGGTGCGGTCCTCCACGAAGCTGCGCAACTGGCGCTGCATGGCGTTGAAAGCGCGGGCGACCATCCGCACCTCGTCCGGCCCGGTTTCGGGCAGCGGCGGCGCCCCGACATCGCGGCCGAAGCGCTCGGCGGCGGCGGCGATCTCCGAAAGCGGCCGGGTCAGCCGCCGCACCACCCAGAGCGACAGCACCAGCACCGGCACCGCCATCACCAGCGCCGAAATTCCGCCATGGGCATCCCGATGGTAAACGCCCATGCTCAGCAGGTGCGAGGCGGTGAGGCCGATCACCAGGGTCAGGATCGTGCGTCCGGACAGGCTGCGCGGCACGAGGCGGGCGAGGGCGGCCAGGGGGGTCAGGATTCCCTCGCGATCTCGGGGGTGAAGACGTAGCCGCCGCCCCAGATGGTCTTGATCAGGCTCGGGGTCTTGGGGTCGGGCTCGATCTTGCGCCGCAGGCGCATCACCTGGGTGTCGATGCTGCGGTCGGTGATCGCGGTGGCGCCGCCGCGGGCGAAATCGATCAGCTGGTCGCGGCTCAGCACCCGGCGCGGATGGGCGATGAAGGCCATCAGCAGGCCGTATTCGCCGGTGCTGAGCGGCTCGATCACGCCGTCGGCGCTTTCCAGCTCCCGGCGGTCGGTGTGGAAGCGCCAGCCGGCGAAGCAGAGCACGGCCCCGGCGGCCGGTGGCGGTTCGGGTAGGCCCTGGACCCGGCGCAGCACGGCGCGGATGCGGGCCAGCAGCTCGTGGGCGTCGAAGGGCTTGGTGACATAATCGTCGGCGCCGACCTCGAGGCCGATGGTGCGGTCGACCGGGTCGCCGATCGCGGTCAGCATGATGATCGGGATCGCCGAGGCGGCACGCAGTTGCCGGCAGAGGGTGAGGCCGTCCTCGCCGGGCAGCATGCGGTCGAGCACGATCAGGTCGACCCGCGACTCCTCCAGCTGCCGGCGCATCGCCCGGCCGTCGACGGCACCGCTGACCCGGAATCCCTGGGCGCCGAGAAAGCGCGCCAGGAGATCGCGAATCTCCCGGTGATCGTCAACGACCAGAATATGCGGTGCGCGCTCCATGGCGGCGAGGATAGCAGGAAGCGGCCGGGGTTTGAAATCCTGTCACACTTTGTCATGGCTTGGCGGCGGCGCGTCAAACTTGGGTGACATCGCTGGGCCAAAACCGGCGCTCGGGGCGTCATCACCAACGGGAGCCGGCCATGGCGGGAGTTTCAGGGAGGGCAGCGATCATTCTCGGCGCGGTCGTCGCCGGTCTCGGCCTTGCCGGGCCGGCGCTCGCGGCCGGGCCGGCGCCCGGGAGTTCACTCGAGGAGTTGCTCCAGGTCGTGCACCGCATGAACCCCGAACTGGCGGCGGCGACGCTGGAGGCCGAGGCGGCGGCGGCGCGGGCAGAGGCGGCGGGGCGGCTGCCCGATCCCAAATTCGCCCTGAAATACGACGAGTGGCCGCGGGCCAGCCCCGGCTACGCCCCCAGCATAAGCCGCTTCGGCACCATGCGCTATGAGCTGTCCCAGGAAATTCCCCTTGGCGGCAAGCGCGAACTCAGACGCGAGCAGGCGCTGGCCGAGCATCGCCAGTCCCAGGGACAGCGGCAGGCGGCGGCGCTCGATCTCGCGGCGCGGGTCAAGATCGTTTACGCCGAATACCATCAGGCGCTGAAGGCCATCGAGCAGCTGGGTGCGCTCAGGGGGCTGGTCGGCCGCACCGGCCAGTCGGCGCTGGCCCGCTACGGCCAGAGTCTGGGCAGCCAGATGGAGCCGCTCCAGGCCGATCTTGAGCGCCGGGAGCTGGAGGGCGAACTGGTGCGGATGGGCCTGGAGCGCCAACTGGCGCAGGTTCGGCTCAACGCCCTGCTCAACCGCCCGGCCGGGGCGCCGCTGAGCACCACGCCCCGGCTGCGGCCGCTGCCGCCCGCGGCCAGGCTGGAGCCGGCGGCGCTGCTGGAGCGGGCGCGGGTGGCCAATCCCGGGTTGCAAACCCAGCAGGCCAGGATCGACGCCGCCGACCGCGGGCGGGATCTGGCCGACCGCTCCTGGTATCCCGACCTCGGGGTCGGCGTCGGGGTGGTGCAGAAGAGCAGCGGTGTCGACAGTTATGAAGCGCTGATCGAGCTGAACATTCCGTTGCAATGGGGCCTGCGGCGGGCCCAGCAGGCCGAAGCCACCGCCATGGCCTCGGCGGCGCGCTCGCGGCTGACCCAGGCCGAGCGGCAGCTGGAGTCCGATCTGACCGAGGCGGTCTATCGCCTGCGGGCGGCGCTGGAGCGCGAAAAGATACTGCGCAGCGGCCTCGTGCCCCAGGCCAACAGTGTGCTGCGCTCGGCGGCCAAGGCCTATGAACTGGGCCAGGGCGAGTTTCCCGCCGTGCTCGAGGCCGGGCGGCGGCTGCGCACCATCCAGCTCGATCAGCTGAGGCTTCAACTCGAGCAGCAGGTGCGGCTCGCCGAGATCGAACGGCTGATCGGCGGAGATTTGTGATGATGCGTCCCCCGATCGCCCTGCTGGTGCTGCTCGCGCTGCTGGCGCCGGTCCCGCCGGCCGCCGCCGCCGACATCTCCCCTCCGCGCAAGCTGCTCTACTACAGCAATCCGATGGGCCTGCCCGACACCTCGCCAGTGCCGAAAAAGGACGGCATGGGCATGGATTACGTCCCGGTCTATGCCGAGGAGCCGGCGGCCGGGCCAGCGGCCGGCGCCTCCGGCCCGGTCGCCGGGACGGTCCGGGTCAGCGCCGACAAGGTTCAGAAGCTGGGTGTACGCACCGAGACGGTGATGGAACGCCCGCTGGCGCGTACGGTGCGGGCGTTGGGGACGGTACAGCCGATCGAGCAGAACGAGGCGGTGGTCGCGCCCCGTTTCGATGCCTGGATCGAGACCCTGGCCGTCCACACCACCGGGCAGCCGGTGACCCGGGGCCAGTCGCTGATGCAGGTCTACAGTCCGGTGCTGGTGCTGGCCCAGGAGGAATACCTGGTCGCGGCGCGCAGCGGCGTGGCCGGTCTGGCCGAGGGCGCGCTCCGCAAGCTGCGCAATCTCGAGGTTCCCGAGGACGAGATCGCGGCTCTGCGCAAGCGCGGCAGCGCCAGCCACACCGTCAGCATCCGCTCGCCGCTGACCGGCGTGGTCACAGAGCGCCGGGCGGTGAAAGGGATGCGCTTTACCGCCGGCGAAATGCTCTACCGGCTGGCCGATCTCTCCGACGTCTGGGTGCTCGCCGATGTCTTTGAACAGGATGTCGGCCTCGTCACCATCGGCCAGACGGTGCGGATCGTGCTCAACGCCTTTCCCGGGCGCGCCTTCACCGGCGTCGTCAGCATGATCCACCCGACCATGACCGCCGAAAACCGCACCGTGAAGGTCCACATCACCCTGCCCAATCCCGAGGGCACGCTGAGGCCGGCGATGTCGGCGACCGTGGAACTGGCGGCCCCGGTATCGGCGGCTCCGGTGCTGGCGGTGCCGGACTCGGCGGTGCTCGACAGCGGCAGCCGGCAGGTCGTGCTGGTCGAGCGCGGCGAGGGCCTCTACGAGCCCCGCCCGGTCCGGCTCGGCGCCCGCGCCGACGGCTACGTCCAGGTGCTGGGCGGTATCGGCGGCGGCGAGCGGGTGGTGGTGCGCGCCAACTTCCTGATCGACGCCGAAAGCAACCTGCGCGCCGCCCTCGGCGGCTTTTCCGGCCAGTAGCGGGACCACGCCATGATCGCCGCCGTCATCCGCTGGTCCGCGCACCATGTCTTCCTGGTTCTGCTCGGCACCGCCGCCGTGATCGCGGCCGGGGTGCTGGCGGTCGAGCACAGCGCCCTCGACGCCTTGCCCGATCTCTCAGACGTACAGGTAATCCTCTACACCGACTATCCGGGACAGGCGCCCCAGGTGGTCGAGGATCAGGTGACCTATCCGCTGACCACCGCCATGCTCAGCGTGCCGCGCTCGAAGCTGGTGCGTGGCTTTTCGTTCTTTGGCGCCTCGTTCGTGTATGTCATCTTCGAGGACGGCACCGACATCTATTGGGCGCGCTCGCGGGTCCTGGAATATCTCAGTTTCGCCGCCAGACGCCTGCCTGCCGGGGTGACGCCGAGCCTGGGTCCGGACGCCACCGGCGTCGGCTGGGTCTATCAGTATGTCGTGCTGGCGCAGGAGCGTACGCTGGCCGAACTCCGTACGCTTCAGGACTGGTTCCTGCGCTTTCAGCTGGCCAAGGCGGGCGGCGTCGCCGAAATCGCCGGGGTCGGCGGTTTCGTCCAGCAGTATCAGGTGGTGGTCGAACCCCAGAAGCTCCAGGCGTACGGTCTGTCCCTCGACAAGGTCACGGCGGCGATCCGGGCCAGTAATCTCGATGTCGGCGGCCGGGTGGTCGAGATGGCCGAGACCGAATACGTCGTCCGCGGCCGCGGCTATCTGCGCGGCGTCGGGGACCTCGAGCAGGTGGTGCTGAAGGTCGAGCGCGGCTCGCCGGTGCTGCTGCGCGATGTCGCCCGGGTCGAACTCGGACCCGACGAACGGCGCGGTCTGGCCGAACTCGACGGCGAGGGCGAGGTGGTGTCGGGTATTGCGCTCCAGCGCTTCGGCGAGAACGCGCTGGCGGTGATCCGCAACGTCAAGGACAAGCTGGCCGAACTGGCGCCAAGCCTGCCTCAGGGGGTCGAGATCCGGGCGGTTTACGACCGCTCCGACCTCATCCTGCGCGCCGTCGACACCCTCAGGCACACCCTCCTTGAGGAAAGTCTGATCGTCGCTCTGGTCTGCGTCGTCTTTCTGATGCATGTCCGCAGCGCCCTGGTGGCGATCCTGATGCTGCCGGTCGGGGTGCTGATCGCGATCATCATCATGCAGGCTCTGGGGCAGACCTCCAACATTATGAGTCTCGGCGGCATCGCCATCGCGGTCGGCGCCATGGTCGATGCCGCGATCGTGATGATCGAGAACGCCCACAAGCATCTGGAGCGGCGGCCGGCCGGGATGAGCCGCCATCAGGCGCTGCTGGAGGCCGCGATCGAGGTTGGACCCAGCCTTTTTTTCGGCCTGCTGATCATCACTGTCTCGTTTTTGCCCGTGTTCACGCTGGAGGCCCAGGAGGGCCGCCTCTTCAAGCCGCTGGCCTTCACCAAGACCTTTGCCATGGCCGGGGCCGCCGTGCTCTCGATTACGCTGGTGCCGGTGCTGATGGGCCTCTTTGTCCGCGGCCGGATCATGGCCGAGGGCCGCAACCCGCTCAACCGGCTGATGATCTGGCTCTACCGCCCGGTGATCGCCTGGGTGCTGCGCCACAAGCTCCTGACCATCGGGCTGGCGCTGCTTACCTTTGCCGGTTCGGCCTGGCCGGCGCTGCAACTCGGCTCCGAGTTCATGCCCACGCTCAACGAGGGCACGCTGCTCTATATGCCGACGACGCTGCCCGGCCTCTCGATCACCAAGGCCGGCGAGTTGCTCCAGACCCAGGACCGGATCATCAAGAGCTTTCCCGAGGTGCAGTCGGTGTTCGGCAAGGCCGGGCGCGCCGCCACCGCCACGGACCCGGCACCGACCGAGATGTTTGAGACCGTGATCAATCTCAAGCCCGAGTCCGAATGGCGGCCAGGCCTGACCATCGACCGGCTGGTCGCCGAGATGGATCAGGCGCTGCAGATGCCGGGGATCAGCAACGCCTGGACGATGCCGCTCCGCGCCCGCATCGACATGCTGAGCACCGGCATCCGCACCCCGGTCGGGATCAAGGTTTTCGGCACCAGCCTGGATCAGATGGACGGGGTGGCGCGTGAGATCGAACGGGTGGTCAAGGCCGTGCCAGGCGCCACCAGCGCCTATGCCGAACGCACCCTCGGCGGCTATTACCTCAACATCGATCCCGATCGCGACCAGCTGGCCCGCTATGGCCTGACCATCGGCGCGCTGCAGGAGGTGATTCTGACCGCGCTCGGCGGCGAGACCGTCACCACCACCGTCGAGGGTCGCGAGCGTTTCGGCGTCAATGTCCGCTATCCGCGGGCACTGAGAAGCGACCCCGACGCCATCGCCCGTCAGGTGCTGGTCCACACCATGGACGGCACGCCGGTGCCGCTGGGGCAACTGGCCCGGGTCAGCCTGTCGCAGGGGCCGGCAACCATCCGCACCGAAAACGCGCTGCTCTCGGTTTACATCTTCGTCGATCTCCACGACCGCGACCTCGGCGGCTTTGTCGAGGAGGCGCGCCGGGCGGTGCGCGAGCAGGTCAGGCTGCCGCCGGGCACCGTCGTGCAGTGGAGCGGCCAGTTCGAATACATGGAGCGGGCCAAGGAGAAGCTCAAGATCGTGGTGCCGGTGACCATCAGCCTGATCTTCCTGCTGCTCTACCTCAATTTTCAGCGGATCACCGAAACCCTGATCGTGATGCTCTCGGTACCGTTTTCACTGATCGGCGGCGTCTGGCTGCTGTGGTGGTATCAGTTCAATCTCAGTGTCGCGGTGATGGTCGGCTTCATCGCCCTGGCCGGAGTCGCGGCCGAGACCGGGGTCGTGATGCTGATCTATCTCGATCAGGCGCTTCGGGAGCGGCGGGCCCGGGACGGCACGCTCAGCCGCGCCGCGCTCTATGGCGCCGTGATGGCGGGGGCGGTCGAACGGGTGCGGCCCAAGATGATGACGGTGTGTGCGATCATGGCCGGGCTGCTGCCGATCCTCTGGACCAGCGGCACCGGTGCCGAGGTCATGCAGCGCATCGCCCTGCCGATGATCGGCGGCATGGTGTCCTCGACGATTCTGACCCTGATCGTGATTCCGGCGCTCTATACCCTGATCAAGGAGATCGGGCTGCCGCCGACCCCGCCTCCACCGTCCGTCCCCTGAAACCGGAGTCCTGCCATGTCGTTCCCCCGCTTGTCCGCCCTTGGTCTCTCGCTCGTGCTGGCGCTGCCGGCGCTGGCCTTCGCCCAGTCGGCCCCGGCCACCGGCACCGTCACCGCCGTTGACGCCGCCAAGTCTGTCATCACCCTCAGCCACGGCCCGATTCCGGCGCTGGGCTGGCCGGCGATGACGATGGCGTTCGGCACCGCCCCGGCGGTCGACCTCAACCGGGTCAAGGCCGGCGACACCGTCGCCTTCACGGTGGCCAAGACTCCCGAGGGCTTCTTTCTGATAGACGCAATAAAAACTGTAAAATAGGGGGCTTGTCCAGAATTGTGCCGGGGTTTATATCTGGTATCCGGAAAACGACGTGTGGAAACCGGAGGCCAGCGTGTCCGAAGTGTGCAATGGGTTGGTCGGTGCCATCGGCAACACGCCGCTGATCCGGCTTGCCGGTCCCTCGGCCATCACGGGGTGTGAAATCCTCGGCAAGGCCGAGTTTCTCAATCCCGGCGGTTCGGTCAAGGACCGGGCGGCGCTGGCGATCATCGAGGACGCCGAGCGGAGCGGCCGGTTGCGCCCGGGCGGCGTGATCGTCGAGGGCACCGCCGGCAACACCGGCATCGGTCTGGCGCTGGTAGCCAACGCCCGCGGCTATCGCACCGTGATCGTGATGCCCGAAACCCAGAGCCAGGAAAAGAAGGACCTGCTGCGGCTCTGCGGCGCCGAGTTGATTCTGGTGCCGGCGTTGCCCTACAGCGATCCCGGCAATTACGTCCGCTATTCGGGCCGGCTCGCCGAGGAACTGGCGCGGACCGAGACCTTCGGCGCCGTCTGGGCCAACCAGTTCGACAACACCGCCAACCGCGACGGCCATTATCGTACCACCGGGCCGGAAATCTGGCAGCAGACCGGCGGCCGCATTGACGGTTTCACCTGCGCCGTCGGTACCGGCGGCACGCTGGCCGGAATCGGGCTGGCGCTGAAGGAGCGCAATCCGGCGATCCGCATCGTGCTCTCGGATCCGCTCGGGGCTGCACTCTACCATTACTACCGTTTTGGCACCCTCAAGGCCGAGGGCAGCTCGATCACCGAGGGCATCGGCCAGGGCCGGATCACCGGCAACCTCGAAGGGGCGCCGATCGATGGCGCGCAGCAGATCACCGACGTCGAGGCGGTCACCGAGGTGTTCCGGCTCGTGAAAGAGGAGGGGCTGGTACTGGGCGGCTCCAGCGGCATCAATGTCGTCGGCGCGATCAAGCTGGCGCGCAGCCTCGGCCCCGGTCACACCGTGGTCACCATCCTCTGCGACTCCGGCACCCGCTATCAGTCGAAGCTGTTCAACCCGGCGTTTCTGCGGGAAAAGGGCCTGCCGGTGCCCGGCTGGCTCGAACGCCCGCTCACGCAATCTTCATGATCTGGCTGGCGTGGGTGCGCTCGGCCAGTTCCTTGAACGGGGCGGAGGCGTGTCGGATACGAAATTCGCCGCCGTTCCGGCAGGCCATTTCGTTGGCCACCACCAGCATGCCGAAGCCCGAGGAATCGATGTGGGTGAGGCTGCCGACGTCGAGAATCACGTGGCGGTCGCCGCCGGCGGCGATCTGGGAGACGATCTCGGCGAAGGTGCGGTGGTCCTCGTGGGTCAGCCGCCCCGAGAGATAGAGTACGGTGAACGCTCTGGTCTGCCTGATCGTGTACGCCACCATGCCGCATCCGCTCCCGCCCGCAGCCGCACTCAAGGTATGACCGGGTTGCGTCCGCGCCGCAAGCCCCAGCAAGGGGGCGGCGCGCGCGTTGCCCCCGATCAGTCCTCGTGGTCCACCGGCAGTTTGGCGGTCGGCATCTCGATGCCGGCGGCGCGGAACGCGGTCAGGATGGCGAACCGTAGTTCGGTGGCGATGGTGTGGTAGGTGTTGACCTCGGCGACGAAGCACCGCAGCTCCAGGGCGAGGTAGCCGGGACCGAAGGCACGGAATTCCACCCGCGGCGGCGGGTCGGCCGAAACCCGCGGCACCGAGCGGGCGCACTCGATCAGAATCGCCCGCACCCGCTCGGTGTCGCAGCCATAGGCGACGCCGAGCGGAATGTCGATCCGTCCGACCTTGTCCTTGTAGGTCCAGTTCTTGACCGCCTTCGAGATCAGTTCGGAGTTGGGAATGATCACCGAGGCGAACTGGAAGGTCTGAATCTCGGTGGCGCGCACCGAGATGCGTTTGACCACGCCCTCGAACTCGCCGATCACGATCCAGTCGCCGACCTTGATCGGCCGCTCGACCAGCAGGATCAGGCCGGCGACGAAGTTGGAGACGATGGCCTGGAGGCCGAAGCCGATGCCGACCGAGAGGGCGCCGGCGATCAGCGCCAGATTGGACAGGCTGAGGCCGAGGGTGCCGATGCCGCCGACGATCGCCACCAGCGCCCCGATATAACCGATGCCGGTGCGAATCGAGTGGCGGACGCCGCGGTCGATCGGCAGATGTTCCAGCACCCTGTCGTCGAGCGTGCGCTGGAGGAAGCGGGTCGCGGCCATGATCCCGATCACCAGCACCGCCGCCGAGGCGATGTCGGCCGGGGACAGCGTGACCTCGCCGATCCGGACGCCACGCAGAATCACACTGGACCACGACACCAGCTCGGTCCAGGCGATGCCGCTGATCGGCAGCAGCAGCGCCAGCCCAAGAACCATCAGCGTCAGATCGATCAGGCCGGCGGCGACCCAGAGGAAAATCTGGATGTCGCGCTCGGCCGGCAACAGCGTCCGCCGCAGCCGCGCCAGCCGTTCGGCGGGATGACAGGCCAGCAGTGCCACCAACTCATGGCCGATGCCGCGCAGCAGCAGCAGCAGGCCGGCGACTCCGGTGCCGGCCAGCATCATCTCGGCGATGTAGAGCCCGAGATTGTGCAACCGCAGCAGCGACAGCACCACCACCGCCACCGCCAGCAGTGCCGCCAGCGTCCGCAGCCGCGGCGCCAGTGACGGCCGCGGCTGCGGACTGTCGGTGCCGGTGCGGCCCGACCACACCGGGTCGGGAATCAGCACCGCCAGCAGGACCAGCGCGCCCAGCAGCTTGGCGCCGAAGCTGGCCACGGCGTGGAGTTCCGGTGCCACCAGCGCGGACTCGAGAAAGGCGAGCACGGTCTCGGCGCCGGCCAGCGCCGCGGCACACAGAAACAGCCGGAGCGACAGGCCGCGCGCGGTGCGGTCGTCGACGCCGATCAGCCGCCAGACCGGGCGCCGGGGCGCCAGCAGCGCCCGCCCGAAGCCGACGGCGAGACAGAAGAACACCAGCCCGCCGGCCACGGAGCGGATCGCCGCCCGCAACGCCCCCGCTTCGTAAATGGCGCCGAGCGCGCCCAGCAGCACGAACGCGGCGGCGAGGATGAGCAGGGCCGGGACCAAGGCTCCGCCCAGCGCCTCGACCGTCGCCGCCGAAACCCGCTGGCGGAAGGCGGGGGCGGCCAGATCCTGACGCTGGCCGTAGCGGAGCACCAAGTGGCGGCGGGTCAGCCAACCGGCGAGCAGCGCCAGCAGCGCCAGCACGCCGAACTGGATGGCGTGGTCGTGGCCGGGTACCCCGGCCTTGAGGCTGGCGGCAACGCCGTCCGAGAGCCGGTCGCGCACGAACTGGATTTCGGCCGGCAACTGCTGAAAGGTCTCGGGCGCGATCGGCGAGACGCCGCGCAGGAACAGCGTCTGGGCGAACTGGTTGATCCGGCGTTCGTTGGCGGTGCGCAGCAGGATGTCGGCCCGGGTGGCCAGCAGGTCCGCCTGACGCATCCGGCCGTCGATGCGGACGACGAGATCGCTGAGGCGCTTGCGCTCGGCGGCCACCGCCGGCGCCTCGGGCGGTGCGTCCTCGGCCGGCGGCTTGCCCAGCGCCTCGGCCAAATGCTGGTTGGTGGCGACGATCTCGGCCGCTTCGGCACTGGCCTTCCGCGCCTGATCGAAGACCTGCCCCAGCGCCTTGTGCAGCGCCTCGTAATCGGCCTCCGAGAGGTTGGTGCGCAGCAGCGACGAGGCCGCCTTGTCGAGGATGCGGCGCCAGCCCGACACCTGGGCGGCGTATGCGTCCTCGGTGACTTCCTGGGCAGAGGCGATGCCGGGAGCGACAGCGGGGGCGAAGCCGGCCCCCAGCAGCACCAGCAGCAGCCAGCAGATGCGGGTCAGCATCCGCAGATGCGCACCCCCAAAGGCCGGTCCGCGCTCAGCTCCGGGGTGGTACCGGCGGGGGCGGCGGGGCCGCGACGCTGAGTTCGGGATGAAGCAACCGCTCCAAGGGCAGGATCGACCCGCTCGAGCCGAGGACGATATCGATACCAGCATTCATCCAACCCAGGTAGCCGTCGACCAGTTCGGCGGTGAGGCTGGAAATGTCGCCGTAAGGGACATCGATCGTCAAGAAGACATCGCCGCGATAAGCCTTGAAATCGGCCCGGTAGCGTAACGCCAGCTTCTGCATCCGTCTGTTGCTGAGCAGGCAGACGATATGCGCCTTGGTTACCGCCCGGTTGCGCAGATGCAGCAGCGCCCGAACCATCAGGCTGGTGCCGATCCGGCTGCTCTGACATTCCTTCTCGACGCTGAAGGCCAGTTCGGCCTGATCGGGCAGCGGCCGCTGATCGTAACGGATTTCCGCCGCGCCGCGCAGCACGCCATCCTTGAAGAAGCCGATGATCTTGGTGGTGCGCCAGTCGATGTCTTCACAGTAACGCCGGATCACGGGGTCCGATGTCACGGCGGAGAAACGGGCGTAGCGCGAATCACTGTCCAGGCGCAGCAAGTGCTCCTGATACCGTGTCATCTCTGTACTGAGCAGCTGGCGATACGTGCCCATGGCGTCAATCACCTCTAGGAACCATGGGTCAAGGATAGACGACCACTAAACCAAAGTCAATAATGCAATCCAGCAACGCATTGATAGTTAAAGATTTATTAATGACGATCTGTCGATTCGTGTGGCAGGAACGGCTCAAATTTGTCGGCAATTCTTGTAAGGTTTCTCCACGATTTTCCTTGTTGCGCAGGGAACGTCCGGATCGGCCGAACATTTCAGAGCGGCCGGCGGCGCCAGACATTTCCGTGCGCGCCGAGGCCGGTTGCCTACATCATAGCCACGGGCAATGCCCGGCCGGCGGCGCGATCAGGCGGGCGCCAGCGCCCGGGCGATGGCGCGCAGCAGCGCCTGGGGTGAACAGGGTTTGTGCAGAATCTCGCACTCGATCATCGCCGCTTCGGCGGCAATCGTTTGCTGGGTGTCGCCGGTGATGATCACCGCGGGCACGCGGCGCCGGGCATTGCCGCGAAGCCGGGTGACGAGGTCGACGCCGGTGACCTCGCCGGGCAAGCGGTAGTCGGTGATGATCAGGTCCAGCGCTTGCGGCTGGACGGCGAGGGCGGCGGCTGCGTCGTGGGCAACGGCGACGCGGTGGCCGAGATCGTGGAGAATGTCCGCCAGCGCCGAGGCCTGAACCTCGTCGTCCTCGACCAGCAGAATGTCCGAGGCTGGCACCGCCGCCAGGATGTCGGCCGCCACTTCGGCCTTGGCCGCCGGTCCGGCCGCCGGCACCTCGACCGCGAACACCGAGCCGCGTCCGGCCACCGAGCGCATCGTGAGGCGGTGGCCGAGCAGGTCCACGGTCTTGGCGACGATGGCCAGGCCCAGCCCCTGACCCTTGGTCCGGTTGCGCTCAGGGTTGTCGAGCTGACGGAATTCCTCGAAGATTGCCTGTTGCCGGTCAGCGGGAATGCCTTTGCCGGTGTCCCAGACTTCGACGCGCAGCAGCGGGCCACGCCGCCGGATGCCGACCAGCAAGCCGCCGCGCACGGTGTAGCGCACGGCGTTGGCCACCAGATTGCGCACCACCCGTCCGAGCAGCACCGGGTCGCTCTCGGTCCAGCAGGGCAAGGCTCTGAGGCCGATGGCCAGACCCTTGTCGGCGGCGATGTCGTCGTTTTCCTCGACGATGGTTTGGATCAGCCGATCGAGCCGGAACACCTCCCGCCGCACCGCGACGTTGCCGGTTTCGAGGGCGGCGAAGTCCATCAGGCGGGTCAGCATGGTCTCGGTGGCGGCCAGCGCGGCTTCCATCTGCTCGCAGACCTTGATCTGGGCCGGCGTGGTCGCATGGCTCGCCGCCACCTGCTGGAGCAGGCGCTGGGCCATCAGCGGCTGGCGCAGATCGTGGCTGACCGAGCCGAGGAAGCGGGTCTTGGCCTCGTTGGCCTGCTCGGCGGCCAGCCGCGCCTCGGCCAGCTTGGCCTGCTTGCTGTGAATGACCTCGGAGGCGTTGATCAGCTCCCGCGAGACCTGCTCGAACTCCAGCAGCAGCGCGGTCGGTTGCGGCACCTCGCCCCGGCCCAGCGCCTCGGCGGCGGCGGTCAGGCGGCGGGCGGCGCGATGGAGCGGCCGCCCCATCAGGACCGCCAGCAACGCCGTCAGCGCCAGGGTCACCAGCATTGCCGCGGTCAGGAAGATCAGCGGCTGCCGCAGCGGCTGGGAAAGAATCTCCTGGGGCAGATCGATCAGCGCCGTCCAGCCGGTCCCGGGAACCCGCTCGAAGATGGTGTGGACCATCAGGCCGCCGGGATTGGGGTGGTCGAGGTGGCCGGTGCCGACGGCGGCGGCCTGCTGGACCGCGGTCAGCACCTCGGGCTGGACCCGGCGGCCGACCCAGGTGTCGGGATCGACGCTGCGGTGGATAACCTGCCCCTGGCCGTCGATCAGCGCGACCAGCCAGCCCTCGGGAACCTCGACCTGACGCATCGGCTTCGCAATCTGCGCGAGGTCGGCGGACAGCGAGACGATGCGCCCGCCCTCGGGCGTCGACAGCGGGATGTCGATGCTGACCACCGGGGCCGCGGCCAAACGGCTGAAGAAGACATCCGAGACGTTGGGGTTCGCGGTCCGGATCGCCGTCTTCACCGAGTCCATCGCGGTGCGCGGGGGCAGGGGGGTGCCGAACGGCTTGCGGGTGGAAAAGAGCTTGTGCCCCTCGGTGTCGGCCAGCATCACATGGTAGCCGGAGCGGCGCTGGTAGTCTTCGGCCACCTGATAGAAGGCTTCCGGCGTCGAAACCAGCAGCGGCACCCGGGCCAGCACCGTGAGGGCCATGATCTGCTCGCGGAGATGCGCGGCCATGGTTTCGGCGGCGCCATGGACCAGCAGCCGGGCATCCTCCTCGGCATCGCGATGCAACCAGACCGACAGTTCCCAACTGGCGACCACGCCGAACGACAGGCTCGGCAGCACCACCACCAGGACAAACGCGATGAGGTAGCTCCTCAGTGACCGCACCTTCGTTTTTCCCTTCCTGCCCGCCTTATCCTGGCCTCAGTCTACCCGCAGTGGCGCCTCGGGCCAATCGGCATTCGCGCCTCGGCCTGCCGTCGCCGCCGCCGATCCTCGCCGTGGTCGCGGATTTGTCCCGGGAGTGACTGCGGTCACTGAAGGGGCGATGCCGCCGGGCTATCGTATGGGTCTCAGCCATCCGAGTGCCCGCCATGGTGATCCCAGCCCTCATCGACCGTGTTGTCAGAAGAAACCGCCGCGGCACCGCGGCGATCGAAACCGCGTTTCTTCTGCTGCCCTTCATTATGGTGCTGGTCGGAGTGTTCGAGGCCGGCAGCTATATCGGCCAGCAGGCGATTCTTCAGGACGCGGTGAAGACGGCATCCCGTCTGATCTCGACCGGCCAGATCAACGCCTCGGGCAAGCCCCGGTTTCTCAGCACCATCTCCCAGAATACCTATGGGCTGATCGACGCATCGAAGCTGTCGGTCAATGTCACCGCCTACAGCTCCTTCAACGCCGTTCCCGACCACTTCGCGCCGCTCTTCGACAGCAGCGGCACGGCCACCAACCAGAACTTCCAGACCGGCAGCGGCAATCAGGTCGTCGTGGTGCAGGTCGGCAACTGGTACCCGTTCGCGCTGCCCTCGCTCTTCTCCGCGATGTCGAGCGGGGCGTCGATCGTCACCTCAAACCTGGTGTTCCGCAATGAGCCGTTCTGATCCGCCGTGGCTCTCGGCCCTTCGCGATCGCAGGGGCGTGACCGCCATCGAGTTTGCCCTGATCCTGCCGGTGATGATCACCCTGATGCTGGGGACGATCCAGTTCGCCGGCACGATTCAGACCCGGCTCAGCGACGAGACTGCGGCCTGGCAAGTCGCGGATCTGGTCAGCCGCTGCCGGACGGTCGGGGCTGCCGACCTTGCCGACGCCTACACCGCCGCCTCTCTGATCATCGCCGCGGCCAAGACCCGGCCGGCCGGTTTCGCCTATTACGCCGCCAGCGTCTCGTTCAATGCCATCAGCGGGGCGCCGCTGATCGACTGGCGCAGCGACGCCGGCACGCCGCTGACCCCCGACAGCACCCTTTTGGCCAAGGCGGCCGGACAGCGGTCGGCGGGGGAAAGCGTGATCATCGCCGGGGTCGACTACAGCTATCAGCCCACGGGTCCGAGCGGGCCGACGCTGGTGATCTCGGAGGTCGCGATGATGAGCCCGAGGCTGGTGCCGAAAATCCCGTTCGGCACCGCCTGCGACTGGTCGCTGTGACCGCCGTCTCTTACCGAATATCCCTGCGAAAGGGCGATGCGATGACCTCCCCGCCTCTGATTTTCCGGCTGGCGTCCGATCGCCGCGGCGTGATCGCGGTCATCTTCGCCCTGGCCGCGGTGCCGATGATCCTCGCCGCCGGTTTCGCCGTCGATCTCGGTCAGGCCTATTTCGTCCGCTCCGACCTCTCCCGCGCGCTCGACGCCGCCACCCTGGCGGTGGCGGCCTCGTCCGATACCGCCACCGCCACGCTCAACGCCCGCCTCGCCAAGACCTTCGCCGCCAATTACAGCCACTCGGCCGTCGCCGCCGCGACCGGCCCGACGATGGTGATCAACAACAATATCGTTACCGCGACCGTCTCGGCGGTGGTTCCGATGTCTCTGATGGCGATGCTGGTGCCCTCGATCACCCTGACGGTGACCAGTGTCGTCAACAAGAACACCTCGGGAGTCGAACTGGTCCTCGCGCTCGACACCACCGGGTCGATGGCCGATCACAACAAGATGACCGAGTTGAAGGCCGCGGCCCATGAAATGGTCGCCACCATCTTCAATGGCCAATCCTCGGCGACCGCCGCTTTTGTCGGCATCGTTCCTTTCACGGATACCGTCAACATCGGTTCGGCCAACACCGGCTTCGTCTCACCGGCGCCCTCGACCTACGATTGGGGCAAGGACAGCCATGGCAACGCCCTCGGCTGGGGCGGCTGCATCGAGGCCCCGGCCAGCCCCTATGACCAGGAAGACGCTTTCGCGATCACCGGCGGCAAGTGGGCGCCCTATTATTGGCCGTCGGGCAGCAGCAATCTATGGAAGACGACCCGATACGGGCGGACCAGCTACACCATCACCAGCAGCCAGGGACCGAACGTCGGCTGCGTCAGCACGCCGATCACGCCGCTGACCAATCAGCGGGCACCCCTGGACGCCGCGATCGATGCGCTGTCGCCCAGCGGCTCGACTCACATCAACGTCGGCATGGCCTGGGCCTGGTACACGATTTCGCCCGGCGCTCCCTTCACCCAAGCCTCGCCCTACGACAGCACCCTTTTCAAGAAGTACGTCGTCCTGATGACCGATGGCGACAACACCTTCCAGACCTTCGGCGCTTACGGCACCCTGTCCGACGGCAGGCTCGGCACCACCAGCCAGTCGACCGCGGTGGCCCGGCTCAACAGCCGGCTGCAGGCGGTGTGCGACAACATGAAGGCGCAGGGGATCACCATTTTCACCGTCGCGCTTGAAGTCTCCTCGCAGACCAGCCGGGACCTGCTGTCCTACTGCGCCACCCCGCCCGGGCGCTATTTCGAGGCCCAGTCGAGCGATCTTGCCGCCGTGTTCAGCTCGATCGGCGGCCAGATCAGCAAGGTTCGGATCGCTCAGTAACCCCCTGTCCCGTCGGAGGCATCGATGATCAAGACCCGCGTCCTGGCGGCTATCCTGGCCAGTCTGCTGATCGCTCCGGGCGCGGCCCCGGCCTCGACCATGCCGGCCTTTACCCGGCTGACAGCCCTCACGGCCGCGCAACCGCCGGCAAAACAATGCCTGCCGGCCCGGTGTCCCGTCCGCGTGGCCGAGGACGACAGCGTGGTCGTCCCCGACTCCTGCGACGCCGCGGCGCAAAGCCAATGCCGCTACGATTGCCAGATATTGCGCACCGATTGCGAAACCGGACACGACGACAGCCTGCCGTGCGAAGCCAATTACACCACCTGCGCGTCAAACTGCGGTGTGATGGCCGGGTGCAGCAATTGACCAAGAGATCATGATCTGGCGCCGGAGGACGCGAAGGCCCCGAGGAATCAGCCGCCCCAGCTGCCCATCGGCGCACCCTCGGGGTGGCTGCGCAGCCAGACCCGGTAATGGATGCCGATGCCATGGTCGACGTCGCGGAAATGGACGCAGGCGGTGGCTCGCAGGGTCAGCAGCACCTCTTCGAGGGTGATCGCGCGCTGGGAGAGGCGGATCGTCAGGTCGTCGAGGCTGGCGAACATGTCCCGGTGGGCCTTTTTGTGCTCGCGCAAGAAGGGATAGTCGATATGGCGCATGATCAGCTCTTCGAGCTGAAAATGGTTGATGAAATAGGCGTAAAGATCGCGGACCACCGGTCCGAGGTCGACCGGCTCCCGGCCGCGCGTTGCAATATCCATTACCAGGGTGTTGTAGATCAGATAGAATTCCTTGTGTTGGTCGTCGAGGGACTGGATGCCCAGCAGCATGTCGTTGTCGAAAACCAACAGATCATTCGCCATTGCCGGACGCTCCTGGGCTGCTCACGCGCGTGTTCATCCGGTCAGGCTACCGGAAGCGGCAGATAGGCTCAACTCCGCTGTGAGACGGAGCCGGGACTGCGGCGCCCGGGTGACAGTGGCCAGCTTGAGCCCCCCCATTAACGAAATGGGGCCATGCAAATGTTGCGTTGCACAAAGGCGCCGAGGGTGAGGCATCTTATTTCGCAAGAGGCCGGCGCATTGAAATAATCTAACGCAGGCCAAAAAAGGGTTCGTGGGGAGACGTCTAGAGAGTGGTGCTGCCGGGTTTGCCAGCTACCGAAAGGAAGAGTCAGCCATGAACACCGTCTCCGTCATCATCTGGGCCGATAGTTTCGTCAGGGAACGGAACAGCAAGCGCACCTCGTCATTTCGTCCGGTGGTTCGCACGGGCGCCGTGACCCTCGGCCTCGGAGCCTCGGCCGTCGCCAGTGCGGTGCTCAAGGCCCAGCGCGACTGATATCCCGCGCGTCGGACGACCGGTATACGGCTGAAAAGCGGATACCACCATCGGAGCGCCGGTATCCGGACGCGGCTGCAACTGCAGCCGCGTTTCGCGTTTCTGGAGAGTCCATCACCGGCCCCGCCCGGCCGCGCCGGTTGCCTCAGGTGTCGAGGAAACTGCGCAGCTTGCGTGAGCGGCTCGGATGCTTGAGCTTGCGCAGCGCCTTGGCTTCGATCTGGCGGATGCGCTCGCGGGTGACCGAAAATTGCTGGCCGACCTCTTCGAGGGTGTGGTCGGTGTTCATGCCGATGCCGAAGCGCATGCGCAGCACCCGCTCTTCGCGCGGGGTCAGGCTGGCCAGCACCCGGGTCGTGGTCTCGCGGAGATTGGCCTGGATCGCGGCATCCAGCGGCAGCACCGCGTTCTTGTCCTCGATGAAATCGCCGAGATGGCTGTCCTCCTCGTCGCCGATAGGAGTCTCGAGGCTGATCGGCTCCTTGGCGATCTTGAGCACCTTGCGCACTTTTTCCAGCGGCATCAGCAGCCGTTCGGCCAGTTCCTCGGGGGTCGGCTCGCGGCCGATCTCGTGGAGCATCTGGCGGCTGGTGCGCACCAGCTTGTTGATGGTCTCGATCATGTGCACGGGGATGCGGATCGTCCGCGCCTGATCGGCGATCGAGCGGGTGATCGCCTGACGGATCCACCAAGTGGCGTAGGTCGAGAATTTATAGCCGCGCCGGTACTCGAACTTGTCGACCGCCTTCATCAGGCCGATGTTGCCCTCCTGGATCAGATCCAGGAACTGCAGGCCGCGGTTGGTGTATTTTTTGGCGATCGAGATCACGAGGCGGAGGTTGGCCTCGACCATCTCCTTCTTGGCCCGGCTGGCTTCCTTCTCGCCCTTCTGGACCGTCGAGACGATCCGGCGGAACTCGCCGATCGGCAGCCGCACCTCTTCGGCGATGGCGGCGATGCCTTCGCGCAGCCGTGCCGCTTCCTCGCCATGGCGTTCGACCATGCGCGCCCAGCCCTTGCCCGGCAGCGCCTTGACCCGGTCCAGCCAGTTGGGGTCGAGTTCGTAGCCGTAATAGTGGGTGAGGAAGTCCTCGCGCTTGATCTTGGTGTCGGTGGCGAGCCGCAGCAGCTTGCCCTCGTGGCTGGTCAGCCGGCGGTTGAGGCTGTAAAGTTGCTCGACCAGCTGTTCGATGCGGCCATTGTTGAGCCGGACCTGATTGACCAGCTCGATCATCTCGCTCTTGAGCCGCTCGTACTTCTTGTCCGACTGGCGACTCGGGTCTTCGCCCTTCTGGATCGCGGCCAGCCGGCTTTCATGGAGCTTGTGCAGGCGCTCGTAGGTGATGGCGATCGCGGCGAAGGTTTCCAGCACCTGCGGCTTCAGCGCCGCTTCCATCGCCGACAGCGACATGCCGTTTTCGTCGTTGTCGGGATCGCCTTCGGCCTCGAGGTCGATTTCCGGCTCGGGGGCCTCGGCGACCAGATCGTCGCCGGCCTCCTCGCCGTCCTCTTTGGCGGCTGCCGCTGCCGCCGGCACTGCCGCTGCCGGCCCGCGCGGCGCTTCCGCGGCCGCCGCGCTCTCAGCTTCGATTTCGACCTCGACTTCGATGCCGACACCGACACCGGCGCCCACCTCGACGCCAACGCCCACCGGCAGCCCCTCGACCTGCCCGAACGGGCTGGTGCCGAAGGTGGCGTCGAGGTCGATGATGTCGCGCAGCAGCATCTGCCCTTCCTTGAGGGCGTCGTGCCAGCCGATGATGGCGCGGATGGTCAGGGGCGATTCGCAGATCGCGCCGATCATCATCTCGCGTCCGGCCTCGATGCGCTTGGCGATCGCGATCTCGCCCTCGCGGGAGAGCAGTTCGACCGAGCCCATCTCGCGGAGATACATCCGCACCGGGTCATCGGTGCGGCCGATGTCGTCGTCGTCGAGGTTGCCGGACTGCCGGCCCTCGCCGTCTGGCTGGGGCTCGGGAGCGGCACCGTCATCGGTCTCTTCGGACTCGATGACGTTGATGCCCATCTCCGAGAGCATGGCCATGGTGTCCTCGATCTGCTCCGAGGACGACTGGTCTTGCGGCAGGGCGGCGTTCAGCTCGTCATAGGTGACGTAGCCGCGCTCCTTGCCCTTCGCGATCATCTTTTTGACGGCCTGAACCAGACCATCCATCAGCGGACCCTCGCCGCCTTCTTCTCGAGTCTCAGGAACTTCCGCTCTGTTCGTCGCTTTGGTGGCCATGCAAGTCCTGTCCTCAAGAAAACCGTACCGCCCCGCACCGGCCGCATCGGCCCTCGGAATACACATAGAACGCCTGAAGCGTCTCTTGCATGGACCGGTCAGATCCGAAGAGTTCACCCCAAGACGTCCAGGCCCATGCCGTGCGGTGCGACCGGCCGGGCCGATCCGGGGTCTGTCCGGTTCGGCACTTCCGGTTTTGAACCCTTTCACCACGCCAGCCGGAGACAATTGGCCATGAACGGCGACAGCGTCAAGCCCGAACTCTCGCGACGGTCGGTCGCGCCCCCGTCTGGCGCTTGTTTTTGCTCACTCCTGATCGTCGAATCCCGGTGACTGCGCCTCCAGTTCGTCGCGCAACACCTGGACCCGCGACAGGTTCTGGGTTGTTGTCTGCTCACCGAGCTGCCGTCCCGCTTCCTGCAGCTCGCGACCGATCCGCGCCTTGCACAAACCGGCCGAACCATCGGCCAGACCGCGACGGGCGGTCTCCGAGTCGATGCCCGGTGGGGCGAAACGGGCGTGGACATAAGTAGTGCGGCTGAGCAGATCGTCGAGGGCATCGCCGAGACCGCGGGCGCGCAAGCGGTCGCTCAGCGCCGTCTCGCCGGTGAGCGGCGCCCCGGTGGCGCAGGCGATCAGGGCGTGGCGGAGGGCGTCGAGGCCGGGGTCGGCGATCTCGGTCCCGGCCAGCGCTTCGAGATGCTCTTCGAGCAGATCCGGATGGTTGATCAGGGTGGCCAGCAGAATCCGCGGCCAGACCCAGGCCACGGCGCGCGGCCGCTTTTGCGGCGGGCCGCCCGAGGCGGCGACCGGTTTCGGCCGGGGCGCCCCCGGCCGGAGGGGACGGAGCGGCGCGCGGGCGGGGCCCGGTCCGGCAGTCTGGGCCGGCCGGGGGGGGCGGCTCCAGAAGGCTTCGCGCAGGCGCTGGCGGATCTCGTCGCGGTAATAGCCCTGGACGGCGCGGTCGGCGATGTGGTCGACCCGGGCGTTGAGGGCGGCGCCCAGCCCGGCCTTGGCCTCGGGGGTGTCGAAGCTGCGGCCTTCGGTCTCCATCTCCCAGACGACATCGATCAGCGAGCGCGCCGCCACCAGCACGCTCTCGAAGGCGGCAGCGCCGCGAGCGCGAATCAGGCTGTCGGGGTCCTCGCCGCCGGGGAGGAAGGCCACCCGCACGGAGCGGTCGGGCACCAGCAGCGGCAGCACCCGGTCCACCGCCCGGAAGGCGGCGCGCCGGCCGGCGCCGTCGCCATCGAAGCACAGCACCGGGAAGCGCTCGCGGCCGGGGTAGAGATTCCATACCGTCTCGATCTGGCTTTCGGTCAGCGCCGTGCCCAGTGGCGCCACAGCGCCGGGATAGCCGGCCCGGACCAGGGCGATGACGTCCATGTAGCCTTCGACCACGATCACCGGCTTGCCCTCGGCCGCGGCCTGACGCGCCCGCGACAGGCCGTAGAGCAACTGGCCCTTATGGAAGAGCGGCGTCTCGCTGGTGTTGATGTATTTCGGGCCGTCGCCGTCGATCAGGCGACCGCCGAAGGCCACGACCCGGCCCCGGCGGTCGGCGACCGGAAACATCACCCGGTGGCGGAAGAAGCTGAACGGCGCCCGGCCGCCATCGGCCGGCTGCTTGACCAGCCCGGCCTCCAGCATGTCGGCGACCGCGAAGCCCTCGCGCTCCAGGGCGCTGCGCAGGCCGGCGCCGTCGGGCGGGGCGTAGCCGAGCCGGAAGGCGGCCAGCGCCTCGTCGTCGAGGCCGCGGCGGCGGAGGTAGGCCAGCGCCGCGCTCCCGGCGGGCAGGCGCAATTGCTGCTCGAACCAGCGGGTCGCGGCTTCCACCACCTCGTGCAGGCTCTTCTGGCGCTCGTAGCGCTGGCGCTCCTCGGGCGCGGTGCGGGGCACCGGCAGCCCGGCCTGTCCGGCCAGCGCCTCCACCGCCTCGGGAAAGGTCAGGTGGTCGTGGCGCATCGCGAAGCCGATGACGTCGCCATGGGCGCCGCAACCGAAGCAATGAAAGAAGCCCTTGGCGTCGTTGACCGTGAAGGAGGGGGTCTTTTCGTTATGGAACGGGCAGGGGGCCTGGAATTCCCGCCCGGCGCGCACCAGCCGCAGCCGTTTTCCCACCACCGCCGAGAGCGGCAGGCGGGCGCGCAGTTCTTCGAGAAAGGCCGGCGGGAAGGCCATCGGGCCGTCCGGCGGTCAGGCGCCGGGGCGCCGGACGGCGCCCGGCCGCTGGTCGCCGGGGCGCCGGTCGGGGCGGCCGAGGCGCGCTTCGAGGGTCGCGAGGTGCTCACCCTGGCGCATCAGCGCCTCGCGGAGCCGGTCCTGGTCGGTTTCGACGCTGTCGCAGCGCCTCGCCAGCCGGTCGAAGCGGCTCCCGATCTCGGCGCTGAGCGCCGCAAGCGCGGTTGGCGGTGCGGGCGGTGTAGGTTCGGCCATGGCTGCGCTCCCTCGACGGCGGTGAGGATACCGGGGCCGGGCCGGGATGACCAGTGCCGCGTGGCCGGTCCGGCACGGCGGCGGGCCTTATCCCAGCGCCGCCTTGACCAGCGGTCCGGCCTGGGCGAAATCCATGACCCCGGCATGGCGGACCCGCAATTCGGCCATCACCCGGCCCATATCCTTGATCGAGGCGGCGCCGGTGTCGGCGATCACCGCCGCCACCGCGGCGCGGACCTCGTCGTCGCCCATCTGCCGGGGCATGAAGGCCTCGATGACCAGGATTTCGGCGCTTTCCTTCTCCACCAGATCCTGGCGCCCGCCCTGGCGGTACATCTCGGCCGATTCCTGGCGCTGCTTGATCATCGAGCGCAGCAGGGTCAGAATCTCGCCGTCATCGATGCCGCTGGCGTTGCCCTTGGGCCGGGCCGCGATGTCGCGATCCTTGACCCCGGCGAGAATCATCCGGATCGTGCTGACCTTGGCCGGTTCCTTGGCGCGCATCGCCTCTTTCAGCTCTTCGTTGAACCGTTCGCGCAGCATGGCGGGGGTCTCCTCTCGGTCGGCGTCGGGCAGTGCTTACCCGATTCTCCCCGGGGAGGCCAGCCAGTCGTCTCCCGGGTGACATACAGCTTGACCCCACGCCCGGGGCCGACTATCGATCGGCGTTCGCTCCGAAAACGCCGCGGGTCCGCTCCCGGCGCAGCAAGGTTCCGCCCCATGACCGAGTCCCATTCCGCTCCCGCCGCCGCCCGCGCGACGGCCCAGCCCCGTGGCGCGACCGGGGTGCTGGTGCTGCATGACGGCAGCGTGCTCTGGGGCAACGGCGTCGGTGCCGTCGGCTCGGCGGTGGGGGAGGTCTGCTTCAATACCTCGATGACCGGCTATCAGGAAATTCTGACCGATCCCAGCTATGCTGGCCAGATCATTACCTTCACCTTTCCCCATATCGGCAATGTCGGCGCCAATCCCGAGGACATCGAGACCGTGACCCCGGCGGCGCGCGGTCTCGTGATCCGGGCCGACATCACCGCGCCCAGCAGCTGGCGTGCGGTCCAGCACCTCGACGTCTGGCTGAAGACCAACCATCTGGTCGGCCTTTCGGGCATCGACACCCGGCGTCTGACCCGGCTGATCCGCGATCGGGGCGCGCCCAATGGCGTCGTCGCCCACGATCCCGACGGCCATTTCGACCTTGATGCCCTCAAGGCCCGGGCTGCGGCGTGGCCGGGGCTGGCCGGAATGGATCTGGCGCTCGACGTCTCCTGCCGCCAGAGCTACCGCTGGGACGAAAGCGTGTGGCGACTCGGCGAGGGCTACGGCCGCCAGGAGGCGCCGCGCTTTCATGTCGTGGCGGTGGATTTCGGTGCCAAGCGCAACATCCTGCGCTGTCTGGCCGCCGCCGGTTGCCGGGTCACAGTGGTGCCGGCGACCGCGAGTGCCGCGGACATCCTCGGTCACCAGCCCGATGGCGTCTTTCTGTCCAACGGCCCCGGCGACCCGGCGGCCACCGGCGTCTATGCTGTGCCGGCGATCCGGGGTGTGCTCGAAAGCGGGCTGCCGCTGTTCGGCATCTGTCTTGGTCACCAGATGCTGGCGCTGGCGCTGGGCGGCCGTACCGGGAAGATGGCGCGCGGCCATCGCGGCGCCAACCATCCGGTGAAGGATCTCGCCACCGGCAGGGTCGAGATCACCAGCCAGAACCATGGCTTCATGGTTGTGCCCGAAAGCCTGCCTGCCGGAGTCGAGGTCAGCCACGTCTCGCTGTTCGACGGCAGCAACGAAGGCATCCGCCTCCGCGACCGCCCGGTGTTCTCGGTGCAGTACCACCCCGAGGCCTCGCCCGGCCCCCAGGACAGCCACCATCTCTTCGAGCGCTTCGTTGGGCTGATGGCGGCGCGGTAGCGAAAGCCCCGGCCAGGGGCGGCCGGCGGGGCGGCGAGGGGGCGCCTCAGCCCCCTGGCCCGATCGGCGTCCGCTCAGTCCCCGGTGCAGATGCGCTCGACCAGTTGCTTGACCGTCGGCACGAAGCCGTTGGCATAGAACGGATCGCTGGCGAACTTGTAGGCGTTGTGGCCGGCGAACATCAGCTGATGTTCGCAGTCGCTGGTGTGCGCGACGGCCTGCAGGGTCTTTTGGATGCAATAGGAGCGCGGATCGGCCTTCTTGCCGGTGGTGCCGTGCTCGTTCTGCGCCCAGTTGGAAAAGAGACAGGCCGAGAGGCAGCCCATGCAGGCGATCTGGGTCTCGAGGATTTCCTCGGACTTTTCGGGGGAGACGAAGATCAGGGTGTTGTCCGGGGTCTTGAGCGCGGCGGTGTAGCCCTGGCGGACCCAGGCCTCGGCATGATGCTTGTCGCCGGCGGTGAGATAGACCGGACGGCCGCGCGGGCCGACGGGAAACTCGGCGTCGTGCTCGCCCACCGGCTTCGAGAGGTAGGCGACCTGGCGGTCGGAGCGGCCGCGCAACTCCTGGATGAAGGCGTTGTTGACCGCCGAGGAATAGAACCCGGTCGGCGAGAAGCGGTTGAGGAAGACCTCGCCTTCCCGGAGGGTCAGCAACCGGCGCTTCCACTCGGCCGAGATCGGGCTTTCCTGGGTCAGCAGCGGGCGGGTGCCGAACTGGAAGGCGACCGGGCCGACCTCCGGATTGTCCAGCCACTCGGCCCAGTCGCGCAGATACCAGACGCCGCCGGCCATGATGATCGGAATCCCGCCAAGGCCGAAGCCGGCCATGGTCTGGCGCAGGGCCTTGATCCGGGGCAGCGGGTCTTCCGGCTTCTCGGGGTCTTCGCTGTTGGAGAGGCCGTTGTGCCCGCCGGCCAGCCAGGGGTCCTCATAGACCACGCCGCCGAGCAGGTGCGGGAACTTGCTGAAGGCGCGCAGCCACAGCGCCCGGAAGGCGCGGGCCGAGGAGACGATCGGATAATAGTAGCAGCCGTAGTGGGCGGCGATCTCGGCAACCTTGTAGGGCATGCCGGCGCCGCAGGTGACGCCGTGAACCATCCCCTTGGCGCCTTCGAGGATGCCGTGGAGGATGCGCTCGCAGGCGCCCATCTCCCACAGCACGTTCATGTGGATGCGGCCCTGGCCGTTCGAGCGCTCGTGGGCGATGCGGGCCTGCTCGATGCCGCCCCGGATCGAGTGGGCGATCAGCTCCTCATGCCGTTCGCGCCGGGTCTTGCCATGGTAGAGCTGGGGAATCAGGTTTCCCGACTCGTCGAAGCTGTCGGCGTTGACGCCGGAAAAGGTGCCGACGCCCCCGGCCGCCGCCCAGGCGCCCGAGCATTCGCCGGTCGACACCGAAATTCCCTTGCCGCCTTCGACCAGCGGCAGCACATCCCGACCGGAAATCAGTAACGGCCTCAGCGCCTTCAAGGAACCCTCCAGATCATTATCGTTCGTTCGGCCGGTGGTTCCGGCAACGCTCCCCGGCTGCCGGTGGCAGCGGGAGTTCCGTCATAACCGGCCGGGCGGGTGATGTCATCATCGATCCATATATGAAGTTATTTTTGCCAAGACGACTCATCCTGACGCCAAACCGGAAAAAATATCGGGATGGTCGGAAATTATCGCCGCGACGCCCCAGGACAGCAAGAGTTGCCCCCGCGCCGGGTCGTTGACGGTGTAGACGGCCACCGCCCGCCCGCCCGCCGCCAGGGCCGCCACCGTGGCCCCCGAGAGGATCAGGGCGTGGTCGGCGATGATGGCGGCGGCGCCGACCCGGGCCGCGGTGTCTCGCCAGCCCGCGTCCAGCCGCTCCAGCAGCAGGCCGCGCGGCCAACCGGGCGCGATTCGGGCCGCCGCGGCAAGGCAGGCCGGCTCGAAGCTTGAGATCAGCGGTGGCGGGGCGGTGTCGGGCCAGAGGCGCTGGGCCGTGGTCAGTGCCGCCTGTGTCAGCGCCTCGGGGTCATCCGCTTCGCCCTTCAGCTCGAGGTTGACCCCGATGCCGAATCCGAGCGCCGCCGGGAGGAAGGCCGCCAGGGTCGGTACCGCCTCGCCGGCTCCGGCGTCGAAGCGGCCGAGCGCGGCCAGTGTGGTTTCGGCCAGGGCGCCCCGGCCGCTGGTGGTGCGCTCCAGGCGGGCGTCGTGGAGCAGCACCGGCACGCCGTCGGCGGTCAGGCGGACATCGACCTCGACCCAGCGCGCGCCCAGCGCCGCCGCCCGGCGCAGCCCCGCCAGGGTGTTTTCCGGCGCCTCGGCGCGGGCGCAGCGGTGACCGATGACCGGAGGCAGCATCACGGCAGGCATGGTCGCTCCGGGGGCTGGGACAGACGATGACGGTGGTACCCGCTTTCAGGGTGAAACGCGAGCCGGGTGACGCGCACAAGACGACTGATTCGCGGCCACCCGGATTGCCGCTGCGCGCTGTCACCGCTTTGCAGCAGTCATTCGATAATCGTCGTCATCGGGGGTGAATCTATTTCAAGATTTCGTTTCAGAGGACCGTTGACCTGGTTTATAATCGCTGATGCAGGGAGTAAGTGTTTTTACGGAAAATCCGGCAAGGTCTGTCGGCCGTAAGCTCGAGAAGGGCAGTTTCAGACATGTCGTGGTTGTCGAATATCCTTGGTGGCGGTAAAGCTCCGGAACGGCATGGCGGTCCCGCGAAGGCCGGGAACACAACGGAGTCTGCGCTCCAGCTGATTATTGACCGCAAAGAGTATCCGATCGCCGAGCTTGCGGTTCGCTCTTTTCGGGTACTGCCGTATGACGGTGACCTGATCGCCAAGCAAAGCTTTGGTTTTACCATGGTTTTGAAGGTCGGCGGCGAGGAGTACCGGAGTTCCGGGCATGGCACCGTCCGCGTCAACAACGAAAAGGACGGGCTGGTCGCCCAGTTCACCGCGCCCTCTCCGGCGTTCGACAAGAAGCTGATGGAGCATCTGGCCCGGACCACCAGCCATAACCGGAGCCATGCGCCCTGCAAGCCGGCCAGGGGCCACTGAACGCCCCGCGGTTCCTTGTCCTCATGACACTTGCGTTGCCGGAGCGGCTTGCCTATAACCCCCACTCTCCCATGAGCGGCGAGGCCGGGTCGATGGACCCCTAGGGCATGCCCAACCGCTCCTATCGGCAACCTCATTGCGAAGGAACCGGAAATGCCCAAGTTGAAAACCAAAAGCGGCGCCAAAAAGCGCTTCAAGGTGACCGGCAGCGGCCGCGTCAAGGCCCAGGCCGCGGGCAAGCGTCACGGCATGGTCAAGCGCACCCAGAAGATGAAGCGCAACGCCCGCGGCACCATGGTGCTGTCGGATGCGGACGGTCGCATCGTCCTCAAGAATTTCCTGCGCAACGCCTAAGCCGGAGACGTCACCATGGCACGTGTCAAGCGGGGCGTCACCACCCACGCCCGTCATCGCAAGATCCTGAAGCTCGCCAAGGGCTATCGGGGCCGTAACAAAGCCTGTTTCCGTATCGCCATCGAGAAGGTCGAGAAGGCGCTTCAGTATGCCTATCGCGACCGGCGCAACAAGAAGCGCGACTTCCGCGGCCTTTGGATTCAGCGCATCAACGCCGGTGCGCGGGCCTGCGGCACCACCTACTCCAAGTTCATCCATGGCCTGAAGCGGGCCGGGATCGATCTCGACCG
This sequence comes from Rhodospirillaceae bacterium, assembly GCA_037132135.1. Classification (GTDB taxonomy): domain Bacteria; phylum Pseudomonadota; class Alphaproteobacteria; order Azospirillales; family Azospirillaceae; genus BOG-933. Next base: position 47,240 of record JBAXPR010000014.1, read on the forward strand.
CAAGGTGCTCGCCGACATCGCCGCCCGCGATCCGGAGGCGTTTGCCGCGCTGGTCAGGCAGTCTCAGGCGGCGCTCGCGGCTTGAGGACGAACCAAGGGGGGGCCCGCCCCCCTTGACTCCCTTGGCAGGGGCCGGCGGCCCCGGACCCCGAGAAAAGCCATGGTCGACTCCCTGAAGGCCGAAATCCTCAGCGCGATTGCCGCTGCTCCCGATCCGGCGGCGCTGGAAGAGGTGCGGGTCGCCGCGCTGGGCAAGAAGGGGCGGGTTACCGCCCTGATGAAGGATCTCGGCGGCCTTGATGCCGAGGCCCGCAAAGCCCGCGGCGCCGCGCTCAACGTCCTTAAGGATGACATCGCGGCGGCGCTGACGGCGCGCAAGGCCGGGCTCCAGGGCGCGGCGCTTTCGGCCCGCCTCGAGGCCGAGCGGCTCGACGTTACCCTGCCGGCCCGGCCCGAGTCCGAGGGCCGCCTGCATCCGATCAGCCAGACCATCGACGAGATCACCGCGATCTTCGCCGACATGGGCTTCACCGTCGCCGAGGGGCCGGACATCGAGGGCGATTTCTACAATTTCACCGCGCTCAACATTCCGCCCGAGCATCCGGCGCGGCAGATGCACGACACCTTCTATCTGCCCGACGCCCCCGACGGCACCAGGCGGGTGCTGCGCACCCACACCTCGCCGGTGCAGATCCGCACCATGCTGACGAACAAGCCGCCGATCCGGATCATCGCGCCCGGCCGGACCTATCGCTCCGACTACGACATGACCCACACGCCGATGTTTCATCAGGTTGAAGCCCTGGTGATCGACGAGGCGACCCACATGGGCCATCTCAAGGGCGCGATCATCGAGTTTTGCCGGGCCTTCTTCGGTGTCGACGATTTGCCGGTGCGCTTCCGCCCCAGCTTCTTTCCCTTCACCGAGCCCTCGGCCGAGGTCGATATCGGCTGCCTGCGCAAGGGCGGCGAACTCAAGCTCGGCAATTACGGCGACTGGCTCGAGATCATGGGTTGCGGCATGGTCCACCCCAAGGTCCTGGCCAACTGCGGCATCGATCCGGCCAAATATCAGGGCTACGCCTTCGGCATGGGCATCGAGCGTATCGCAATGCTGAAATACGGCATCCCCGATTTGCGCACCTTCTTCGAAGCCGATCTGCGCTGGCTCAGGCATTACGGCTTTCTGCCGTTGGATATGCCTTCCCTCGCCCAGGGGCTGGTGCGCTAGGCCGAAGTTTGCACTTTCCGTTACATGAAACCCTAGGCAATCCGCCAGTCA
>JBAXPR010000015.1:0-46867 GCA_037132135.1 Rhodospirillaceae bacterium
AGCCCGAACCGCCCAAGCCGGAGCCCGCCAAAACGCCGGTACCCAAGCCGCCCGAAAAGAAGGCGCCGGACAAGAAGCCGGACAAGCCCGCGGAAAAGCCGCCCGAGAAAAAGGCGCCGGAAAAGCCGGCGGCCGAGACCAATCCGCTGGCCTCGGTGCTGAGCACCATCGACAAGCTGAAGAAAGATATTGCGGCGCGACAGCCGCCATCACCGGCGGCGCCGTCGCCGGCCGCCGCCGCCGGCACCGGCAAGCCGAGCACGACCAACGGCTCGACGCCGCTGGTTTCCGATCACCTGACCGGCCCCCAGGAAGACGCGCTGCGCAGCCAGATCGGCCATTGCTGGAATGTCGACCCCGGCGCCCGCAGCGCCCGCGACATGGTCATCGATGTCGTGATCGAGGTCAACCCCGACCGCACGGTGGCCAGGGCCGAGATCGCCGAGAAATCAAAGGCCCGGATGTTCACCGACCCCGCCTATCGGGCCGCCGCCGAAGCGGCGCTCCGGGCGGTCAAAAACCCGCGTTGCCAGCCGCTGGCGTTACCGCCCGAGAAGTACGATACTTGGCGCCGCATCACCTTCACCTTCAATCCGAAGGACATGTTCTAAATATGAGCGATAACTTATTGATGTTAAAAGGGTATTTATAGCGTTAAACATCTGTCAAACTTCGTCAAACAATTTGCCCCCCTGCCCTCAACCTCTGCGACCAAACGACTTCCGACAAATTTAACATAACTCATTGTTCTATATTGCTTTTCTTCAACATTAAAAATTCACCTTACAATGTCAAGCATTTGGTAGTCGGCACCATGTTCGATGCTTTTGGCCGTGCTAACTTTGTGCAAGCGAAGATGCCGCCAAATACGGGCGAAAGACACTGCACTCAACGCAACTCACAATAGATTTGACCATGTTTCGATAGCGTGGCCAAGGAATGGTGAGTTCTGCACGGGATGGAATTGGAGATAGCGGCGAACGACACTGCGAGAGCGGGAAACCCCATGAAGGTTGTGTCTCCCAAAATTTCATGTCATGTTAAATTCCGGCTTTACCCGAAAAACCCGAGGAGCGGGGCATGATAAATACCGGACTACTAATTTCAGCATTCTGCTTGAATTTAGTTGGTTATTTTTATTTTGATATAGCAATCTTTATAAAGATAGACGGCGCACAGCGATTAGCAGCAAAGGTTATAGAGGCTGGGTTTGCCGATAATATGCTGGATGCGTGGCTTTTTCTTGCGCAAGTCCCCGGATTTTGCAGTTTAGGCAGCGCGATTTTGATCGCAATCACAATAGCAAAATCCATAATATCACAAACCGAATTATACCAAACGGGCAATGTATTCGTAAGACTAATGCTTGCAACGGGTTTCGTGGTCATCCTTGGGTCTGCTTCATTTGCCGTCATAACACGAGCCCATGGAAGTGACGCCTCTTTCTTTTCAAAGTCTCGAAATGATGCTGCTTCACAATTGGACTATGCAGCCGAGAGGGCTCGTCAAACAATGCGCGACGCAGATGCTCTTCGCCGGCTGACCAATCCTCGCCCCGAAGAACGAGCACAGAATAATAATCAGCCGCCTAATGATGCGTATAAAAAACAAGATTTGAGAGAACTCGATCGCCTAATCCTAAATGCAAAATGACGGGACTTCGGCCTCTTATCTGTAAGAATATAAAAGGTGGATATAGTGCAGCCCAAATCGCACTCTCCAACTTGGTGCTGTCGGCGCTGCCATGCCCAGCATGCCGGCAATCCATAAACTTTGCCGAGCAAACTTTTGCCCGCCGTCGCCGCCACCGTCGATCACGGTGCAAAAATCAGTGCCGCCAACATGTTGCCACGCCCGACCATCCTGCCCGAGTAGTCGCGTGTTTCGTTCGCCCGCACATCGAACCAGCCTTTAAGCAGTCCAGCGTAGTCGCGGGCTTCGAGCCGACCCGCAAACTTTTCGATCCAGCCGACACACCTGCCGCTAAAATCTCGAAATTCCTGTCTCGCCATGTCCACCTCCATCAAAAAATGGCCGACTCCAATTTTCTCGGAGTCGGCCATCGTGCCATCACTTCCCGACCTTCGTCGCAGCCTTCGCCACCGTCGCAGCCCCGCTACGCCAACTCCCGCAGCGTGGCAAAGCCCGCTCTCCGTATAATGTGCCGTACAGCCGTTCCGGTCCATGCCGCGTTCCGCCGTGTGGGAATATTCCTCGCGTTAAGTTCGTCCGCAATCCGGTGCAAACTTCCTGCATCTCTTCGGGCAAGATCACGAATTATCGGGATGATTTTATCGGCATGTTCGGCTGCAAGTTTAATATTCATCTCGTGCCCAAGTGCTTGCGCTTCTTTCCAATTTGTTCTATTCCCCAACAATGTTCCCCGTGATTTTGCGGCTTGCAATGCGGCAACCGTTCTTTCCGAAATCTGCTTCGCTTCAAATTCCGCTATAACCGCCATCATTTGCAACATCATCTTATTTGCGTTTGGCATATCAGCACATACAAATTCGATGTTTCCATCTAATATGTTTGCGATAAATGCTAAATTCCGTGAAAGCCTATCAAGTTTGGCAATTATCAAAATTGACTTTATTTTCTTCGCTAACGCAATAGCCTCCTTAAGTTTTGGGCGATCATTATTTTTACCGGTTTCCACCTCGGTAAATTCCGCGATAAGTTCGCCATCACGAATATAAGCGTTTACCGCTGCTTTCTGTGCATCGAAGGACAGGCTTTGTTTCGATGTCGATGTCCGGTAATACGCTACAAACTTGCACATAACACGCTCCACATCTCTGTGATAAATCCATGTTATGTTCGTTTTGTAATTACATCACGCAAATTATGATTGATGGTGGTGAAAATCCTCCCGAAATCAAGTTAACAAACAAATGCCGGAAAGCCGTTGCTGACTTTCCGGCCAAAACCGTGTTGCAAGATCGAGAACTAAACCAACGCAAAGTTAGTTCTCAACCACGAAATGATCATCTACCTTCGCAGCCTCGGCGGCAGCGGCGTCCGCCTTCTTAACCTTCTTCGGCTTTTTGGGCCTTCTCACGCCATTTTCATCATAATAGGTATCATGCCGCTTTTTCATAATACGCTCACACTCGGCATCATAAACACCAAGTTCAAATCGCTTAATGGTCATTTCCCAAAACTTAACTTCGTTCACGGCTGGTAAAATCGGCTTTTCTATCCACTCCTTACCTGTGAAAATATTAAAATTTCCGCCGGGGCCGTGCGGAAGACGGAGCTCGACATACTTTGGATCTTTGGTGGCGGTGCTTAAATTACCCTTACCCTTCTTACCGTCCTCGCGAATATCCGACTTAACCTTCTCTATCCACTTGTTAATAACTATGATCTTGTCAGCCTTCATAGTTTCGACGGTAATTTCCTTCTTGTTGCTGGACGACTTCTTCGGCTTGGTAATTTTATCCGGAACGCCCTCAAAAAGTTTTGCAAGTTCGTCATCATCTGTTGTTTCGATATGTTCCGGCATGCTCATGGCGAAAATCCTCATAAGTTTGTGATCGGGAAAACAACTACGCTGGATAATGTTTACTCCATTTAACGTGTAAGATGGACGACGAATTATGTGGTGCGTCCATATGTCATGTTATCGCGGTCGGCGGCGTTATGGTCGCTATGCGGGAAAGGTGGTACGGGTTGGAGGAGGCAGAGGAGGCAGGGGAGGCTTCCGGAGACGAACTATTTTTCGGGAAGGAAAATTCCATGCCGATCATCGACAATTTCAATTCCAAAAGATCCGATAAATTGCAGCAGTTGGTGGAATTTATACAGGCAAACAACATTTACCGCGTTGAAGGTAAAACGGCAGTTTATTGGTATTATGATCAAACAACAAAAGATTGGCTGATAATTGGACAGCCGATATTGCACAAATATCCATCAATCAGCGTTTGTATTGGCATCGTCAAAAAGAAAGATGTCGGGTTTACAAACTTATATGCGGCACTTTCTCCGGAACATAATGATGGCCTTAACCGCGTCGTTAACGGTGTGTATCGTGGATTTGATCAAGACCCCGGACGGTTGAATATTTTCAATCGTGGGAATTGGTTGCAACCGGAACATAACGATAAGCACCAACCCCACCCATTGTTTGAAACTTTGCTCACATCACTATCCGGCGGTCGCCAAGAACTAAAAGATCATATCGAAAAGTGTTTATTGCATAAAATTCGGTTTCCCGAGGAAATTCGAATTCCGGCCATGGTTATGTATGGGCAGGGAAAAGTTGGCAAGGGCTTGTTTGCTGATGTTTTATGCCGGACAATATTTACGCAAGGCAACGTTGTACGGTCTAATTATTTGCGGTTTTTTACCGATATTAACTCGATTTTGGAACGAGCAGTTGTTGTTTATGTCGATAATTTTTTAGCAGATGGAACAGAGACAGACGAATTGCTAAACGTCGTTGGGCAGACAACGATTACCACACGAGGCGTTTATAGTAATGCCGTTGTTGGTGCGAGTTTGGGCTGGTGGTTTATTTCAAACAATAATGCCGAACGCCCACCTGTTCGCTTAAGCGGTGGCGGTCCAAATTCCGAAGATCGTCGCTGGTCTGTTATTAAGCACAAACAAGGTGAGCACCTTAATTATTGGATGGAGAAATCCGTTGATTATCAAAAATACAAGGGAATGGGTTTATACGAAGATACAGAGGAATATTATAACGACAAGTATCACGTTTTCAAAGACCCGAAAGCAGTTTCGCATTGGTTGGGATATTTGATAAACAAGCACGGCGAACCTGTTAAAGACAACCCGCCCGACCCTTACCATGGACCGGATTATACTGCGGCATCAAATTATTGCGCTTTAACTCACATCCGAATTGCGGATGTGGTGTTTAAGTCCGACAACTTTGAAGAAGTGCTAATGGAGGCGTTATTTGAGATTTATCGACAGAATGGCGGGCGAGAATTTAAAGATATGGCTTCATTTGGCAAGGCCATTTCGAAATACATTAAAGAAAATAAGTTGGATGATATTTGGGCGAAAAATGACCGCATGCGGACATTTTGGTATCGCAGGACGGATGATGGAAAATCCCGTGATAAGATCGTTTTAAATGGCAATGAACCGAGCGTGGATATTGATCAATATGTTGGATACATATCCAGCAAAGAGACACCTGTAGTTTTAAATAGCGAATATGAAGAAATCGACCCTTATGATTATGCACAAATGAGCCGCAGGCGGCGGAAGGATTTGGACTTAGTTCGCCCACCATCTTATGATCGCTTTTGCGATATGTGTGGTGTATTTAAAACCGAGGAAAACTGCGCTAATCCGGAGTGCGATTATAACAAACAAAAGCAAGAAGTTACCCCGACGAAAAAGCCAAGAATTCGGAACAAAATTAAGAAGGAGGATTGATTATGTCCGGAATAGGATTAATTTTGCTGCCCGTCGTGCAGGTGTGCGATATTTTTGGTATTGCCGCATTGCGCATCGAACAGCACGATGGGAAGATTGAATTTTATATCGCTGACGGAATTGACAAGACTATCTTCGGCGTTTTTGAAATCGAAACAAAGGTGGTTGTCGGGAATTGTGCCGTTGTGAATTTCAAGGAGTTGCTGCCGCTTTTACAGAACGATGAATACGAAATTAGTGTTGAAACCGAGGAACAAAGAAAGTTTTATAAAATTGATCAATCCGACGATAATTCGGAGACTATTGAAAAAGTTGAAGTTGTCCCTATTTGTTTTTCTTTTATGAGTGGAAATAAAGAACCTCGACGGCATCAACTTAAATATTCCACCCCAAAATCTACTTACAAGGGGATGCCGACAATCGTTGCAAGCGTTTCTGTCGATCCGAATGATGACGAAATTTCAGAATTTAAGAGCGAGGCAAAAAGGCTTAAAAGTGATAAATGGTTTAGGGCAACATTAAAAGATAACGAGTTATATTTTCGGATTGGCGACTTAATCGGTGATGATAATTTGGTAAAATCAGAGGTGTTGATCGGAACATGCGATATCGCAGAGACGACAAATAAAACAGCATGGAATTTATCTACTTTTTCCGATGTATTAAAATGCGTAGATATACTTGATTGTGCGTCATTTGACATAAAGATTGGCAGGCACGCACCCAAAAATATGTCAACACATTATGCTGGCGCAAGCACAACGGAGCCGGATTATATGTTTGTTGATTTTATAAACGAAATCGATTTTAACAACATTATCCGCTTCCACCTTATTCTGCCCGGCCGGATCGTCGATTGAGAATCCGTGCTGGCCGGCGGCATCGATCGGGGGAGGCAGAGGAGGCAGAGGAGGCTGGCGCGGCCAACAAAATTTTCGCGTCGCCGCTTTCACCTTCTTTTCGACCTACTTCGTTATTATCAAAGTTGTCAATAAATCTCCCCTACCAACCAATTTTCCGAGCACGTCTTTTGTATCTTTGAAAAACAAGTCGTAAAAACCTACCAATTTTCCATTGCGTTCATAACCATAAATTTTATTTCCCATAGTTATTCTCCAGCCCAATATCCTATTGCAGTTATCCCTCAAATATTCTCTATCCATGTTCGCCTCCATAATATATTTTGTGTGGCCGACCACATTTGCAGCCGGCCACACATAACAATTTCACTTCACAGCCTTCACAGCGGACTTAACATTGGCCGGCGGTGCAACTTCGGTATCGGCCTTCCCCGTCTTCCGCTTCCGACCGGCCAAAGCCTGCTTCATAACTTCGTCAAGTTCGCCGTTCCTTGTAGCGTCTTGAATTTTCTTAAGCACCGGAACAAGGTTCGGAAATTCGCCGATAATCACGCTCGACTTATTTCCGATCTTCAAAACCTTGTTTGCAAATCGGATTTCCAACAAAATGCCGTTTGCAGACTTCCACCACATTTTCCGCAACTGCTTTTGGATAGTCCGGATTTCCTTATCACCTGTTTCGGCGTTCTTCACAGCCTTTTGAACTTCACGAACATAATGTTCGTTGTTTTGCTCGGCATTTGCTCCCGCAATCTGCTCGTCAATTGCAGAAATAAGCCGATTGCGTAGCGCGAGATGTGGCGTTCCTTTTTCTGCCTTCTTGCTGAAATCGGAAAACTCCAAAGTTTCCAAAATGCTCATTTGCAACTCCATATGCTTGTTTTGCTAATTCCAGCCTATGAATTTATTGGAACAAATCAACAGAAGATTGGTCGAAATGCTTATAATCTCTTATAATGTTCCCACACCATCACCGCACTTTTTGCCTAAATTATGTGAGTGCGGCAATGTTATGGGATACGTTATTAAACTTCATGTGGTGCCCCTGCCGTGTTGCCAAGTTAAATTCGGGGCTGTTGCTACGCTTGGAAACCATGCAAAAGGCTCGAAGCGGCTGGGGCTATGGTGCTAACTGCGTTGTATGCAGTCTGCCGAACGACCGGCTTCTTCCTCGTGAAAAACGTTCTCGATAAACTTTCCTCACGAATTTTCTCCCATAATCTATCTGTTAAATCGTCAACAATGCTCGCCTCAAAGTTCATGTTTTGGAGTTTAAATTTCTCGCACAAATCATCAAGCCTGTTATACAGCCCAAGCAGAACATCAAGTGCCGGGGCATGTTTGGATGATTTTGCCCACGAATATAATCTCGGACTTCTTTGGAGTAGTTCAATTGAAAATTGAATATCCGATTTAACAACGTTAATATCTTTCATCTTCTCGCATATTTCCATCAATAATTCGTTCATTTATTTGTCCTTAATGTTGACTAACTTGTTGTGTTAAGTTTTTGTAATTCCGCCTGTTTTTTTCGTGTATTTTCCTTGGACTTTGATATTTCTGCGTTTTTCTTTTGAACTTTCCCTGTTTTGATAGTTTGCCCCGCTTGCTTCATCATCGCGTCATGTGTGGATTGAAATATTTTCGAGTAATTTGGCGTTATTTCATATAACCTCATTGTCATTTCCTTTTTTTGTATGTGTATATGTATTTATACCTTCCGAGGTAAACAAATATGATGAAACATTACTAATGATTAATTTATACTTAATATTTAGCGACATCAATAAAGATATTTATCAAACAACTATATTTCGGTTTAATAAATGGTGATTATGTGTTTTGGTCTCGGAGTTTACGGAGGGACAACAAAATACATAATCACAGCATCCAATCCGAACGGAGTGATGGATTGGTGCTTTAATAATTGGATTATTACCCGCTATGTTTATTGCAGATGTCGGTTTACTAATTCCTGTAAATTACTAATATTAAAGCCTTAAACAACTTCACTTCGTTCCGTGTTTAATGCTGATCTGTCGAAATCGCTGTGCTTCCGCCAAGTGGCGTAAGCCCATCTTTTTCAACAGATCGATTTTCGAAGGCGATTAACTTTTTAATTATTAATGCAAGATTTGGATACACTTTACCCTAGCACAAGCCTTGATTATCTTTCAAGTGCTAGGGTAATAACATGCTGAGTTTCTCAACACTTTGATTTTGATTGTTTTTAGCAGTTGGCGGTGATCTTTTTCCAACTCCAATCAGTCTACCGATACATCTTGAAAGTCCGTCTCGCCAACATAAGCGTTGCTAATTCCTCATTAGTTTACAGCGAGTTCAATCAAAACTTAACATCACGGGGGCCGCCACATACTAAATCAAAACGATATGTGTTGGCGTCCGGGTCGCAATTTACAGCGGAGCCCGGTCCATTTTCATAAAAGGGGATTAAACCTTTAGTCGCAGTTGTCAATTCAATTCAACTGCTTTCGTCTCACCCGACTTACCGACACCGTCCTGTTTTCGATGTTCCGTTTTAACTTTCTAGATTATAATCTAGTGGTGATTATGTATAAATAACTTCTATATATTTAGCATCCTTCAAATGATTTTATCTATATTCCATTTATGTTAAAATCACATAGCAGATGCAATCTTTTCTCACGATTGAATTATCCGGCTTGATTGCTTGTAGTCCAATATCTTTTGGGCAATTTCTTCTGCAACATCAATATTCCATGCCCAAACAACCTTTGGGTTGATATTATTAAAGTTGTGGGAATATATCGCATCTTTTCTTTCTTCAATCTTCTCTATTGATTCCTTTATTATAACTTTAATAATTCCGGTTATATTATATTTTTTAAGTCGCAACCTATCTACTATTTTGTGATAATCTGTTAATTCCAAACCGAGAGCATCACATAATTGGTCATCTGTTATAAATTCATCCATCACAATTTCCTCGATAAGTTTCTACATACTACTTATCCTTTAGCACTTTTTTTTAAGATGATTAAGTTATGCAATTCTCACAATTCTAATATGTGCGGTTTGCATGAGACCGTCTGTGGGCTCGTTCACGGTAAAATGACGGTGTACGGCACGGTATGGCTGCTTGGAGGACGTGCAGTTTACCGTGGACGACCGTGATCGATGTCCCGCGACGATCTCTCCTCCGAAGGCAATGAGCAGGAGCACTATAAATGCGTCTAAATGGTTCAAAGAGCACATCATAACAACATTTTATTTGTCTACAGATGGCGGCTTAACCTTAAATATTTTCTCGAAAAGATCTGCTGGCAGCATATGGCAGTATGTTTCTTGGATATGCTTAACACTTGTTCCACATTGCACGCCAATATCAAATGGAGATTTCCCATCAACAAGTTTTCTTGTTATAAATGTATGCCTTAACGAGTATGGCGTTCTAACTCCTTTTTCAGTTTGATAGGGTATTTTCGTAAATTCCAATAACTTCTTAAAGTATACAGCATGTCCTCTTAAATATTTTCCCACCATATTCGAAAATACTAAATCTGCTGGCTTATTGTGTAATGACTGTTTCCACCACCACACAAGATATGGTATGGCCGCTTGATCAACAGGAACGGTTCTATGGTGTATTTTACCCTTTCCAATCAGCCTCACTTTAAAAAATTGGTCGCTGACAAAATTATTAAAGACATATTGTGATATTTCATCATTATCCGATAGTGCCGCCAAATCAACAAATATATTTCGCAACTCACCGTTCGGGTTCCATTGTGAGTTTTCCATGCCCTCCAAAACAAAGTCGGACCACGTTAAGTTAATAAAGTCGTTTGTGCGACATCCTGTAGCGTTTATAAAATGTATCATAGCCTTCATGCATTTGCAGTCATATTGCTTCACAGCAGTTCTCTGCGCGTCGATAAATGCATCAATCGACTTTACCATCATGATAATTTCGGGCTCTGTAAAGTTCGTCCTCGCATCTCCATCTTCGATCTTATACGGTGGAGCCTCAATTTTTGGTATATTATAGCCCTTATACCATCCCTTCTCCCTCGCAAACTTTAAGATGCTGCTTAAGGTCATATTGTGATGCTCGAACGATTTTGCCGAAACCGCACCATTTTTTATAATAAATTGCGCATACGCTTCCAGCAACTCGCCATTCAATTTTGTTATGGGCTTATCTTTAAGAAACGGCGTCATGTAATTCTTTGCGATCGACTTCATAACCTCAAACACAGATTTGCTTTGGTGGCCACCCAATACTCTGCCTTCCGTTCTAACTACCCATTCCTTAATTATTCGATCGAACTTAACGGGAAACACCTCAATTTCATGCTTAACCATTGTTTTTAGTTCAACCTGCCTCTCCATACCAAATGCAATTGCTTCTTCTTCACTTTCTGTGCCTGTGGAGTAAACTTTATACTTCCTTAACTTTGGGAAGTATACGCATACCTGCCAATATCGGCTATCATGACGCTTGCGAATTCTTATATTTGTTCCATAGACTTTGAAACCATGCTTGGTCGGAACCAAACGCATTGCGGCCTCCTCACCCAAGTGCTAAAAAACGGTATGCTCGCAGGGCAAGCGTGGTCAAGCACTTACCGTTAAACATTTGTAAAACAAAAATATCCTGCAATATCAAGGACTTAACATGCTTAATCTAAAGGACATGCTCTGATGGCTACCGTCTCTAAGCCCACCCGCGGCGGCGTCGCCGCCCTGGCCGCTCTGGCCGCCCTGCTGGTCGTGGCCTTCGCGCCGCCGGCCCGCGCCGATCTTCACATCGACATCACCCGCGGTGTCGTCGAGCCGATCCCGATCGCGGTCACCGCCTTCGCCGGCAGCGGCGGCGCCGAGACCCAGATGGGGCAGAACATCGCCAAGGTGGTCTCGGCCGACCTCGAGCGCTCGGGCCTGTTCCGGCCGATCGATCCCTCTGCCTTCATCCAGAACCCCGGCGCGCTCCAGGCGCAGCCGCGCTTCGCCGACTGGCGGCTGCTCCATACCCAGGGGTTGGTCACGGGTTCGGTCACCCGCGAGGGCGACGGCCGGCTCCGGGTCGAGTTCCGGCTCTGGGACGTCGTCGTCGAGCAGCAACTGACCGGCCTCGCCTTCTTCGCCTCACCCGACACCTGGCGACGCATCGCCCACAAGATCGCCGACGCGGTCTATAAGCGCATCACCGGCGAGGAGGGCTATTTTGACACCCGCATCGTCTACATCGCTGAGACCGGGCCTGGAACGGCGCGGATCAAACGGCTCGCGATCATGGATCAGGACGGTGAGAACCATCACGTCCTGACCAGCGACAACACCCTGGTGCTGACGCCGCGCTTTTCACCGACCAGCCAGGAGATCACCTATCTCTCCTATTACGGCGGCAAGCCGCGGGTGTTCCTGTTCAACATCGAGACCGGGCGCCAGGAGGTGGTCGGCGACTTTCCCGGCATGACCTTCGCGCCGCGCTTCTCGCCCGACGGCAACACCGTGATCATGAGCCTGTCGACCGGTTCGGCCAGCAATATCCACACCCTCGATCTGCGCACCCGGCGCCAGACCCAGCTCACCACCGGCCCCTCGATCGACACCTCGCCTTCCTATTCACCGGACGGCAGGCGCATCGTCTTTGAGTCCGATCGCGGCGGCACCCAGCAGATTTACGTCATGAACGCCGACGGTTCGGGCGTGCAGAGGATCAGCTTCGGCCAGGGCCGCTACGGCGGTCCGGTGTGGTCGCCGCGCGGCGATCTCATCGCCTTCACCCGTCTCGCCGGCGGTCAGTTCGGCATCGGCGTCATCCGCCCCGACGGCACCGGCGAACGCATCCTGATTGAATCCCACCACGCCGAAGGCCCGACATGGGCGCCCAACGGCCGGGTGCTGATGTACTTCAAGGAAACCGCCTCGGGCGACGGCCGGGGCCGGGTGGCCCGGCTCTATTCGGTCAATCTCGGCGGCGGCAACGAGCGCCGGGTGTCGACGCCGGTCGACGGCTCCGATCCGGCATGGTCGCCCTTGATTCCCTGATCCGTATACCGTATTTTGTGGCCGCATCCTTGCGATACTACTGTCTTTCGATGCTACCTTGCCCATCCTCCCAGGGGGTCTGATATGTATGTGAAGCTGTTGAGCCTGTTTGCCGCCGTCGCGCTGGTCGCAGCCTGCGAATCGACACCGACCGACACCGGTGCCGCCTCGGGTTCCGGTCGCGCCGGCCTGACCACCGGCACCGGCGGCACCGGCGGCATCGTCAGCGGCGCCATCCGTCCAGGGAGCCAGGAAGACCTCGCCTCGCTGGGCGGCCAGGGTACCGGCGACCGGGTGTTCTTCCAGTACGACCGCTCCGATCTGACCCCGGAGGCCCGCGCGACCCTCGACCGTCAGGCCAACTGGCTGAGGCAATACGGTCAGGTCACCGTGACCATCGAAGGCCACACCGACGAGCGGGGCACCCGCGAGTACAACATCGGCCTCGGCAACCGCCGCGCCACCGCGGTCCGCAATTACCTGACGGCGCTCGGCATCGATGGCGGCCGGGTCGTGATCATCAGCTACGGCAAGGAACGGCCGGCGGTGCTCGGCGACAACGACGGCTCCTGGGCACAAAACCGCCGCGGCGTAACCATCGTCAATTGAGTGCCCCTTCCCGCAACCGCCAGAGCCGGACCAGCCCATGCCAAAGCTGAAGTCTCTTGCCACCCTGACCACCACGGCCGGCGCGCTCGCCCTCGGCTTTGTGCTGTGGACTGCGCCGGCCCTGGCCCAGAGCAACGATCAAGTCGAAATTCTTAACCGGATCAACCGGTTGGATAACGACATCCAGACCCTGCACCGGCAGTTGGCCCGGGGGGGCGGCGCCGCCCCGGGCGCCATCGCCCCGGCCCCTGCCCCCGGCGCCATCGCCCCGACCCAGGCCGCCGATTTCGAGATCCGGCTCTCGCAACTCGAGCGCAGCGTCCAGGAAGCGGTCGGCAAGTACGAGGAGGCGGTGTTCGGCGTCGCCCAGTTGCGGGAGCGGCTGGACAAACTGTCTTCGGACCTCGATTTCCGTCTGTCGCAGCTCGAATCCCGCACCGGCACCGAAGGCGGCCCGCCGCCGCCGCCGCGGACACCGCCGACCACCACCCAGCCGGCCAGGCCCGCCCAGCCGGCGCCACCAGCCGGCAAGCCGGGCGAAAAGCGCGTCGAGCCGGCCCCCCCGGGTCAGCCCGCGGCGGTTTCCGGACCCGGCCTCGGTACCGTCGCCGGGAATGTCCAGGAGCAGTACGACGAGGCCTTCGGTCTGCTGCGCAAGGCCGACTACGATCAGGCGGAAAAGGCCCTCAGCAAATTCGTCACCCAGCACCGCGACAGCCCGCTCTCGGGCAATGCCCAGTACTGGCTGGGCGAGACCTACTACGTGCGCGGAAAATATGCCGAGGCGGCGGTGGCCTTCGCCGAGGGTTTCCAGAAATATCCCAAGAATCCCAAGGCGCCCGATAATCTGCTGAAGCTCGGCCTCTCGCTCTCGGCCCTCGGCCAGAAGGACGATTCCTGCAAGACCCTGAAGCAGCTCGACGCCGTGTTCCCGACCGCCGCCGCCAGCCTGAAGCGGCGCGCCGAACAGGAGCGCAAACGGCTGGGGTGCTCCTGAACCGGACGGGCGGTCGGTGAGCGCGGACGGCCCGCTGTCTGCCCTTGACTTTGCCGCCCTGATGGACCGGCTGGCGCCGTTCGAGCCCCGGCCGCGGCTGGCGGTCGCGGTTTCCGGCGGTGCCGACAGCCTCGCCCTCTGCCTGCTTTGCCACGACTGGACGCGGGCGCGGGGCGGCCGCGTGCTGGCGCTGACCGTCGATCACCGGCTGCGCCCCGAATCGACCGCCGAGGCGGCCACCGTCGCCGCCCTGCTCCGCGGCCGCGGCATCGAACACGAAGTCCTGACCTGGGAGGACACCGCGCCGGCCAGCGGGCTTGAAGACGCCGCCCGCGATGCCCGTTACCGTCTGCTGATCGGCCGGGCCGCCGGCGCCGGCCTTTTTCATCTGCTGCTGGCCCACCATCGGGAGGATCAGGCCGAAACCGTGCTGCTTCGCCTCGCCCGCGGCAGCGGCGCCGACGGTCTGGCCGGCATGGCCAGGGTGCGGGAGGTGCCGGAGCTGCGCCTGTTGCGGCCGTTGCTGAGCGTGCCGAGAGCGGCTCTCCGCGCCACCTGCGCCGCCGCCGGTATCGCCTGGCTGGAGGACCCGTCCAACCGCTCCTTGGCCTTTGCCCGGGCGCGCCTCCGCGGGAGCGCCGAGACGCTGGCCGCCGAAGGGCTGAGCGCCGGCCGCCTCGCCGGCACCGCCCGGCGGCTCGGGATTGTCCGCGCCGCCCTCGACGCCGCCACCGCCGCCCTCCTCGCCCGTGCTGTGACCCTGCATGCGGCCGGCTTCCTTAGTCTCGACCCCACCCTCCTGAGGGATGCACCCGAGGAAATCGGCCGGCGGGCGCTGATGCGCTGCCTCGCCACGGCCGGCGGCGGCGGCCACCCGCCCCGGCAGGAGCGGCTCGACCGTCTCTGGACCGCGCTGGTCGCGGGGCTGACCGCAGGCCGCACCCTGGCCGGCTGCCGCATCCTGCCCGGGGCCGGGCGGCTGCTGGTGATGCGCGAGGCCCGGTCCGCCGCCCCCGCCCTGCCCCTCGAACCCGGCGTCGCGGTCTGGTGGGACCGGCGCTTTTCGCTCCGGCTGCTGACCGGACCGCCGGGGCTGCAGGTGGGGGCGCTGGGCGCGGCCGGCTGGCGCGCGGTGCGGGCGCATGCCAGCCCCGCGCGTCTCACGCCGGTTCCCGAGCCGGTCCGGGCCAGCCTGCCCGCGATCCTGGATCAGGGCGGCCCGGTGGCGGTTCCGCACCTGGGATTCGTGCGCCCGGGCAGCTCAATTGTGGCAACAACAAGATTTCTGCCCGCCACCCCCCTGGCGAGCGCCGATTTTGCCGTTGCTTGAGTGAATCTAAGCATTATCTATGTCCGGGAAACCGTTTATAATGTGGGTTCGCTCCCCCTCGGCGAGGCATGGCTCGACCCCCGCCGGGGTTCGACGAAAGGCAGGCACCCTTGAATAACTTCGGCAAGAATCTGGCGCTCTGGATCATTATCGGGCTGCTGCTGGTGGCGCTCTTCAACCTGTTCCAGACCTCATCGGCCCGCGCGCCCCAGGCCTCCGTGCCATTCAGCGAATTCCTCACCGATGTTGATCGTGGTCAGGTTGCCGACGTGCTGATCAAAGGCAATCAGGTCAGCGGCCACTTCGCCGACGGCCGCACCTTCGCCACCTTCACCCCGCCCGATGCCAATCTGGTCGACCGGTTGACCCAGAAAGGCGTGCGCATCAGCGCCCAGCCCGACGACAGCAATGTGCCGACTCTGTTCAGCGTGCTGCTCAGCTGGTTCCCGATGCTGATGCTGATCGGGGTCTGGATCTTCTTCATGCGCCAGATGCAGTCCGGCGGCGGCAAGGCGATGGGATTCGGCAAGTCGCGGGCGCGGCTGCTGACCGAGAAGGTCGGCCGTGTCACCTTCGACGACGTTGCCGGCATCGACGAAGCCAAGCAGGAACTGGAGGAGATCGTCGAGTTCCTCAAGGATCCGCAGAAGTTCCAGCGCCTGGGCGGCAAGATTCCCAAGGGTGTGCTGCTGGTCGGCCCGCCCGGCACCGGCAAGACCCTGACCGCCCGTGCCGTCGCCGGTGAGGCCAACGTGCCGTTCTTCACCATTTCGGGCTCGGACTTCGTCGAAATGTTCGTCGGCGTCGGCGCCAGCCGGGTCCGCGACATGTTCGAGCAGGGCAAGAAAAACGCCCCCTGCATCATCTTCATCGACGAAATCGACGCTGTCGGCCGTCATCGCGGCGCC
This sequence comes from Rhodospirillaceae bacterium, assembly GCA_037132135.1. GTDB lineage: Bacteria > Pseudomonadota > Alphaproteobacteria > Azospirillales > Azospirillaceae > BOG-933. The sequence goes on from JBAXPR010000015.1 coordinate 16,156, forward strand.
GGCCTCGGCGGCGGCAACGACGAGCGCGAGCAGACCCTCAACCAGCTGCTGGTCGAGATGGACGGCTTTGAGGCCAATGAGGGTGTGATCCTGATCGCCGCCACCAACCGTCCCGACGTGCTCGATCCGGCGCTGCTGCGCCCCGGCCGTTTCGACCGGCAGGTGGTGGTGCCCAACCCCGACATCCTCGGGCGGGAGAAAATTCTCAAGGTCCATATGCGCAAGGTGCCGCTGTCGCCGGACGTCGATGCCCGGATCATCGCCCGCGGCACCCCCGGCTTCTCGGGCGCCGATCTCGCCAACCTGATCAATGAAGCCGCCCTGCTCGCCGCCCGCCTCAACAAGCGCGTGGTCAGCATGTCGGAGCTGGAGGCGGCCAAGGACAAGGTCATGATGGGCACCGAGCGGCGCTCGATGGTCATGACCGACGAGGAAAAGAAGCTGACCGCCTATCACGAGGGCGGGCACGCGGTGGTCGCCCTGCATTCGGTCGACAGCGATCCCATTCACAAGGCCACGATCATTCCGCGCGGCCGGGCGCTGGGCATGGTGATGCGGCTGCCCGAAGGCGACCGCATTTCACTCAGCAAGGCCAAGCTCGAGGCCGACCTCGCGGTGGCGATGGGCGGACGGATCGCCGAAGAGGTGATCTTCGGCCGCGAGCGCGTCACCACCGGCGCCTCCTCGGACATCAAGATGGCCACCGAGATGGCCCGCCGGATGGTCACCGAATGGGGCATGTCGGAGAAGCTCGGGCCGCTGCTCTATGGCGAGCCGCAGCAGGAGGTGTTTCTCGGTCACTCGGTAACCCAGCACAAGAACATGTCCGACGCCACCGCCCGCACGGTGGACGAAGAGGTGCGCCGGATCGTCGATACCGCCTACAGTACCGCTCACCGCATCCTCAGCGACAATCTCGAGCAGCTCCACACCCTGGCCAAGGGACTGCTGGAATTCGAAACCCTGAGCGGCGAGGACATCCACGCCCTGCTGCGCGGCGAGACCATCGTCAGGCCCGACGGCGACACGCCGCCGCCGCCGGTCAAACCCAGCACCCCCGGCCGGCGCGCCTCGGTGCCGTCCAGCGGCGCCAAGGATGCCGGCCTCGACCCGGAACCGCTCGGAACCTGAGCCGGGGCGCGGGGCCGTGACCCGGGTGTATCTGCGGCCGCTCGGGCTGGTTCCGGCCGACAGCGCCCCGCCCGAAGCCGCCTCCCTGGCCGGGGGGCGGTTTTGTTTTTCCCGGCTTGAACTGATCGTCCGCTCGGGCGGATCGGTCAGCCGCCGGGTGCTGGCGCCGGGCGAACTGCTGGCCTGGAGTCGCGGCCAGCCACCGGACATTACCGGCCGCATCGACACCCTTTTGGCCAATCTCGGCCGGCCCCGCCCGGCCTTCGCCGGCCTGACGCTCGATCGGCCCCGGCTGATGGCGGTGCTCAACGTCACCCCCGACAGCTTTTCCGACGGCGGCGACTTCCTCGATCCGGCGGCGGCGGTCGCCCACGGCCTCGCGCTGCACCAGGGCGGCGCCGACCTGATCGACGTCGGCGGCGAATCGACCCGGCCCGGCGCCGCGCCGGTCAGCATCAACGAGGAAATCGGCCGGGTGGTGCCGGTGATCCGGGCGCTGGCGGCGCGGGGTGCCCGGGTCTCGATCGACAGCCGCCATGCCGCGGTGATGCGGGCCGCACTGACCGCGGGCGCCCTTGTCCTCAATGACGTCAGCGGTCTGGCCGGTGATCCGGACAGCCTCGGCCTCGCCGCCTCATCGGCGGCGCCGGTGATCCTGATGCACATGCAGGGCGAGCCCGGCACCATGCAGCAGGCGCCGCACTATGAAGATGCGGCTCTCGAGGTTTACGACTGGCTGGAGCAGCGGATCGACCGCTGTCGTGCCGCCGGCATCGCTCCCGACCGCCTGGTGGTCGATCCCGGCATCGGCTTTGGCAAGAGCCTGGAGCATAATCTCGAAATTCTGCGCGCGCTCACCCTTTATCATGGCCTCGGCACCGCGCTGTGCCTCGGGGTCTCGCGCAAGCGCTTCATCGCCGCCCTCAGCAACGGCGAGCCGCCCCGGGACCGTGTGGCCGGCACCCTTGCCGCCAGCCTCGCCGGCCTTGATCAGGGCTGTCAGCTGCTGCGCATCCACGACCTCGCCGCCTTCACCCAGGCCCGCGCGGTTTGGGAGGGGCTGCACCCCGGGCGCGCGCCGCCGGCCTTGGCCCGGCCCGGCCCGATGTGCTAGGGAAAACGCCTCGGCTGATCAGGTGTTTGCCCCATGACCTCGCTGTCTTCCCCGCCCCGCAGCCTCCGCGCCTCGGCCAGCGGCTCCCTCACCGGCACCGTGCGGGTGCCGGGCGACAAGTCGATTTCGCACCGCGCCCTGATGATCGGCGCGCTGGCGGTGGGAGAGACCGAAATCTCCGGTCTCCTCGAAGGCGACGATGTCCGCCATACCGCCGGCGCCATGGCGGCGCTGGGCGCCACCGTGATCCGCCCCGAGCGTGAGTCCGGCTTGTGGCGGGTGCGCGGTGTCGGCATCGGCGGCCTCGCCGAGCCGGCCAGCGTGCTCGACATGGGCAACAGCGGCACCGCGGCGCGGCTGCTGATCGGTGTCGTGGCCAGCCATCCGATCACCGCCGTCTTCACCGGCGACGCCTCGCTCAACAACCGGCCGATGGCGCGGGTAACCGGGCCGCTGGAACGCATGGGCGCCACCTTCGTCGGCCGCAAGGGCGGCCGGTTGCCGCTGACCGTGATCGGCACCGACCATCCGGTGCCGATCGAATACCGGCTGCCGGTGGCCTCGGCCCAGGTGAAATCGGCGATCCTGCTCGCCGGTCTCAATACTCCCGGCGTCACCACCGTGATCGAAACCCACCCCACCCGCGACCACAGCGAACTGATGCTGCGCCATTTCGGCGCCACCGTCACCAGCCAGCGCCTGCCCGACGGCGCGCTCGCGGTCTCGGTCACCGGCCAGCCCGAACTGACCGGCCGCCGGGTGCTGGTCCCCGCCGATCCGAGTTCCGCCGCCTTCCCGGCCGTCGCGGCGCTGCTCGCACCCGGCTCCGACCTGACCCTGGTCGCGGTCGGCATCAACCCCCGCCGCACCGGACTTTATGAAACCCTCAAGGAGATGGGCGCCGACCTCGTCTTCGAGAACGTCCGCACCGAGGCCGGCGAACCGGTGGCGGATCTGCGCATCCGCGGCTCGGCGCTGCGGGGGGTCGATGTCCCGCCCGAGCGGGCGCCCTCGATGATCGATGAATATCCGATCCTGGCCATGGCCGCCGCCTGCGCCACCGGCACCACCCGGATGTTCGGCATCAAGGAGCTGCGGGTCAAGGAGAGCGACCGCCTGGCCATGGTCGCGGCCGGCCTTGCCGCCTGCGGCGTCGCCCACGAGACCGGCCCCGAGCATCTCTTCGTTCACGGCACCGGCGAACCGCCCCGGGGCGGCGGGCTGATCGCCACCGCCATGGACCACCGCATCGCCATGAGCTTCCTTGTCCTCGGCGGCGCCAGCCGTGAGGCGGTGACGGTGGACGACGGCAGCTTTATCGACACCAGCTTCCCCGGCTTCACCCGGCTGATGAACGGGCTGGGGGCGCGGATTTCCGAACCGGGAGACGCCTGATGCCCCCGACCATCGCCATCGACGGCCCCGCCGCTTCCGGCAAAGGCACGCTTTCGAAGCGCCTCGCCGGCCATTACGGTTTCGCCCACCTCGACACCGGGTCGCTTTATCGGGCGGTGGGACTGATGGTGGTGTGGGCCGGCGGTGATCCCGCCGATCCCGAAATGGCCCTGGCCGGCGCGCGGGCGCTGACGCCGGGAAGCGCGATTCTCACCCACCCCGATCTCCGCCACGACGCCGCCGCGAAGGCGGCCTCGCTGGTTGCGGCGATGCCCGAGGTCCGCGCCGCCCTGCTCGACTTCCAGCATGATTTCATCGCCAATCCGCCGGGTGGGCGCGGCTCGGTGCTCGACGGCCGCGACATCGGCACCGTGGTCTGCCCCGAGGCCCCGGCCAAGCTGTTCGTCACCGCCTCGGTCGAGGTGCGCGCCGAGCGCCGCGTGAAGGAGTTGCGGGCGGCGGGACAGGATGTTAGTGTCGACGCCGTCCTCATGGACATGAAGGCTCGCGACGAGAGAGACAGCCGGAGAGCGGTGGCCCCGCTCAAGTCGGCTGTCGACGCTTTTGTGCTTGATACGTCGAATCTCGACGCCGATCAGGCCTTTGACGCGGCGCGTGCCTTCCTTCGCACCAGGATCGGCCCGGCATGAAGTGGCGTCCGCCGGGGCCTTCGGCGGAGCTGTTGTTCATGAATCGTGCGTCAAGCCGCCGGGCATGAGGTCCGGCGCGCGGACTTTCGGTGCGAAACACCCTCCCCAAGTCGCCGGGGGACGGGAGGTGCCGGGGGCCGTATCGGTCAACCCAAGGAGATTCGATGGCACAAACATACGCTAAGGGTGGCGAGGACAAGGGCTTTAGCGAAAGCTTCGCCGCCATGCTCGAAGAGACGCTCGGCACCAGTGACAGCCTGGAAGGAACCGTGGTCAAGGGTCGGATCATTTCGATCGAAGGTGACCAGGTTCTGATCGACGTCGGCCTGAAGTCCGAAGGCCGGGTACCGCTGAAAGAGTTCGTCATTCCCGGGGTTCCGCTGGAACTGAAGGCCGGCGACTCGGTCGAGGTTTACCTCGAACGCATGGAAGACAAGAACGGCGAAGCCGTGCTCAGCCGCGAGAAGGCCAAGCGCGAGGAAGCCTGGACGCTGCTGGAAAAGGCCTTCACCGATCAGGCGCGCGTCACCGGCGTGATCTTCGGCCGGGTCAAGGGCGGCTTCACCGTCGACCTTTCGGGCGCGGTCGCCTTCCTGCCCGGCAGTCAGGTCGATATCCGCCCCGTGCGCGATATTTCGCCGCTGCTCGGCACACCGCAGCCGTTCCAGATTCTCAAGATGGACCGCTCGCGCGGCAACATCGTGGTTTCGCGCCGGGCCGTGCTGGAAGAAAGCCGGGCCGAGGCCCGCTCGGAGCTGGTGGCCAATCTCAAGGAAGGCCAGATTCTCCAGGGTGTGGTCAAGAACATCACCGATTACGGCGCCTTCGTCGATCTCGGCGGTGTCGATGGCCTGCTGCACGTCACCGACATCGCGTGGCGTCGCATCAACCATCCCTCGGAAGCGTTGCAGATCGGCCAGACCGTCACGGTCCAGGTCATCCGCTTCAACCCCGAGACCCAGCGCATCAGCCTGGGCATGAAGCAGCTCGAAGCCGACCCCTGGGAAGGCGTCGAGTCGAAGTACCCGATCCAGAGCCGCTTCAAGGGCCGCGTCACCAACATCACCGACTACGGCGCCTTCGTCGAACTGGAGCCGGGGATCGAGGGTCTGGTGCACGTTTCGGAAATGTCGTGGACCAAGAAGAATGTCCACCCCGGCAAGATCGTTTCGACCTCTCAGGAAGTCGAAGTCATGGTGCTGGATGTGGATCCGAACAAGCGCCGGATCAGCCTCGGGCTCAAGCAGTGCCTGGACAATCCCTGGGAAAGCTTCGTCGACAAGTTCCCCTCGGGCACCGAAATCTCGGGCGAGGTCAAGAACATCACCGAGTTCGGCCTCTTTGTCGGCCTGCCCGGCGATATCGACGGCATGGTTCACATGTCGGATCTCGACTGGAACAAGTCGGGCGAGGAAGCGATCGCCGAGTACAAGAAGGGCGATCAGGTTAAGGTCAAGGTGCTCGACGTCGATGTCGAGAAGGAGCGCATCAGCCTGGGCATCAAGCAGCTCCAGTCCGATCCGTTCGAGACCGCCGCCGCCGGCCTCAAGAAGGGCGAGGTCGTGACCTGCACCGTGACGCAGGTGACCGACAACGGTATCGAGGTTGCGGTCGGCGACGGCTACAACGGCTTCATCCGCAAGGCCGATCTCTCCCGCGACCGCTCGGAGCAGCGCCCAGAACGCTTCGCGGTGGGCGAGAAGGTGGATGCCAAGGTCACCCAGATCGACCGCGGCGGCCGCCGGATCAGCCTCTCGATCAAGGCTCGCGAGATGGAAGAAGAGAAGCAGGCGATGGCCGAGTACGGTTCGTCCGACTCGGGCGCCAGCCTGGGCGACATCCTGGGAGCGGCCCTGCGCCGCGCTCAGGCCAAGGAGAAGGACGAGGATTAGTCCTGGTCTGATCCGGCCGGCGAGGGGCTTCGGCCCCTCGCGCAGGCCACAAAACGAGGTCGACTCAGTCCGTGGCTGATCGCAGGCCCGCGGCGGCGGTTTGCTCCCGCGCGTGCCGGATCAGCTTTGCCATCACAGTCGGCAGGGCATGATCGCCGAGCCGCGACAGCGGCACCCAGCCGCCGGCCCCGGCCGGCTGCGCCGCCGCCTGACCCGCGACCACGGTCATTTCCAGATGAAAATGGGTGAAGGTGTGGCGGACCACCCCGGGCAGCGGTTGCCAGACCGCCGGCGCCGGCGCCTGAGCCGCGACCGCGGTGGGGTCGGGCGGCCCCTCTTCGCGCCATTCGGTCGAGGGCAGTTCGGTCATGCCGCCGAGCAGGCCGTGATCCGCGCGACGGCGCAGCCACACCGCGCCCCGCTCGTTGACCAGCCAGTAGGCGACGCCGTGGCGCACCGGCTTGTCCGATTTCGCGGCGCGCCGGGGCAGAGTCTCGGCGATGCCGGCGGCGGCGGCGGCACAGCCCGCCTTCAGCGGACACAGCAGGCAGCGTGGCCGGCGCGGCGTGCACACGGTGGCGCCGAGGTCCATCATCGCCTGGGCGAAATCACCGGGACGCACCAACGGGGTCAGAGTGGCGGCGAGCCGGCGCAACTCGGGTTTGGCCCCGGGCAACGGTGCGGCGACCGCGAAGAGGCGGGCGACCACCCGCTCGACATTGCCATCGACCACCGTCGCCGGCCGGTCGAAGGCGATCGCGGCCACGGCGGCAGCGGTGTAGACGCCGATGCCGGGCAAAGCGCTGAGCCCCTCCTCGGTATCCGGAAACCGGCCGCCGAAGCGCTCCGCGACCACCCGGGCGCAGGCATGAAGGTTGCGGGCTCGGGCGTAATAGCCCAGGCCGGCCCAACCCTTCAGCACCTCGTCGAGGGGCGCCGCCGCCAGATCGGCCACGGTCGGCCAGGCGGTGAGAAAGCGCTCAAAATACGGCACCACCGCCGCAACGGTGGTCTGCTGAAGCATGATCTCCGACAGCCAGACCCGATAGGGATCGGCCCGCCCGCCCGGCGCCAGCCGCCAGGGTAACTGGCGCCGCGAGCGATCATACCAGCCGAGCAGCAGGTGCACCCGATCGCTCACGACCGCAAATCCCGAGCCGTGCCAGGAAAAATGACGCAGCGCCGCGCTGCGGCTCGACTTCCCGGTCGGGAAATGTCAGCGTGCGCGCCGCTGCACGCTTGGGAGGCTTTGATGAACGTTGAGTGGGTCGAGGGGGACATCGCTGGGGGCAAAGGGGCATTCGGAGTCCTGGACACGGGATTCACGGTGGCCATCTTTCGCCAGCGCGACGGCTCGGTGTGGTTTTCGGCCGCACTGCCGCAATGTTCGCTCAAGATGGACCCGTATCGCCTGCCGATTCTCTGGATCGACGATATCACCATCTGCGATGCCGGGGAAACCGCCGAACTCACCCGCCATGCCGAACGCGACCCCAGCATCGACCCCAAGACCTTCATGCCCTATCACATGGTTGGCGACACCGTGGTCGGGTTCCGGCTCTGGCATGGCGTCGAAGCCAGGGGGCTCGGCTGCATCCGCACCTTTCTTGACGGCGCCCGCTTGACGCTGCGCTACTTCGTCGTCCCCCACGACTCGATCGACATCACCATCGGCCTCGCCGGCCTGCCGCCGCTGCTGCGCGGCGCGCTCGGTCTCGGCCGCGGCTGAGCCCCGGATGGCCGGGCCGCGTACCTTCGCCGGCATTCTGCCCGCCCTCACCGGCAAGGCGCTGGGCCGGCGCGGCCTGGCTTTCGGCGGCCTGCTCGCAGAATGGCCGAGCATCGTCGGGCCGCGCATGGCCGACCGCACCTCGCCCTACCGCATCGTCTTTCCCCACGGACAACGGGAAAATGCGGTGCTGCATCTGCGGGTGGCCACAGCGGTCGCGCTCGATATCCAGCATCTGGAACCCCAGATCATCGAGCGCATCAACACCTTCTTCGGTTACAAAGCGGTGGCACGGCTGAAGCTGATCCACGCCACCATGGCCCGCGCCAGCCGGCCCGGCCCACGGCCACGGCCGCTCAGCCCGGCGGCGGCCGAAGCGATCGCCAGCGCCGCCGCCACCATTTCCGATGAAGGGCTCAGTCAGGCCCTGGCCCGCTTCGGCCGGGCGCTGGCGACCGCGAAGACGCCGGACTGACCCGCCCGCTCCGGTACCGCGAAGCGCTGGAAAATCCGGGCCGCCGCCTGTAGGTTGGCGGAACTCTCCGCCCTCCCTCGAGGCGCCCGGCATGCTTCTGCTCATCGATAATTACGACAGCTTCACCTACAACCTTTATCACTTCTTCGGCGACCTCAAGGCCGAGCTGGTGGTCCGGCGCAACGACGCGCTGACGGTCGAGCAGGCGCTCGCCCTCCGGCCCGACGGCATCGTGATCTCGCCCGGCCCCTGCGATCCCGACAGGGCCGGCATCTGCCTGCCCCTGATCCGGGCCGCCGCCGAACGGGGGCTGCCGCTGCTTGGCGTCTGCCTCGGCCATCAGGCGATCGGCCAGGCCTTCGGCGGCCGGGTGGTGCGGGCGCCGGTGCCGATGCATGGCAAGGTCGGGCTGATGACCCACGACGGTCAGGGCCTGCTCTCCGGCCTGCCCTCGCCTTTCAAGGCCACCCGCTATCATTCTCTGATCGTCGAGCGCGACGGCTTTCCCGACTGCCTGGAGAGTACCGCCGAGACCATCGACCCGGCCAGCAGCCTCCGGCTGGTGATGGCGCTCCGCCACCGCACGCTGCCGATTCACGGCGTCCAGTTCCATCCCGAGAGCATCGCCTCGGAGCACGGCCATCGCATCTTGGCCAATTTCCTTGCCCTCACCCGCCCGCCCCTGGAGCATGCCGCGTGACCCAGCCTCCCGCACCCCACGGCGATCTCGCCGACATGAAAGCGATCCTGGCCAAGGTGGCCGGCGGCGGCCGTCTTGGCGAAGACGAGGCCGGACGGGCCTTCGACATCATCATGTCGGGCAATGCCACCCCCTCCCAGATGGGCGGCTTCCTGATGGCGCTCCGGGTCCGCGGCGAGACCGTCGAGGAGATCACCGGCGCCGCGCGGGTGATGCGGGCCAAGGCGGTAAAGATCGATTCTCCGGCCGGCGCCATCGACACCGTCGGCACCGGCGGCGACAATTCGGGCACCTTCAACATCTCCACCGCCACCGCGCTGGTGGTCTCGGCCTGCGGCGTGCCGGTGGCCAAGCACGGCAACCGCGCGATGTCCTCGAAGTCGGGCGCCGCCGACGTGCTGGCCGAACTCGGGGTGAACCTCGACGCCGACATGGTGCTGGTCAGGAAAGCGCTCTGGGAAGCCGGCATCTGCTTCCTGATGGCGCCGCGGCACCACACCGCGATGCGCAACGTCGGTCCGACCCGAGTCGAACTGGGCACCCGCACCATCTTCAACCTGCTCGGACCGCTGTCCAATCCGGCGGGGGCGAAAAAGCAGCTGATCGGCGTGTTCGCCCGCGACTGGGTCGAACCGATCGCCCATGTCCTGCACCGGTTGGGTTCGGACTCGGCCTGGGTGGTGCATGGCTCCGACGGCCTCGACGAGATCACCACCACGGGCATCACCCACGTCGCCGCCCTGCACTCCGGCACCGTCACCTGCTTCGATCTCGATCCCCGCGAGGCCGGGCTGTTTTTGGCCCACCCGCGCGATCTCAAGGGCGGCGACGCCGCGGTCAACGGCCGGGCGCTCCGGGCCCTGCTCGATGGCGCCGAGGGTCCCTATCGCGACATCGTGCTGCTCAACAGCGCGGCGGCGCTGCTGGTGGCCGGAATCGCGTCCGATCTTAAAATGGGAGTTGCGCAGGCGCGCCAAGCCATCGACACTGGCGGTGCGAAAACCGTGCTGGAAAAACTGGTGGCGATTACCAACGGGCGGGCCTGAGCGATGACCGAACCGGTTCCCGACGTCCTGGCGAAGATCATTGCCGACAAGCGGATCCACGTCGCCGAACGCAAAGCGGCGATCCCGTTTTCCGAGGTCGAACGACTGGCCCAAGGCGCCGGCCCGGTCCGGCGCTTCGCCGCCGCGCTCCGACAGGCGGTCACCACCGAAGGTTACGGCCTGATCGCCGAGATCAAGCGTGCCAGCCCGTCCAAGGGCCTGATCCGGGCCGATTTCGAGCCGCCGGTGCTGGCCCGGGCCTACCAGACCGGAGGCGCCGCCTGCCTCTCGGTGCTGACCGACAAGCCCCATTTCCAGGGTGACGATTCCTTCGTCAATGCCGCGCGCAACGCCTGCGGCCTGCCGGTGCTGCGCAAGGACTTCATGATCGACGCCTACCAGATCGCCGAGGCGCGGATGCTGGGCGCCGACTGCGTGCTGCTGATCATGGCAGCGCTCAGCGACCCGCTGGCCGATGAACTCGCCGCCGCCGCCCACGACTATGGCATGTCGGTGCTGATCGAGGTCCACAACCGCCACGAACTCGATCGGGCGCAAAAGATTCCCTCGGAGCTGATTGGGATAAATAATAGAAATCTCAAGACTATGCATGTCGATCTTGAAACATCGGTCAAACTTGCCGCCCACCTGCCGCACGACCGGCTCGCCGTCGCGGAAAGCGGCATTGCGGTCTCGGCGGATCTGGCCCGGCTGGCCGCGGTGGGCATCCGCTGCTTCCTGGTCGGCGAATCGCTGATGCGCCATGCCGATGTCGCCGCCGCCACCCGCCGCCTCCTGGCCCAGCACGCCCACCCGGTCGGGCCGGAGCATTAGGCCGATGGCGGGCCTCAGCCATTTTGACGCCGACGGCCGGGCGGCGATGGTCGATGTCACCGACAAGGCGGTCAGCGAGCGCAGCGCCACCGCCACCGGCTCGGTGCTGATGCGTGCCGAAACCCTGGCCCTGATCATGAGCGGCAGCGCCGCCAAGGGCGACGTGCTTGGGGTCGCCCGGCTGGCCGGGATCATGGCCGCCAAACGTACCGCCGAGCTGATCCCGCTCTGCCATCCTCTGGCGTTGACCGCGGTCGCGGTCGACCTCAGCTGTGATCCCGCCCGGAACGCCGTCGACATCGTCGCCACCTGTCGCCTTGCCGGCCGCACCGGTGTCGAGATGGAAGCCCTGACCGCGGTCTCGGTGGCGGCACTGACCATTTACGATATGTGCAAAGCGGTCGACCGCGCGATGGTGCTGTCCGACATTCGCCTCGTTCACAAGGCCGGCGGCAAGTCCGGCAGCTTTGGAGCCCCGCTATCATGATCTCGGTTCAGGACGCGCTCAGCCGCATCATTTCCGCCTTCGCGCCGCTGCCGGCCGAAACCGTCGGCATCGGCGACTGTCTGGGCCGGGTGCTGGCCGAACCGGTGGTGGCGCGGACCACGGCGCCGCCGGCCAACGTCTCGGCGATGGACGGCTACGCCGTGCGTGCCGATGATTTCACCCGCCGGCTGCCGGTGCGGCTCCATGTCATCGGCGAGGTCGCGGCCGGCCGGACCCTAAAGGGCTCGGTCCACCCCGGCGAGGCGGTGCGCATCTTCACCGGGGCGCCGATGCCCTCGGGCACCAACGCCGTGGTGGTTCAGGAAATCGTGCCGCCGCCCGACGAGGATGGCTATATCACGGTCGGCGAGGCGGTCCCGGCCAGCCGCAACGTCCGCGCCGCCGGCATCGACTTCAAGACCGGCGACATCTGCCTGCCGGCCGGCAAGACCGTCGGCGTCCGCGACGTCGGGCTGATGGCGGCAATGAACGTGCCCTGGGTGCGGGTGCGGCGGCGGCCGCGGGTGGCGATTTTGGCCACCGGCAACGAGGTCGTGCTGCCCGGCGAGACGCTGGGGCCGAATCAGATCACCAGCGCCAATACCCTGTCGCTGATGGCACTGGTCACCGCCTGCGGCGGCCTGCCGCTCAATCTTGGCGTCGCCCAGGACAACACCGAGTCGCTGCTTGCCGCGGCGGCGGCGGCCGAGGGCGCCGACCTGCTGGTCACCAGCGGCGGGGCCTCGGTCGGTGATCATGACCTCGTTTACAAGGTCCTGGGCAACCGTGGTCAGGGCATCCATTGCTGGAAGGTGGCGATGCGGCCAGGCAAGCCGCTGCTGTTCGGCAAGACCGGCGGCGTGCCGCTGCTTGGCCTGCCCGGAAACCCGGTTTCGAGCATGATCTCGGCGCTGCTGTTTCTGCGCGCCGCGCTCCGGGCGCTGCTCGGCCAGTCCACCGCCGCCGAGACCCTGCCGCCGACCGCCCGCCTCGGTCACGCCCTGCCGGCCGGCGACTTCCGGCAGGTCTATCTGCGCGCCACCCTCTCCCACGATGCCGCGGGCGACCTGATGGCCACGCCGTTCGTGCAGCAGGACAGCGCGATGCTGACCACGCTGGCCGCCTCCGACTGCCTGATCGTGCGCCCGCCCAACGCCCCGGCCGCGGCGGTCGGCGACCGGGTCGAACTGCTGCTGTTCGAGACCGGCATCCTTACTCTCTGACCGCTTTGCGGGTGCCGTGGCTGAAGGCGGGGTCGTAGAGCAGGCTGTCGGGAAAGCTCGCGGCATCGAGCACCCGGCCTACCAGGATCAGCGCCGTGCGCGAGATCTCCGCGCTCCGCACCGTGGCGGCAATGTCGGCGAGGGTGCCGCGGACGATGCGCTGGTCGGGCCAGGTCGCGCGATAGACCACCGCCACCGGGCAGTCGGCGCCGCGGACCGGCAGCAGATCGGCGACCACCGCCTCGATATTGTCGATCGAGAGGTGAACGGCCAGGGTTGCGCCCGAGGCGCCGAGGGTCGGCAGGTCCTCGCCCTTCGGCATGGCCGAGGTGCGTTTGGTGGTGCGGGTCAGGATGATGGTCTGGCTGATCCCGGGCAGCGTCAGTTCATGGCGTAGCGCCGCCGCCGCACCGCAATAGGCGGGCACGCCCGGCGTGACGTCGTAGGAAATGCCGAGCGCGTCGAGCCGGCGCATCTGCTCGGCGATGGCGCCGTAGAGCGAGGGGTCGCCGGTGTGGACCCGGGCGACATCCTGCCCGGCCTGATCGGCGTCCTTCATCTCGGCAATCATCTGATCGAGGGTCATGCCGGCGGTGTCGAGCACCCGGGCACCCGCCGGCGCCCCGGCCACGACCTCGCGCGGCACCAGCGAACCGGCGTAAAGGCAGAGCCCGCAGCCGGCGATCAGGCGCTGGCCGCGCACCGTGATCAGGTCGGCCGCGCCCGGACCGGCACCGATGAAATGAACCGTCACCCCTGCCCCTCCAACTCGGGCTCGGGCTCGGGCTCGGGCTCGGGCTCGGACCGCAGGCTCGAGCCGTCCTTACCGGAAAAGCCGCGCGGCGTGTAAACCCACTGCCCGCCCCGCGGCCGCTCGAGCATCCGGGTGTCGGAGGACCCGACGATCACGATGCTGAGCATGTCGAGCAGATCGGGAGTGAGATCGGCCAGCGGCACCACCGAAACCGCTTCCTCGGGCCGGCCGAGTTGGCGACCGATCACCGCCGGGGTCGTAGCCGAACGATGGCGGAGCAGGATCGCCACCGCCTCCTCCAGTTGCTGGCGCCGGCTGCGCGAGACCGGGTTGTAGAGCGCCACCGCCATGTCGGCCGCCGCCACCGCCTCCAGGCGTTTCACGATCAACGGCCAGGGGGTCAGCAGATCCGAGAGCGAAACCAGGGCGAAATCGTGGGCCAGCGGCGCGCCGATCTTGGAGGCCAGGGCCTGAAAAGCTGAAATCCCCGGCAGCACCCGCAGCTCGACCCGCAGCCATTCCGGCCGGGGCCGCCGGTCGAGCAGTTCGAACACCAGGGTGGCCATGGCGTAGATGCCGGGGTCGCCCGAGGTGACGAGGCAGACCTTGCGCCCGGCCGCCGCCAGTTCCAGCGCCCTGACCGCGCGGATCTCCTCGTCGCCCATGCCGAAATCGTGGCGGGTGACGTGAAGTGGCACCGGCTCGGCCAGATCGTTGTAAAGCCGGTAGCCGACCAGATCGTCCATCTCGGCCAGGGCCTCGACGGCATCGGCGGTGCGCCAGCCAGCCCCGCCCGGCCCAAGCCCGACCACGGTCAGCCGGCCGCGCGGCACACCGAGGGCCGCGGCGGCGAAGGGTTCGGGCGCGCGGGCGATGGCGCAGGTCGCGCCCCGGCTCTTGGTTTTCGGCACCACCAGGAGGCCGCCCTTGCCAACCGCCGCCAGCGCCGCCCCTTCCGAAACGCCATGACAGCCGACATTGGCAAACACCACCTCCGAGGGGTTGGCCAGACGCGGCCGCTCCCGCTCCAAGGTCTCGGCATCAAAGAAGCGCGCCGGCACCCCCAGCGCCGCCGCGGCGGCATGGACCGCCGGCTCGTCGCACTTGAGATCGATCGAATAGAGCCCGGCGACCGCCAGCGGCGACAGGCCCTGAGCGGCCAGGGTCTCGCGGATCAGGGTGATCAGCTCGTCCGGGTCGCCGTTCCGCTCGACCCCGACCCCGAGGGCCAGGGTTCTCGGATGATAGATCAGCACCTCGGGCGAACCGGTGGCGGCGCGCTCGGTGACCCGCAGCAGCAACTCGGCATCCGGCGCGAACGGCAGCCGCGAGCCGGCCAGCCAGGGCGCCCGCCCCTCCAGCCGCACCGGCGCGCCGGCCAGCAGCGCGGCGGCGAACGGCTTGGCGTCGAGCGGGTTGGCCAGCGCCCAGCCTTCGGGCGGGTCGTCGAAGGCAACGCCGAAGCGAACGTCGCCCGCGGTGGTGATCGCGGGCGCGACATCAAGCACCACCCCCAGCGTCCGGGCCAGGGTGTGGGCGCCATGGTGGCCGCCGAGCAGCGGAATGATCACGCTGCCATCCTCGGCCAGCGCCAGCACCGGCGGCTCCGACCATTTGTCGCCCAGGAGCGGCGCCAGGGAGCGGATCAGCACCGCGGCGGCGCACAGACCGATGATCGGCCGCCCCGAGAGGAAGAGGCCGCGGAGATGGTCGGCGGTGCCGACGAAGACGTGATCGACCGCCCCCGGCTCGAGCCGGCCGCGCAGACCGTGGATCTCCGCCCCCGGCAGCAGCGTCTGAAGCCGGCGGGCCAGGGCGAGGCCGCCGGGGCTGAGCAGAACCAGAACCGCGGGATGCTCCGAAACGGTCAACGCCATGGCGACGTCTCCTTGAACACCAGAATGATGGCAAAATAGGTGGCGGTGGCGGCGTCGACCCCGGCCAGCGGCAGCACCCGCTGCCCGCCCTGCGAGGCCCGCTCGACATAATGGGCGCGGCCGGTCAGGCCCAGTTCCTCGATCAGCGCCGCCAGCCGGCCGAAATGGCGCCCGACCTTGACGATGGCCACCGAATCGGCAAAGGCGAAACCCTCGCGCAGCCGCTGGTCGGTCAGGATCGCCGGCATCACCGCCAGCCGCTCGTCACGACCGACCAGCGGCAACGGCAGCGCGGCGGCACAGGCGGTCAGCGAGGTCACCCCCGGCACGACCTCGATCCGGTGTTTGCCGGCCAGCCGCGACAGCAGATAGATGAAGGAGCCATAGAACAGCGGGTCGCCCTCGCACAGCACCGCGACATCCTCGCCGCGCTCGAGATAGCCGGCAATGGTCACGGCGGCGGCATCGTAGCCGGGCTGGGCCGATTCGCCGCCGGTCATCGGGGCGTCGATCGCGATCTCGTCCTGATCGGGCCGGAGATGGGCGGCGACGATCGCCCGCGCCACGCTCTCGCCGCGCTGGACCGGATAGGCGACGGCACGCGCGCCCTGCAGGCGCCGGAGCGCCTTCAGCGTGATCAGCTCCGGGTCGCCCGGCCCCACGCCCAAGCCATAAACCGTGCCAGTGCTCATCGCGCCTTCCGGATCGTCCATTGGGTGAGCGGCATCAGCGGGCGCCAGCCGGTGAAGCCGCCCAGCGGCACCGTGCGCGAAATTTCGATCCGGATCAAGCTGCCGCCGTGACACCGGGCGAGAGCGGTCAGCGCCGCCTCCGCCTCGAGACTGACGGCGTTGGCCACCAGGAGACCGCCGGGCTTCAGCGCCTGCCAGCTGGCCTCGAACACCCCCGGTGCGGTCAGACCGCCGCCGATGAAAACGCTGTCGGGCGCGGCCAGCCCGGCCAGGGCCCCGGGCGCGCTGCCGGCAACGATCTCAAGCCGGGTAGCGCCGAAACCGCTGCGGTTGGCGGCGATCAGGGCCTGACGTTCCGGCTTGGCCTCGACGGCCAGCGCCCGCGCCCGCGGCCCGGCCGCCCGCAGCCACTCGATGCCGATCGAGCCGCAGCCGGCCCCGACGTCCCACAGCAATTGCCCCGGCAGTGGCTGCAAGGCGCTGACCGTCAGCACCCGCGCCTCGCGCTTGGTCATCACGCCGTCGGAGACGAACAGGTCATCGGCAAAACCCGGCGCCCGCGGCAGCGCCACGGCATCGCCGTCGGCCAGACACTCGACGGCCAGCACATTGAGATCATCGACCGCCCCCTGGGGCCAGCACGCGGCCAGCCCGTCGAGCCGGGCCTCGCGGGGGCCGGCCAGCCGCTCGAACACGGTCAGGCGGCTGGCGCCATAGCCGCGCTGGGTCAAGAGCGCCGCAACGGCGGCCGGGGTGGTGCCGTCCCGGGTCAGCAGCACCAGCCGGGCTCCGGGACAGAGCACCCCGGCCAGGGTTTCCAAAGGCTGATGGTGCAGACTGAGGCTGTCGACCGCGGCCTCGTCCCAGCCCATGCGGGCGCGGGCCAGGGCCAGCGACGAGGGCGCGGGGACAAACACGGCGTCGGGAAAGCGCGCCGCGATCAGGGCGCCAATGCCGTGAACCAGCGGATCGCCGCTGGCCAGCACGCAAACCGGCTGGCCCCGCCGCCGCTCGAGGTCGGGAAAGAGCGCCGAGAGCGGCTTCGGCCAGCTCAGCCGTTCACGGCCGTCCTCGGGAAGATGGCCGAGCATGCGGGCGTCGCCGACCAGGGTCCGGGCACCATCGACCAGCGCCCGCGCCGCCGCACCGAGCCCGGCCAGACCATCTTCGTGCAGTCCAACCACCGAGAGCCAGGGGCGGGGTCCGGCGCCGGCGCCGGTCATGCCGGTTCGGCCCCGAGGGCGTTGAGCGCCGCCGCGGCCATGGCGCTGCCGCCAAGTCTGCCGCGAAGCGTGACGTAGGGCACGCCGAGACCGGCCGCGATCAGCGCCTCCTTGGATTCGGCGGCGCCGACGAAGCCGATGGGAAAGCCGAGAATGGCTGCCGGCCGGGGCGCCCCCTCCAGCAGGCGTTCGAGCAGGCGGAACAGCGCCGTCGGCGCGTTGCCGATCACCACCACCGCGCCCGCCAGCCGGTCGCCCCAAAGATCAACCGCCGCCGCCGAGCGGGTGGTGCCCATGACCTTGGCCAGGGGCGCGCTTTCCGGCTCATAGAGAGTGCAGATCACCGGGTTGTCGGCGGCAAGCCGACGCCGGATCACGCCTTCGGCAACCATCCGGGTGTCGGTGAGGATCGGAGCGCCGCCGGCCAGCGCCGCCCGGGCGGCGTGAACAACATCGGCGGTCCAGGCAAGATCACGCACGATCGCCGGCTGACCGCTGGCATGAACGATCCGGATCGCGAGGTCGTGAAGCGCCTCGGGCAACCCGGAAAGATCGGTCTCGCTCCGGATGATCTCGAACGAGCGCCGGTAAATGTCCTGGGGATCGCGCAGATACTCGAGCACGGGCGGCACAGCTCCTTAAAGGCCCCAGCGACGCGGCGAGCGCGGCCCGTTGGGATGGTCGGCAAAGGGATGACCGGGGCCATGGCCATGGTCATGGTGATGATCGTGATCGTGATCGTGATCGTGATCGTGATCGTGGTGATGATCATGATCGTGATCATGACCGTGATCGGGGGCGAATTCCAGCGCCCCGGCGGCAGCCTCCTCGACCCGGTCGGCGAAGACCTCGATCACGCCCGGATGGGCATTGAAGTAGGGCGCCTCGACGAACTCCAGCCCGGGATGGCGCCGCCGCGCCTCGGTCAGGGTCTGGCGCAACCGGCGCACCAGCACGCCGTTGAAAAGCAGATAGGGAAAAACCACGATCCGCCGGTAGCCGAGCCGCGCGGCATGGTCGATCGCGACCTCCATGTGGGGAAAGGTGACATCAAAGAAGCCAAGCTCACCCCAGCCAAAGCCGAGACTCTCCCAGAGAAGTCGCATCATCTTGGCAAGGTTGCCGTTGGCGTCGAAGTCGGAGCAGCCGCGCCCGACCACCAGCAGCAGGCTGTCCGCCCGCGGCACGGCGTCGTCGACGGCCGAGAGGATGCGCTCGGAGGCCGCCGCCACCAGATGGCCATCGACGCCGAAGGTGCGGCCATAAACCACGGCGACCCCCGGGTGACCGGCGGCAAAACCGGCGATCAGCCGCGGAATGTCGGACTTGGCGTGCCCGGCGGCGAACAGCATGCAGGGGATGACCACGATCCGCCGGTGTCCGGCCGCCGCCAGTTCGGCCAGCGCCGCCGGCAGCAGCGGCTCGGCCAGTTCGAGGAAGGCGTGGCCAACCGCATGCTGCGGCAGCCGGGCGCGCACCGCCTCGACCACGGCCCGGAACTCCCCGGCGCCATCGGGATGGCGGGTGCCGTGCCCGCACAGCACCACGGCAAGGCGGCGATCGGTCATGGTGGCGGCTTCCTTTCCCTCAGCCCGGCCAGGATGGCGTCGCGCCCGCCCGGAGGCAGGCCGGCGGCCTCGGCGATCTCGACCATCAGCGGCCGGCGCAGACCGGCCCGCGCCAGCAGCCCGGCATCGGCCAGCACCGCCGCCGGCGCACCTTCGCCCAGGCAGCGGCCCCCGGCCAGCACCGCCACCCGGTCGGCCCAGCCATGGGCAAAATCAATGTCGTGGGTGGAAAAGACCAAGGTGGTGCCGCTCGCGTTCAGGGCCTCAAGGGCGGTGAGCAGCAAGGCGGCGCCGCCGGCGTCGAGGCCGGCGGTCGGCTCATCCATCAAGACCACCTCGGGCCGCATCGCCAGCACCCCGGCCAGGGTCACCCGGCGCTTTTGGCCATAGCTCAGCATATGGGTCGGCCGGGCGGCCAGAGCCTCGATGCCCACCGCCGCCAGCGCGTCGGCCACCCGCGTCCGCACCTCGGCTTCGCCCAGCCCGAGATTGAGCGGACCAAACGAGACATCCTCCGCCACCGTCGCCGCGAACAGCTGGTCGTCGGGGTCCTGAAGCACCAGCCCGACCCGGCTGCGCCAGCCGAGCAGCGCGGCCCGGCGGTAGGAGACCGGCACACCATCCAGGTCGATCCGCCCCCGCCCGGGCTGGAGCGAACCGTTGAGATGGAGAAACAGCGTGGTCTTGCCGCAGCCGTTGGCGCCCAGCACCGCCAGCCGGCAACCGCGGGGAACGGTGAGGGAGAGGCCGTCGAGGGCCAGCACCTCGCCCGGATAGGTGTGTTCGATCTCGTGGACGGCGAGAATGGCGTCGCTCATCCCTGCACCATCGCCAGCGCGACCACCGCCGCCACCGCCAGCAGCGCCAGGGCCAGCCGCCGCGCCGAAAGCGCCGGCTCCGGCCCGAGCACCCGCACCTCGCCCTGATAGCCGCGGGCGGCCAGCCCCAGATCCAGCCGCCGGCCGCGGTCGAGCGAGCGCAGAAACAGGCCGCCGGCCAGCAAGCCCAGAGAGCGGATGCTGGTGCCCAGGGTGCGGTAGCCCAGCCGCGCCGCCTGGGCCTGACGGGCGGCGGCGGCCCGGTCGAGCACCACGAACACCAGCCGGTGCATGAGGTAGGCCAGTTCGACCAGCGCCGGCGGCAAGCCCAGCCGCCTGGCCAGCCGCAGCAGGTCGGGCAGCGGCGTGGTCAGGATCAGAAAGGCGAGACAGGCCATCGCGGCGAACGAGCGGAGCGATACCGCCGCCGCCAGCGCCAGCCCCTCGGGCGAGAGCGACAGCACCCGACCGGTGCCGTCGAGGCTGACCGAAAGCGCCAGCGCCGGCACCCCGGCCAGGAGGAAGCCGCCGGGCACCGCCATCACAGCCCAAAAGGCGCGCGCCGGCACCCGGGCGCCAAGCACGGTGGCAAGACAGGCGGCGGAAAACACCTGGGGCGCCACCGTCGCCGCCGGCAGTGCGAGATCCGCGGCCAGCAGCCCGGCGACGAACAGCGCCTTTTCGCCGGGATGGATCGAGCGCCAGCGATTGGTCCAGGCGTGGCGATCAATCGCCAGCACGGGGCCGATCCTCGCGCCGCTGCTGGCGGCCCCGGCGCCAGCCGAGATAATAGCCGATGACGCCGGCGCCGAGCGCGGCCTGGAGCGAGAACAGCAGGCTCTCGACCTCGGGGCCGGGCGGTGTCCACAACGGCACCGCCCAGGGCCGGTAGCCGGGGGCCAGCGCCGCGATCGCGGCGGTGGCCTGATCGTCGGAGCCCTTAAACGCCGCCCCCGAGGTCAGCAACAGCGGCAGCAGCGCGATCACCAGCGCGACGCCGAGCAGGGTGACGTTGCGCCGGGTCATCGCGCCCCTCCTTTGAGGAAGGAGAGGGCAAACAGCTCTTCACGACTGTGCTGGAGCAAGAGGTTGACCGCAACCACCGTGATCAGGCCCTCGATGATCGCCAGCGGCAGCTGGGTCAGGGCATAGATGGCGAGAAACTTCGAGAGCGCGCCGGCAAAACCGCTGGCCGGGTCGGGAAAGGCCAGGGCCAGCTGACACGCGGTGACGGCATAAGTGGCAAGATCGCCGAGCATGGCGGCGAAAAAGACCCCGACCGCCTGGGGCGCCCCCAGCCCCCCCGCGGCGCGAAAAACCGCAAACGACACCCACGGCCCGACGATGGCCATGGAAAAGACATTGGCGCCCAGGGTGGTCAGCCCGCCATGGGCCAGCAGCAGGGCCTGGAACAGCAGCACGATCGAGCCGAGCACGGCGGTCGCCGCCGGGCCGAACAGGATCGCTCCCAGCCCGACCCCGGTCGGATGCGAGCAGCTGCCGGTAACCGATGGCACCTTCAGCGCCGAGAGCACGAAGGCGAAGGCACCGCTTGCCGCCAGCAGCAGCCGGGCCTCGGGATGCTCGTCCATCACCCGGGAGACCTTGCGCGCGCCGGCCAGCACGAACGGAACCGACGCCGCGGTCCAGACCGCGGCGTGTAGGGGAGGCAGATAGCCTTCCATGATATGCATCGCACGACCCCTTCTCCGGCGCACCCCGGCCGGACGATAAATATTGCCGAGCGACGGCAGGTCTCCTGGCTCGCGGGTCGTCGTCCTTCACCATGCCTTCCCAGCGGACCCCGGGTCCACCAGTGGCGTCATGACGGCAAGGACTCGCCGCATACAGTTGCGGGGGCAGCCACGGATTGGGCGGGCGCAAACGGCCAGCCTCCCGTGTTCCCTTTTCGGCTCGGGACGAGCTTGTCCAGAGCCACCATCGCTTCTGGCGGCAAGCTATCCCCAGCGGCGCGACCGGGTCAAGCCTCGAACTCGGGGCTTGACCCGGAAGCGGCCGATATTCATTCCATAGGGCCGATCGCCAGCCCCCCGGCCGAAGGACCTCATCCCGCGTGTTCGATTCCGCAGACTACACCCCGTCCGATTTCGCCTTTCCGGTGTTCGAGCCCGGCTGGGTGTGGCTGACCGGAGCGGGACCGGGCGACCCCGGCCTCCTGACCCTCCATGCCCTCCATGCCCTGCGCCGGGCCGACGCCGTGCTTTACGACGCGCTGATCGACCCCCGGGCGCTGGCCATGGCCCGGCCCGGCGCCGAGCGCATCTTCGTCGGCAAGCGCGGCGGCCGGCGTTCCTGCAAGCAGGAGGACATCTCGGCCCTGATGGTGGCGGAGGCCCGCGCCGGGCGGCGGGTGCTGCGGCTCAAAGGCGGCGACCCCATGGTGTTCGGCCGCGGCACCGAGGAGGCTCAGGCGCTGGCCGACGCCGGGGTGCCGTTCCGGATCATTCCCGGCGTCTCGGCCGGTCTCGGCGGGCTGGCCTATGCCGGCATCCCCCTGACCGCCCGCGGCATCAACGAATCGGTAACCTTCGTGACCGGCCACGACATCCACGGCAAGGTGCCCGAACAGGTCAACTGGGAGGCCCTGGCCCGGGGTTCGCCGGTGCTGGTGCTGTTCATGGCGCTGCGCAATCTTCACGGCATCGTGCCGCGGCTGCTGGCGGCCGGGCGCGATGCCGCCGAGCCGGTGGCGATTGTCCGGGCCGCCACCACCGCCGATCAGCAGGTCACCGAAACCACCCTCGGCGCCTGCGTCAGGGTTGCCGCCGGCATCGAGCCGCCGGCTCTGGTGGTGATCGGCGAGGTGGTCCGGCTGCGGCCGCTGCTCGCCGGCGCCGGGGTTGCCAGCGCGACGGCGGCCTCGTGACCGCCCCCGGCGCCGCCCCAGGGCTGGTGCTGGCCGCGCCGGCCTCGGCCAGCGGCAAGACCACGCTGACCCTGGCGCTGCTGCGCCATCTCCGCGATGCCGGGGTGCGCGTCGCCTCGTGCAAGGCCGGCCCCGACTACCTCGACCCCGCTTTCCATGCGGCCGCAAGCGGCCGGCCCTGCCGCAGCCTCGACGGCTGGGCGATGCGTCCCGAGACCCTGGCTGCGCTGGCCTGGGCCGCCGGCGACGACGGCGCGCTGGTGATCGCCGAGGGCGTGATGGGCCTCTTCGACGGCACCGCCGGCGGCGACGGCTCGACCGCCGATCTCGCCGCCGCCACCGGCTGGCCGGTGGTGCTGGTGGTCGATGTCAAGGGTCAGGCAGCCTCGGCCGCGGCCACCGTCAACGGCTTCCACAGCTTTCGGCCCGGACTGGCACTGGGCGGGGTGATCTTCAACCGCGTCGGCGGCGATAAGCATGAGCGCATGCTGCGGGCCGCGGTGGCGCCGCTCGGGGTGCCGGTGCTGGGCGCGCTGCGCCGCCATGCTGACTTGGCCCTGCCCGACCGCCATCTCGGTCTGGTCCAGGCCGCCGAGCATCCCGACCTCGAAACCTTCCTGGCCCGCGCCGCCGCGATCGTTGGCCGCGAGGTCGATGTTTCGGCGCTGGTCGCCCTGGCCCGACCGCTGACCCTGCCCCGGCCAGCCGCCGGCCATCGGCCGGGACCGCCCCCGCTGGGACAACGGCTGGCGGTGGCGCAGGATCTCGCCTTCGCCTTCACCTATCCCTGGCTGCTCGAGGCGTGGCGGGCCGAGGGGGCGGAGATCCTGCCCTTCTCGCCGCTGGCCGACGAGGCGCCGCCGGCTGGGGCCGACGCCGTCTATCTGCCCGGCGGCTATCCCGAGCTGCACGCCGGCCGGCTGGCCGGCAACGCCCGCTTCCTCGACGGTCTTCGAGCCGCCGCCGGCCTGGCCAAGCCGGTGCTGGGCGAATGCGGCGGCTACATGGTGCTCGGGCAAGGCCTCGTTGCCGCCGACGGCACCCGCCACCCGATGGCCGGACTGCTCGGACTGGAAAGCTCATTTGCGCGCCGCCGGCTCCAACTCGGCTACCGGCGGGCACGGCTGGCGGCCGACGGACCGCTGGGCGCCGCCGGCACCGGCTTTCGCGGCCACGAATTTCATTTCGCCACCATCGTCGAAACCGGTGCCCGCCAGCCGCTGTTTTTCTGCCAGGATGCCGAAGGAACCGAGTTGCCCCCGGCCGGCGAACGGCGAGGCTCCGCCGCCGGCTCCTTCCTTCACCTGATCGATCGCGCATGAGCGACTGGACCCGCAAGAGAGAGGCCCGCAAGGTCCTGGCCGAGCAGCGCGCCGCCGGCCACACCCTCGAGAAGGGCCTGCTGATCGTCCATACCGGTGCCGGCAAGGGCAAGACCACCGCCGCCCTCGGCCTGATCCTCCGCGCCGCCGGGCACGGCCTTGCCGTCGGCATGGTGCAGTTCGTCAAGGGCGGCTGGAGCCCGGGCGAACTCGCGGCCCTTGCCCGCTTCGAAGACCTGGTCACGGTGCGGGTGCTGGGCGAGGGCTTCACCTGGGAAACCCGCGACCGCGCCCGCGACGAGGCCGCCGCCGCCGCCGCCTGGGCGGCCGCGCTGGCGATGATCGCCGAGCCGCGCTACCGGCTGATCGTGCTCGACGAACTGACCATCGCGCTCCGTTACGGCTTTCTTGATATCGGCGCCGTGGTCGCCGCCCTCGCCGGCCGGCGCCCGGATCTCCACATCGTGGTCACCGGCCGCAACGCACCCGCGGCCCTGACGGAGGCCGCCGATCTCGTCACCGAAATGACGGCGGTGAAACACCCCTATCAGGCCGGGATCAAAGCCCAGCCGGGGATCGAGTTCTAGGAAACGCCGCCCGAACGGCAGGCCCAGCCGGCGGCGGCCAGCACGAGCGCGATCAGCCACGCCCGGTGGTGGAGCGCGAGGGCGGCGTCGATGTCGTCGGCGGTCGCGGCCGGGCGACCGTCGCCCATCCAGGCGTCCTCGACCACGACACCGCCATAAACACGAGGCCCGGCGAGGCTGAGACCGAGCGCGCCGGCCATCGCCGCCTCGGGCCAGCCGGCGTTGGGCGAACGGTGGCTGGGAGCGTCGCGCCAGGCCGCGGCCAGCGCCGCCTCGGCCGAGGCATCGGCGCTGAGCGCTGCCGCCGCCGCCAGCAGCAGCGCGGTCAGGCGCGCGCCGGGCAGGTTGACCAGATCATCGAGCCGGGCGGCGGCCCAGCCGAACGCCTCGTGGCGCGGCGTGCGGTGGCCGATCATGCTGTCGGCGGTGTTGATCGCCTTGTAGAGCGCGATCGCCGGCAGGCCGCCCAGCAGCAGCCAGAGCGCGGGCGCGACCACGCCATCGGAAAAATTCTCGGCCAGACTCTCGATCGCCGCCCGCGCCACCGCCGGCTCATCGAGGGTCTCGGGATCGCGGCCGACGATCCGCGCCACCGCCAGCCGTCCCGCCGCCAGCCCGCCTCTGAGGCCCTCGGCCACCGCCGCGACATGCCCGGCGAGGCTTTTCTGAGCCAGCAGGGTCGAGGCCAGCAGCGCCTCCAGCGCCCAGCCGAAAGGCAGCGCCCGGCAGGCCAGCGCCAGCGGCACCGTCACCACCGCGACCAGCGCAAGCAGTCCGAACAGCGCCAGAACCCCGGCGCAGCGGCGCCGCTGCACCGGCCGGTCCGGCCGGTTGAGGCCGGCATCGAGGGCCGCGATCACGGCGCCGATCCAGATCACCGGATGGCCGAGCCGGCGCACCAGCGCCTGGGGATAGCCGGCGACACCATCGATAATCATGGCCACCGCCAGCACCGCGAGGCTATGGTCCCAGCCGCTCAACCCGATCATGCCGTTCGCCTTCCCATGTCCCACGCACCCGACCACGGCGGCAATCTCGGCGCGGCGCGACAGCGCTGGCCCGATGCTCCCGAGCCGTGGCTCGATCTCTCCACCGGCATCAACCCCTGGCCCTACCCGCTGCCGGCGCTGGCCGCCGAACTCTGGCAGCGCCTGCCCGAGGACGCCGCCCTGGCGGCGCTGGCCGCCGCCGCCACCCGCTACTACGGCGCTGCCGGCGGGCAGCATGTGGCGGCGGCGCCCGGTTCGCAAGCCCTGATCCAACTCCTGCCCCGCCTCCGGCCGCCGGGCCGGGTCGCCGTGCGCGGCCCGACCTATGCCGAGCACGCCCTGGCCTGGAGCGCCGCCGGCCACCGGCTGTGCCGGGAGGGCGAGAACGGGGACGACGCCGAGGTCACGGTGCTGGTCAATCCCAACAACCCCGACGGCCGCCTCACCCCGCCGGGGACGGTGCTCGAGCTGGCCCGGCGCGCCGCCGGGCGCGGCGGCTGGCTGGTGGTCGACGAGGCCTTCGCCGATGTCGTGCCCGAGGTTAGTGTCGCGCCGCGGGCCGGCAGCCCGGGCCTGATCGTGCTGCGCTCGTTCGGCAAGTTTTTCGGCCTGGCCGGGCTGCGCCTGGGCTTCGCTCTCGCAGAACCCGCCCTGGCCGCAGACCTCCGCGCCGCCCTCGGACCCTGGGCGGTCAGCGGCCCCGCGGTCAGGGTGGCCACCGGCGCCTTTGCCGACGGGGCCTGGATCGCTTCAACCCGGCAACGGCTGGCCGAAGCGTCGCAGCGCCTCGACACCCTCCTGGCCGCGCGCGGCTTTGGGGTGCTTGGCGGCACCGGCCTGTATCGCCTGACCGCCCACCCTGAAGCCCCGGCCCTCTTCGAGCGGTTGGGCCGGGCCGGAATTCTGGTCCGGCGTTTTGCGATCGAACCCGGATGGCTGCGCTTCGGCCTGCCCGGGAACGAGGCGGCGTGGCAACGGCTCGGCGCGGCCTTGCCATGAGCCGGGCGCTGATGCTTCAGGGCACCGGCTCCGACGTCGGCAAATCGCTGCTGGTGGCCGGACTGGCCCGGGCGCTGGTCCGGCGCGGCCTGAGCGTGCGGCCGTTCAAGCCCCAGAACATGTCGAACAACGCCGCGGTCACCCCTGGGGGCGGCGAAATCGGCCGCGCCCAGGCCCTCCAGGCCCGGGCCTGCGGCGTGGCCGCCAGCGTTGACATGAATCCGGTGCTGCTGAAGCCCCAGTCGGAGATCGGGGCGCAACTGGTGGTGCGCGGCATCGTCCATGCCAGCGCCGACGCCCGCGCCTACCAGGCGCTCAAGCCGGGGTTGATGCCGCTGGTGCTGGAGAGCTTCGGGCGCCTCAAGGACGCGGCCGAGATCGTGCTGGTCGAAGGCGCCGGCAGCCCGGCCGAGATCAATCTCCGGGCCGGCGACATTGCCAACATGGGCTTCGCGCTGGCGGCGCGGGTGCCGGTGGTGCTGATCGGCGATATCGACCGCGGCGGCGTGATCGCCAGTCTGGTCGGCAGCCACGCCGTGCTGCCCGAGGTGGAACGGGCGCTGATAAAAGGTTTTATCATCAACAAGTTTCGCGGCGATGTCACGCTGTTCGCCGATGGCCTGACCGCGATCACCGGGCGCACCGGCTGGCGCTCCTTCGGCGTCGTGCCCTGGCTGCCGGCGGCGGCGCGACTGCCCGCCGAGGACGCGGTCGCCCTCGACCGCCGCCGGTTCGGCGCCGAAGGCCGGGGACCGGTGAAGATTGCCGTGCCCCGGCTGTCGCGCATCGCCAATTTCGATGATTTCGATCCGCTGGCCCAGGAGCCGGGGGTGTCGCTGACCATGGTCGCTCCGGGCGAACCGATCGCCGCCGACACCGACCTCGTGATCCTGCCCGGGACCAAGGCAACCCTGGCCGACCTCGCCTTTCTGCGCAGCCAGGGCTGGGACATCGATATCCTGGCCCACGCCCGCCGGGGCGGCCGGGTCTGGGGCATCTGCGGCGGCTACCAGATGCTGGGCACCCGGGTCGAGGATCCCGATGGTGTCGAAGGCCCGCCGGGCGGCGCCCCCGGACTGGGCCTGCTCGGGGTCAGCACCGTGCTGGCGGGGGACAAGGTGCTGGGCGAGGTCTCGGGCCACGACCGGGCCAGCGGCCAACCGGTCAGCGGCTACGAGATGCACATCGGCCGCACCACCGGACCGGGCACGGCGCAGCCGATGCTGGCGCTGCCCGACGGCCACGATCAGGGCGCGGTCGCGGCCGGAGGCCGGATCCGCGGCTGCTACCTCCATGGCCTGTTTCGCGCCGACGGCTTCCGCGCCGCCCTGGTGCGGCATCTGGGCGGCAGCGCCTCCGGGAGCGCGTTCGAAGCCGGCATCGAAGCCGCCCTCGACGCCCTGGCCGACCACCTGGAGCAGCATCTCGACGTGGACGCGCTGCTGGCGGCAGCGGAATGATCGCAAAGGCGCGCCGGATCAGGGCACGGTCTGGTCGCCCAGCGGGTCCGGACCGAAACGGTTATCGCCGACCGTGCCGCGCAGGCAGCCGACGTCGATAAAATACCAGATGCCGCCGATCAACGGGATGAAGTTGATGAGGAAGAACCAGCCGGACCGGCCACGGTCATGGCATCTCTTCACATTGACCGCCAAGCCGGGATAGAGCGCCACTAAATAGAAGACCGTCGCAATCGCCGCATCGGCCTCCATCACCGCGACTAAAGCGGCAAATCCAATGAATACAACGGTAACCGGCAGAGTCCATCTCAACCAGAAGTCCGAACGCCGGATGCGGCCTTCAAAGGAAAACAGCAAGTCACTCCAAGGCATCGGCGGCATGCCACTCTCCTGTTTTACCCACATTAACATGCTCATAGAACTTGATACCAAGAGGTTGCCGCCGGCGCAAGGCCGATCAGTGGCCTCTCAGGGGAGCCTGGCGGGAGGGGCGGCCGGCGAAGGCGGCACCCGAATTGCCTCGGGCGGGCCGCCGCCTGTCCTCACGACGGTTGCCGCGGGAGTCGAAAGCCGATAAAAAACCGGGACGGCACCGGGACGCGGTGACGCGCGCCGCCGCGGCCGGCCCGCCCTCCACCAGAGCCACTTTCCCCGACCGGCTCAGGAAAGAGTCCACCATGCGCATATCGGCGATCGCGGTTCTTCTGCTCGTGGTGCTGGGCAATGCCGGGGTCTGGGCGCTGGCCAACCGGCCGGTGAGCGAGCGGCCCTGGGCCGGGGTGATCAACGGCGTCGGCGTCAGCCCCTATCAGGCCGGCCAGAACCCGATGCAGGGCGACCAGCCCCAGCCCGACGACATCGACCGCGACATGAAGCTGCTGAAGGGCAAGGTCAAGAGCATCCGCACCTACAGCGCCGTCGGCGCGGTCGATCTGGTGCCGGCGATCGCGGCCAAATACGGCCTGACGGTGACCGCGGGGGCCTGGATTCAGGGCAAGCCCGAGATTGATGAGCCCGAGCTGGCCAACATCATCCGGGTCGCCCGTGCCAACCGCAATGTGCGCCGGGTGATCGTCGGCAACGAAGCGATCCTGCGCACCGACGTCACGGTGGCGCAGGCCATCGACTACATTAAGCGGGTCAAGCGCCACGTCTCGGTCCCGGTGTCGACCGCTGAGCCCTGGCATGTCTGGCTCAGCCACCCCGAACTGGTCGAGGCGGTCGATTTCATCGCCGTCCACCTGCTGCCCTACTGGGAGGGCGTGCCGCTGGAGCAGGCGGTGGACTATTCGATGCACCGCTACACCGAGTTGCGCGACAAGTACCCGGGCAAGCACATCCTGGTTTCCGAAGTCGGCTGGCCCAGCGACGGCCCCTGGCGGCGCGGCGCCGAGGCCTCGCTGGTCAATCAGGCCAAGTTCACCCGCACCTTCCTTAACATCGCGGCCAAGAACCACCTCGACTATTACATCATGGAGGCCTTCGACCAGCCCTGGAAGCGGACCCTCGAAGGCAGCGCCGGAACCTCCTGGGGTCTGTGGGACGCCTGGCGTCAGGCCAAGTTCCCGATGGCCGGCGACATCGTCGAGGTGCCGGACTGGCCGGTGCTCTGCGCGATCGCAACCCTGCTGGCCTTCCTGCCCATGGTCTGGTTCGTCACCAGCCGGACCGATCTCCGCCGGGTCGGGCAGGTCTTCTATGCCGGGCTCATTCAGGCGGTAGCCTCGGTGCTGGTCTGGACCGCGACCGAAGCCATGACCTCGGGCCTCGCCACCAGCACCGAGATCGCCTGGGGCGTGCTGATCTTCGCCCAGCTGCTGCTGCTCGGCGTGATGCTCATCGACGGCCTCGAACTGACCGAGGTGGTGTTCCGCCGCCGCTTCGACCGCTGGTTCGACCCGGTGACCCAGCCGGCACCGGCCGACGCGCCGATGGTCTCGATCCACGTCCCCTGCTACAACGAGCCGCCGCAGATGGTGATCGAAACCATGCGGGCGCTGGCCCGGCTCGAATACCCCAATTTCGAAGTTCTGATCATCGACAACAACACCAAGGACGAGGCGGTGTGGCGACCGCTCGAGGCGGCCGCCGCCCAGTTCGGACCGCGCTTCCGCTTCTTCCACCTGCCCAACTGGCCGGGCTACAAGGCGGGCGCGCTCAATTTCGGCCTGGAGCAGACCGCGCCCGAGGCCGAGTATATCGCGGTGATCGACAGCGACTATCAGGTCACGCCCGACTGGCTGGCCGGGACAATTCCCTACTTCGAGAATCCCCGGGTCGGCTTCGTGCAGTCGCCCCAGGATTACCGCGAATGGGAGAACGATCTCTTCAAGCGCATGACCAACTGGGAATATGCCGGCTTCTTTCATATCGGCATGGTCCAGCGCAACGAGCGCAACGCCATCATCCAGCATGGCACCATGACCATCATCCGCAAGACGGCGCTGGAGGAGGTCGGACGCTGGGGCGAATGGTGCATCACCGAGGACGCCGATCTTGGCCTGCGTCTCTTCGAGCACCGCTACAAGTCGGTCTATATGTCGCACAGCTTCGGCAAGGGTCTGGTGCCCGACAGCTTCTCCGGCTACAAGACCCAGCGTTTCCGCTGGGCCTACGGCGCGGTCCAGATCATGAAGCGCCACTGGCGCGAGTTCCTGCCCGGGACCAAGAGCCTGACCCTCGGCCAGAAATACCATTTCATCACCGGCTGGCTGCCCTGGATCGCCGATGCCGCCCATCTGGTATTCGGCGCCGCCTCGGTGGTCTGGTCGGTCGGCCTTCTGGCCTTGCCGAAATATTTCGAGTTCCCGCCCACCGTCTTCCTGGTGCCGACCCTGGCCGTGTTCTGCTTCAAGGTCAC
>JBAXPR010000016.1:0-44798 GCA_037132135.1 Rhodospirillaceae bacterium
GGATACATCCCACATGTAGTGGGTGTATGTCTTAACCGGATAGGCATGCATCCAACCTGCGTATTTCTTCGGGCAATCTTGACTTCGACAAGATGTGCGGCGGCGGTATGTTCCGGGACTCGATTATTCTGGTCAGCGGAGCCACCGGTACCGGCAAGACCCTGATGGTCACCCATTTCATGAAGGGCGGCATCGAGGCCGGGCAGCGAGTCATCCTGTTCGCTTTCGAAGAAAACCGCGAACAGCTGGTGCGCAACGCCACCTCCTGGGGTGTTGATTTCGAGAGCGCCGAGGAGCAGGGCCTGCTGCGCATCATCTGCCGCTACCCCGAGACCATGGGCCTTGAAGACCATTTGATCCAGATCCAGCGCGAGATCGACCGCTTCAAGCCGACCGCGATCGCGATCGACAGCCTGTCGGCGCTGGAACGGGTATCGACCATCAAGTCGTTCCGTGAATTCGTGATCGCGCTGACCAGCTTTATCAAGCATCGCGAAATCGCCGGCATGTTCACCAACACCACGACTATGCTGCTGGGCGGAGATTCGATTACCGAAACCCATATCTCGACCATCACCGACTCCATCGCCCTCCTGCGCTATGTCGAACTTCAGGGCAACATGCACCGGGCGATTACGGTTCTGAAGATGCGCGGCTCGTGGCACGACAAGCAGATCCGCGAATACACCGTGACCAGCCGGGGCATGGAAATCGGTGGCACCTTCCATGGCATCGGCGGCATCCTGACCGGCAGCATCACCTACACCCTGGGAGAGGAGAAGGAATATCTGGAACGCATGTTTTCGGGCGGGGTCTGACCCGCAGCGGCCCGGGTTCGGCTTATGCTGTGATGCAACGGGCTAACCAATGCCGGCCCGAGCGCAGTTTCAGGAGATCAGAGGCCAGAGGCGATTGAACAGACGGCGAGCCTGATCAGGGGTCGTGGTCATCAATCCACCAACTGGTCTTTTCGTTGATGAAGTTGACCTCATCATTTGTGAGATAGCCGGTTTTCATATGATGCATGCAGCCGTTGAAATCCTTGTCCAAAAACTTGAGCTTACAGTATTGCTCTAATATGGCATTATATTCTTCTGGGGCCGTGGCGGCGCCGGCACAGCCGATAACGAGTAACGTCAATCCAATGATGATCATGCGCATCGGTAGTCTCCTGTCTGTCGGCTTCTGAGCGGGCGTGGGCAAAGCTCGCCCTGTCCCTTCGGGGACCAAGGGTGCCAGAGTGCCGCAGGCGGCTCAACCCTGGCGCACCGTCTTTGTCGTCTTTGGCCGTCCCATCACGGTGGCCCGCGATGTGCTGTCCTAAGATATTGGATGAGGATATCTGTATAGGCTGCTTATATAAATTAATAAAGCTGCTGACAGCAGCCCGCGGCTCTCGATCACGCCTAATGCAGCAGGCTCAGCATCGCCGATTGCTGCTGGCCGGCGATATTCAGGGCCTGGATGCCGATCTGCTGCCGTGCCTGCAACGAAACCAAGGTGGCGCCTTCTTCATTGAGGTCGGCCAGCGTCATCTTGCCGGCGCCATCGGTGAGGGTGTTGGTGTAATCGTCAGTGAAACTGACCCGGGATTGCAGCAGGCTGACATTGCCGCCGAGCAGGGTCGCCTGCGACCGGATGCGGCTGACTCCGCGATCGATCACCGATGAAAGCTTGTCGAGAATGGTCGCCGGACTGAGCGCCGCTTGGGAGGTCAGGACCGAAAACCCGCCGGCCGCGCCGGCGCCGGCATTGTTCAGCATGTTGCCCAGCAGTTGAATTCCGCCCGAACTTGCGGCGATGGCCATGGTGGTCAGCAGTTTCGACGCCCGAAGGTTGGTTGCCCGGGCGGTCAGGGACGCGCTTGTGCCCTGATTGAAGTAGACCGTGATTGTCGCCGAGCTGTTATCGATCAGGTTGAGACCCTGGTAATTGGCGTCATTGACCGCAGTGTTGATCTGCCGGGCGAGGTCGCTGAATTGGCTGCTCAGCGCCGTGCGTGTGCTCGATTCGGCGGTGCGGACACTGTTCACAATGCCCTTCATCTGCCTCAGGATGCTGTCGGCCAGGGTTCCGCCGCTGATTCCGGCCTTCATGCTCGAGATGCCCTGCTCGATGTCGGCCTTGCGGAGCGAGAAGTCGGCGGCGCGGTCGGAAAGGGCCTTGGATTTATAATAGTTGACCGCATTGTCGACCGCGCTCGAGACCTTGAGGCCGGTGGTGAGCCGGTTTTCGGTACGGGTCATCAGATAGGCGCTGGCCTGCAAAGAGATCAACGCATTACGCGACCCGGTCATCAGGGTGATGTCAGACATCCTAGACTCCTTCGGCGCCAGCCCGGAGGCGGGCTATTCCAGAACGGAGGGCACACCGGGAGCAGGCCACGGCAGGACCGTATCACGGCCACGACCGGAGCATTCGCCAGAGGCGAGGAGGACTGACGGCTTGGGCGCTGGGCTAAGGGCGCGCGAAGACCCGGGTAGGGATGCTGCGGACATTGGAATTCTCCAGACAACGGGCATCTTCTGACACCAATGCCAACCATAGCAAAGGTATCGTCCATTGTCCATCCCGGATTTCATGGCGCCGCGTCCTCAGGGGTGGGCGATCACCAGCAGGGCCGGGGCCCGTCGCAAGACACAGGCGAGGGCGGTTTCCAGGGTTTCCGGGTCGAGCGAGGCGAAGCTTTCATCGAGGATGATGACATCGGCCTGCTGCAGCAGGGCGCGGGCGATGAACAGCCGGCTGCGTTCGCCGTGGGACAGTGTCCAGCCGCCTTCGCCGACCATCTGGTCGATGCCCGCCGGCATGTGCTCGATCAAACGGCCGAGGCCGAGTTCCTCGCAGATGGTCACGGCGTCGTCGAGGTCGCCGGCGCTGGGCGGCCAGCCGCGCCCCATCAGGAGGTTGAATGAGAACGGTCCGGAAAAGACATGGTTCTGGTGGAACTGCGGGATGTTGAGCACCCGGCGGCGCCAGTCACCGTCGCCGACATCGGGGCGGGGCAGACCGTGCAGCCTCAACAGGCCCCCGGTGGGCGTCCGCAATCCCGAGACCAGCGCCGCCAGAGTCGATTTGCCGCCACCCGAGGGGCTGTCCAGCAGCAGGCGGTCGCCAGGGAAGATGCTGAAGGTGCAGTCGTGCAGAACCGTCCGTCCGCCCGGACGGTAGGAAAAACCGATGCCGTCGGCCTGCAGCACCGCCGGCGCCGGCGCAAAGCGGGACGGCGACGGGATGCTTCTGGATATCTGCGGGTGAGGGCGACGGCCGGCCTCGAACAGCGGCGATAATTCCTGCCAGGCGACGGCGAAATCGATCAAGTGATACGCGGCCTGACTGAGCGTCTGGAACGCCTGATAGGCCAGCATGATGCCGAACAGGCACAGGCTGAGCGACATGAGGTCGCCGGGGTCGATCATGATATCGGCGGCGATGCCGAACAGCGCCACCACCAGCCAGCCGCGCGCCACGCCCGAAACCAGCAGCAGCAACCGGTCGAGTCCGATCCTCGACTGCCAGTAGGCGGCGAGCAGGCGGTCCTCGGCCTTGTGCCAGCGCTGGGGATGCTCCTGGACCAGCCGGGTCCGATGGCCGACCATGTGCTCGACCAGATCCGTGGTCAGCGCCCGGGCCGAAACTGTCGACCGCCGGGCCTCGCGCCACAGTCGTCGCACCAGCCACAGGCCGCCGAGCACCCAGACCAACAGCAGTGCGGCCGCGATCCGGCTGCCGACGCCGAAAACCAGGAATGCCGCCGCGGTGCCCAGCTGAATTACCCCCAGCAGCGCCAGCTGGCCACTGGACAGGCTGACCAGCTCCAGAATGTCGGCATTCATGGCAAGGCCGGTGAAATGGCCGGCACCGTGGCTGCCGATCTCGTCGGGTTCCAGCCTCAGGATACTGAACAGCAGACGCCGTTTGAACAGGGCGCCCAGCTTGACCGAGAGCAGCCCTTCCGCCCGTACCGCCACCGCATGGAGGGGAATGGCGGTGATCAGCAGCAGCGACCAGGCATCGACCCGGCTCCATTCGACATAGCCCTCGAGGGCGGGCTGGCCGATCGCCAGCCAGCTCAGGATCAGCAGCGCCTGATTGAGGATGCCGGCGGTCAGGGCTGCCGCCGCCACCGACCGGATGCCGGCATCGCGCAGCAGTGCCATCAGGTCGCCCCCGGGTGCGCGCCGCACCAGCCAGCCGGCGGGCAGTTGCCGGCCCGCCAATTGCCCCTTCAGCAGCGCCCGTCGGGCGGAGGCGCGCTTGCGGCCGGGGATCGCGAGAACGCCGAGCAGGGCGTCGATGGCGGTGGTCTCAGCGCTCTCCAACTCCGCCACCAGCGCCGTGCGCACGGTGTCGGGCGGAACATGGATCAGCGTGCCGGCGGGCGTGAGGCAGGTCAGGCCGCGCCACGACCGGCGGATCGCGACCAGGACCCCGCCGGCGGCGCCGGGCAGACGCAGCAGCGCCGGGGTGGCGGCGGCCAGGAAACTGTCGATCTCGGCGTAGGAAACTCCGACCGGCTCGATGTCGAAGTCGCGGACGGCCGCCGCCGAGGCCAGCCAGCGGTCGAGGCCATCGTCCCCGGCTTCGGGCGGCGGCGCCGACGGTCGTTTCGGGGCCGGACCGGCCGGTTTCGGCGCCAGTTGCTGGAACAGGGCCTCGACGGCCTCGCCGATTCGTGCCGCCGGCCAGATCGCTCGCTCGAGATCGCGGGGTTCGCTCGCCATGGGCGCCTCTAGTTCTCGAGCCGGCCATCGCGCAGGGTCAGCCGGCGCCACTCGGACCGGTCGCGCAACAGCGATCGGGCATGGCGGTCGGCCTCCAGCAGCTGGCGGTAGCGTGACGGGCGGGCGGCCAGATCGTCGGGGGCGCCGTCCTCGATGATGCGGCCGTTTTCAAGTACCAGCACGCGGTCAAAGAGCGCCGTGTCGGTGATATCATGGGAAATGAACAGCAGCGTTGCCTGGCTCCAGCGGGCGCGGGCGCGCAAGGTCAGCTCACGGCGGGCGGTCCGGTCAAGACCCCGGAACGGTTCGTCGAGGATGGCCAGCCGGGGCCGGGGCCGGGCCAGCCCGCGGCCCAGCCTTACCCGCTGGCCCTCGCCCCCCGAGACCAGCCGGCCGCTCTCGCCGAGCGGCGAGTCCGGGCTCTCGAAGCGCTTCAGCACCTCGGGCAGGCCGGCCTCGACGGTGGCGCGATCCACCCGCTCCCCATGGTCGAATTCGTCAAGGCCGTATGTCAGGTTATCGAACACCGAGGCGTTCCAGAGATGGACCTGGGCATCGACCCAGGCCGTGTCCCGGCGCAGCGCGGCCAGGGTGCCGCGATGGAGCAGGCGGCGATCGGCGCGAACCGTCCCGGCACCCGGCGACCGCCAGCCCAGCAGCAGGCCGGCCAGAGTCGATTTGCCTGCGCCCGACGGTCCCACGATGGCCAGATGCTCGCCCGCGGCGATGCTGACAGTGATTCCGTCGAGCAGGGTGACGCCGCCGGTCCGGACCGAAACCCCGGCGAACTCGAGGGCGACCCCGGCGGGGACCGTCTGATCCGAGCCGGCATCGGGCCCGGCCGCGGGCCCCGGCGGCGCGGTCGCTTCGGGTTCGGGATACCAAGAGGTGCTTTCGGGTGGTGCCGCCAGGGGTTCCAGCAGGCGCAGGATGGTGATGCGGATCAGCGGATATTGCTGGGCCGCCACCACCAGGGCCTCTCCGTAGCGCGGCATCTGCATCGAGAGATACAACAGCACGATCACGGCGCTGGTTTCGCCGAAGACGGTAATATAGTCGCGGATCAGAAAAACCGTGATCAGGGTGATCGCGGCGAAGGCGACGCCGCTGATCCAGGTTCGGCCGCGCACCAACCGCACGCCCGAGCGGCCCCATTCCACCACCATCTGCTCCTGCTCGATGCGCATCGCCTGTTCCGCACCGTGGCTGCGCAGCGGCACCAGACCCTGAAGGGCATCGAGGTAAAAGCGGGTGAGGGCGCCGGCATAGGTGCGCTGACGCATCTCGTGTTCCTGAACCAGCGGCTGATGCAGCACCACAGCTCCCAGCGCAACGCCGAGCACCGCCAGTGCCGCGGACAGTCCGGCGGGAAAAATCACCGCGATGCCGATCGCCACGAACAGCATCGAGACCACCAGCCGGAAGGCGGTGCCGGCCAATTCCGGCAGCCCCTGGAGATGGCGGAGTTCGAAGGCGCGCTGGCTGAGGTCGGAGACCAGCCGGCTGCGGAAATAGCCGTCGCCGAGAATCGGAATTTTTTCATAGAAGGCCTGACGCAAGCGAAACTCCAGCCGGCGGCCGAGGAAGCTCGCGGTGGCGGCGACCGCCATTTCCAGCAGGAACAAAAGCAACACGAGCAAGGCGAGATTGCTGAGCGCGGTTACCGGGTCGCCGATCATGCCGACGTCAAGGACATGGCGCAGCACGAAGATCTCGGCGGTGGCGCCGAGGCCGACCAGCGCAAGCGCGCCGAGGGCCAGTGGCACGGCGATGCGGTCTTTGCGCAGCAGTTGCCAGAGCCGGCGCTCGGGGCGGTCGGCTTCGGCCTGAAGCAGATCCCCGGGCACCGGCGGGTGAGCGGGGGCTCCGCTTGCGGCTTCGGACGCCGCCGGGTGGCGCCCGGTGACACTGACCACCAGCGCCGCCTCGAACACCAGCCCGTCCGCGACTGCGGCATCGGGCCGGATGGTCCAGAAACCGGCGGGAATGCCGATGCTGCCCTTGGGCAGCGCCAGTTCCCGTTCGACCAGGACGCCGATCATCTCCGCTGCTTCGCCGCCCCGCCGCACCGTGCCCGAATCGGTCAGGCCGGTGACGAAGCGGGTGGCGGCGTCGAGGGCGCCGAAGCCCAGCCAGCCCGGATGGCTCCGGGCCTGCGCGAGCAGCGCCTGACGGTTCGGCGCGGGAACTTTGAGGGCCTGCAGCCTAAGATCCAGGGGCAGGCAGAAGCTGTCGGTCTCGGCCCAGGCCCGCCAGTCAGCGGCGGCGATCGGCAGGCGGTGGCGGTAGAGGTCGGCCAGCAGGCTGCGGCGGGGAATCCACACCCGCCCCCGGCCCGGGTCCATGACCTGAACCAGGGGGCCGTGGCAGCGCCAGACCAGCACGAAATGGGTAAAGCCATTGGCGAGCCGGACCACGGCAATGGCCGGCAGGGTGCGGAACTCGGGCAGCAACAGATGGTCGCCGGGCAGCATCACCTGTTCGGCCTCCAGGCCGAGCGTGTTGGCCATGGTCTCCAGGGTGGTGATGGAGGTGCCGTCGACGTCGGTCTGGCAGGCATCGCGCAGACGGTCGTAATTGACCGGAACCCCGAACCCGGCCAGCAGGGCCTTCAGCACCGCCGGGCCGCAATCCATCCCGGAGGTCTGGATGACCTCGGGCACCAGCCACGACCGTTCGGGCAAGGACCGGGCGGCGAACATCATGGCCGGTCCGGAACTTGCCGTTCACCGGGTGTGGCGAGGCCGGACCCGCTCAGGACATAATCGATCGGCGCCCGCATGGCGATCTTGACCCGGACCTCGCCGATCGCGGAGGGCGACACCGTGCGGTCGATGTCGGTGGTGACCAGAATACGGACCAGGCGATCCCGCCGTGCCGGCGTTTCCGCGATCTCGCCTCTCAGCACGCCATTGCCGGCAATGGCGGCGCCGGGGGGGCGAATCGCCACCGCCTGCCCTTTTTCGATGCGTCCTCGCTGATCGGGGGGGAAATCCGCATAAATGACCCAGCGCTTGACCTGACGGTTGCTGTAAGCCCCGTCCTTCAGCGCGACCACGGTGTCGTAGTTGTGCTCGCCATTGAAGTAGACCTGCCGGCTGATCAGATAGACGGGCAGGGTTGGATTGCAGAACCACCACAGCCAGAGCAGGGCAAGGCCGATGGCGGTGCCAAGCAGGGCGAGCGGCGCGATCAGCCGGTCTTTTTCCAGTGCGCGGGTCGTTGCGGAGAAATTCTTGAGCATTCGGGTTCGGACCAGCCGTTTCATCCGCCATCGACAGGCGTTGCCATCTTCAGGCTTTGCCACCAACCGGCTTTGCCGTCAACGACCGCCGGTGACCACAGCGCCAACCCGGTCCCGGGTTCGTCAATCAGGCGCAGCGGCTCACGCCGCCGTGCCCGTTGACCCGTCAATCAACCGCGCACCGAGCCGGCCCGAATACGAGTCGTCACCGGCAGACCGCGCTTGGTTTCTTTCGTCATGGCTTTGTCTCCCCTAATCAATGTCTTTCCCAGACTCTCAACAAAGACGTTGCCCGGAAAGGCAGGACCGTCATGACTAGAATCAGGGCAGTCTCAACGGAAGTCAAGCAGAATCCTATTCAACCACAAGCTAAGCCATGATTTGCCCAATCATTGCGCACCCTGAATCTCGGGCGATGCCGCGGTGGCGAAAAAACCCTCTTCTCAACAGCTGACATCCCGTGTAACTTAACCCATCAGGCGTTTGAGCGTCCATTTTTGAGTTTTTAACCTGTCCGAAGGTGGTCAACCATGAGTGAGCGTTCCGAAAAGGCGGCATCCATCGTAAACAACCACAGCTACCTTGCCGGCGGTTTGGGTTTCATCCCCGTCCCCGGGTTGGATGTCGCCGGGGTCGGCGGCGCCCAGGTCAGCATGCTGTATAAGCTTTGCAAGCTTTACGACGTCCCCTTCGCCAAGGAAAGCGTGCGGACGGCCATCGGTTCCCTGATTGGTGGCAGTCTGCCCCTGGTTGTTTCCAGCAGTGCGGTCGGTTCGGCCCTGAAGGCGATTCCCTTCCTCGGCACGGCGTTGGGCATCGTCACGGTGCCGGCGCTGTCGTTTGCGGTGACTGTGGCGCTCGGCCGGGTGTTCATCAACCATTTCGAGACCGGCGGTACGCTGCTGGATTTTGACGTCGAAAAGATGCGGACCCATTTCGTCGCCGAATTCGAGAAGGCGAAAGGGAAGGTTGAGGCGGCCGACGACGCCGGAGCCAAGGATTCGGCGGAGACAGCCGCGGCCGGCTTTAGCGCCAGCGTCAGCCAGGTTCCTGTCCACTAGCATCAGGCGGGTCCCAAGGTGGCGATGTACTCGATCATCTACTTTGCGCTGTGCCTGATCGTCGCACTGCTGGGTATCAGCCGCTGGGGCGGCTTTCTGCTGTACTTTTTCCTGGCGGTGGTGCTCACCCCGCCGGGTGCGCTGTTGCTGATGATCGTGTTGACCCGCCGCAGACGGCGGGCCGTGCGACAATAGCGGAACACTGATGTCGCCCTCCAGGTGGGACCACCGGGTGACGCGAGGCGCAGCGGAATGGGGTTCGTCATGGCGGTGGACAGGTCTTTGTGGATCGCGGCGGTTCGGAACCTGACGGTCCGGACCCTGTTTGCGGTGGCCGTGTTGGGCGCTGGTGTTGCCGGGGTTCCGGCCGGCGCCGGCGCCGAGGCGGCGAAATCCGGTGGCACCGAATATTGGACCATTGCCTCCGAGGACCATTTCCCGCCCTACAATTTTACCAACAAGGGCCAGCGGACCGGGATCGATACCCAGATTGTCAACGCCATCCTGAAAGAACTCGGGGTCGAGGCCCAGCACAAGGCGGTCAGCTGGCCTGAAGTGGTGAAGCTGCTCGATACCGGCAAGGTCGATGTCGCGTTTCAGTTCGTCGGCAACGAAGAGCGATTCAAGAAATATTTCATGATCGGGCCGTTCCGGGTCGGAACCACGGTGATCATGATGAAAAAGGGCAAGACGGTACCGTTCAATACCGTCAAGGATCTGGTTGGGCTTCGGATTGGCATCGTCAAGGGTTTCAGCTACTCTCCGGATTTCGACGCCGCTGACTTTCTGACCAAGATTCCGGCCGGTGGCAGTCTGACCAATTTCCGCCGGCTCTTTCTGGACATCGTCGATGCCATCGTCGGTGACCGCAAGACACTGGAGTACTTCGCCGAACAGGATGGGTTGCGCGATAAGGTCGATGTGCTGGAGAAGCCGCTGATTCTCGCGCCCCGCTATATTGCGATGCCCCGGGCGCAGGCGGACAAGGCGGCCCGTTTCCGCGATGCATTCGAACGCCTCAAGGCCGTCGGCGCGATCGATCGCATCATCACCGACTGGCAGGAATGAGGCGCGGGCCGGGGAATGAAACTCTTTGAACTCCTTCGCCTCAGCACCCCCGCTTTGCTGCGGCGGCTCCTGATGTATGGCAGCATCTCTGCGGTTACCAACGTCAGCACGGTCGTCAGCCTGATCTCGGGCTCGCGGGCGCTGATCGACGACCGGGATCCGACCGAGGATTTTGCGCTTTTTTGTATCAGCGTCGTTCTGGCCTATCATTGCAGCCGCAAATTCATCGCCAGCTTCATCAACGCGGCCTTCGACCGGATGGCCGAGTTGCGCTGCGACAGCCTGCAGCAAATGGCGGTCGGGTCGTTCAGTGCCGTCCAGGGGCTGATCGAACAGAATCTGACCACGGCCGGGGTCAGCGAACTCGACATCATCGGGGCGCTGCTGCCTAATATCGCCCGGGCGATGGAGATGTCCCTGATGGCGGTCATCGCTTACGGCTATTTCTGGTACATTTCGCCGCCGGGAGCGATGGTCTTCATGGGGTCCGGTCTTCTGATCGCGCTCTGGTATCTGCACCAGATGGCGACGACCCGGGCGCTGATTACCAAGGCCAACGACCAGGAGCGAGCCTATAACGACCTCCTTCATCAGATCATCTACGGAAACGACGATATCAAACTTGGCAAGGCAAACCGTGACAATGTGCTGAAGAGTGGCTTTGATCAGGTTCGGGACTGGGATGTGATTCGCCGCAACCACGGCATCCGGTTTGGCGAGCTGTTCTCGTCGATCAACACCTTTACTATTATGTTTTCGGCGATGGTCATTTTCGTCTTCCCGCGGCTTGACCTGATCGGCGCCGACGATTTGCCCTCGACCTTGCCGTTTCTGCTGCTGATGATCCGGCCGATGGCCATTTTTCTCAACACGATCCCCGATTTTGCCACCGCCGAGGTTGCCGCGGTCAGCATCCTCGAAGCGATCGCGCGCCTGCCGGAACCGGAGTTTGTTCCGGGGCAAACAGGATACGCGCCGCCTGGCTTCAGTTCGATCACCTTGAAGCAGATCGCTTATACCTATGTCGGGCGCGACATCAACGGGCCGCGGCAGTTCCACATCGGTCCCGTCGATCTGACCATTCGTCCGGGGACCGGGATTGGCATCTTCGGCCCCAACGGCTCGGGGAAGTCGACGCTGATGCGGCTGATTCCGCTGCTGTTGCGCCCTCAGTCCGGCGAGATTCTGCTCGATGGCCACGAGATCGGCGAGGAGCGTCTCGAAGCCTACCGGGATCTGTTCGCGGCGATCTACCAGGACACCTTTATTCCGCCCTATCTGCCCCGGGGGCCGGGCTTCGACATCGGGCTGTTCCGGGAAATGCTGGAGTTTTTCGAAATCACGGATCTGGTCCAGGTCGGACCGGACCTGGCGCTGCGCTATCGCCTGTCGAAGGGCCAGAAGAAGCGGTTGACCCTGGCCATCGCGCTGGCGGCCCAGCGCCAGATTCTGCTGCTCGACGAATGGACCGCCGACCAGGATGCCCGGTTCCGTGAACGCTTTCGCAACGAGATTTTCGCCAAGTTCCGCGAATTGAACAAGACGATTATTTTCGTGTCCCACGACACGAATGTCGAGACGCTGTGCGACACGTCGATCTACCTTGAGAACGGCCAAATCACGCACGTTCTCGATCGAACAGGAGCTTACGCATGAGCACCGTTACGTCGGGACTAGAGGACAAGCCCAAGGCCCGCTCTGGCTTTGCGGTGCTGTCGCGATGGCTGGAAAACCGCGCCGACGAAGGGACGCGCGGCATCCTGATCTTCGTCATGATGGCGATGCTCGGCTTTCTTTATTTCTTGCCGTCGATCGTCATCTTCGTTCCAGCCGGTCATGGCGGGGTGCTTTGGAAGCGGTTTGCCAACGGGACTCAACTCGGGCCGGCGCTGGGGGAAGGCGCCCACATCATTTTCCCCTGGGACAAGATCGAAATCTACGATCTGCGCATCCAGCAGGACACCCGGCCCTATACCGCGATCGCCAACGACGGTCTGCCGGTGACGGTCGAAATCACCTCGCGCTTCCGGCCGATCGCCGACAGTCTGGCCGAATTGCACAAACATGTCGGACCCAGCTACATCAACGTCCTGCTCGCCCCGGAAATCGATTCGGTGGCCCGTGAGATCATCTCCCGCTACAAGGCCGACGAACTCTATGCCCAGCGGCGCCAGA
This sequence comes from Rhodospirillaceae bacterium, assembly GCA_037132135.1. Taxonomy (GTDB): domain Bacteria; phylum Pseudomonadota; class Alphaproteobacteria; order Azospirillales; family Azospirillaceae; genus BOG-933. The sequence continues at coordinate 12,273 of JBAXPR010000016.1, forward strand.
AGATTCAGTCGGAAACCTATGAGCAGGTGGCCGACCGCATGTCCCATGTCCGCTACGTCGGCACCGAGCGCGGCGCCGTCGTCACGCCGGCCGCGGTCACCGGCTACATCATGGTTCAGGATATTCTGGTCCGCAATGTCGCCCTGCCCGAGGAGGTTGTCGCCGCGATCGAGCGGAAGATCAACCAGGACCAACTGGCTCAGGAATACCAGTTTCGCCTGCAAAGAGAGCAATCGGAAAGCAGCCGCAAGCAGATTGAGGCCGAGGGCATTCGGACCTATCAGGAAACCGTGCGTTCCAGCCTGACCGAGAACTTCCTGCGCTGGCGCTCGATCGAGGCGACGCTGGCACTGGCCCAGTCGCCGAACTCCAAGGTGGTGGTGGTCGGCAATGCCGGTACCGGCGGCCTGCCGCTGATTCTCGATGTCGGCTCCGATCGCACTCTGCCGGCGCCGGGGCTCGAGACGCCGCGGGGCACGGGGGCGCCGGCTTCGGGACAAGCTCCGGCTTCGGCGCCGCCGCCGGCTTCCCCGCCGGCCAGAACCGGCGCGGTCGGAAGCGCCCCGCCCGCCGAACCACCCACCACCACCGCCTCGTCCGCGCTGCCCGGCGGTCTCGGCAGACCCGCGATTTCCGCCCCGGCTCTGGGACCGCCCGGGGCGGGTCCGGTGGATATCAATCAGCTCAACAAGATCCCGTTCGCCCTCGACTCGTTGCGCAAAACCAAGGAAAAGTAGGGCGCGCGGGATCACGGGCCGGCTCAGCCCAGTGCCGGCCGGATGACGGCACTGGGCGTCGGCAGAGCCTCGACCGGTCGCGCCGGCAGAAGGTCGCCGAGGGCGAAGCCGGTCGCGATCAGGTTCGGCACCGCCATCGCGGCGAGCAGGACCGACCAGAGCGCGAGCGACACTGTGCCGGTGGGGTTGTCGAGGGCCGCGGTGAGCGAGGCCGCGACCAGCGCCGTCGCCAGCACCGCCTCGGGCACCGCGCAGAAGCGGCCGGTGCTGCGGGTGCCGCCCTTGGCGGTGACCCGGAAGGTGTCCCGGCTGCGGACCAGACCGCGCAGCGCTGCCAGGGCCACGGTGGTTGACAGCGCCATGCCCACCGCCGAGGCGCCGAGCGACTGCCCCCAACTGTTGCCGGCGGCCCAGCGCGAGGCGAGGAGGCTGGCGCCAGCGCGCCAGACCAGCGCGGCCAGCACGGCGGCGGTGGCCTCCAGGGGCGGCAGATGCAGCGGCAGCAGCAGCGAGGCGAAGGTCCAGGTTACGGCGGCGAATGCCGCGATCAGCCCGACCGCGTCCGACCACCAGCGCACCCAGTTGCCGAGATAGCCGAGCTTCTGGGCGGTGCTGAGGCTGGGCGAGCCGGGCAGGAACTTGCGCCAGTGGGCGCGCAGAATCTGGGTGCTGCCGAAGACCCAGCGGTCGCGCTGCTTGCGGAACTGCATGAAATTGTCGGGGGCGAGACCGGAGCCCAGGCGCTCGTCGGTGTAGGCGGCGCGCCAGCCGGCGGCAAGGATGCGCAGGCCAAGCTCGGTATCCTCACAGATGCCGGCCTCCGACCAGCCGCCGACCCGCTCCATGGCGGCCCGGCGCAGCATGATCATGGTGCCGTGGCAGATGAAGGCCTGAGAGAGCAGCCCTTCCTGCATGCCAACGTCGAAGAACGGCCGGTATTCGGCGGTCATCGCTGATTTTAGCGCACTCTCGTGGCCGTCGCGGTGCTCCTGGGGCGCCTGGACGATGCCGATGCCGGGGTCGGCGAACACCGGCGCCAGCTTGGCCAGCCAGTCGGCGGCTACGGTATAGTCGGCGTCGAGCACGGCGATCACTTCGGCCCCGGGTGCGGTGTGGCGAAGGGCGGCGTTGAGGGCGCCGGCCTTGAAGCCGCTGATTTTTTTGTACCAGTGGAACTTGAAGCGCGCGCCGAGATCGGTGCAGAGCGTCTCGATCGGGCGCACCAGGGCCTCGTCCTCGGTATTGTTGATCAGCACCACGACCTCGAAGGCCGGATAGTCGAGCCGGGCCAGTGAACGCAGGGTTTCGCCCAGCACCTCGGGCCGCTCGCGGCAGGCGGCGACGTGAATCGAGACGAAGGGCCGGTGGCCGGTGTCGGGCCGGGTCCGGGGCAGCAGCGCCGGTGCCCGCCCGGTCAGGAGCCGACGCAGGACGTCGGTAAGGTCAGCGAAGGTTACGCCCAGCATCAGCGTTCCGAGGAGGAAGGCCGAGCCCCAGGTAGTCACCGAGGCCGGAGTCAGGTATTCACCGAGCGCGCCGGCAACCGCGAGACCGGCCGCGGCGCCGATCAGGTTGGCGGCCAGCGCGGTGACCAGCGCGAAGCCGGGGCCGGAGCGGCGGCCGGTACCGACCGCGAACGACAGCAGCAGTCCGATCACCACCGCAACCACGGCGCCGGTCTTGTCGGCGACCGGCGCCGGCACGGCGCCGGTCAGCGGCCATTTCGGCGTCCGGTCGGCGTCGAGGATGCCCCAGTTCGGTCCCGGCGCCCCTTCGATCGCGGTTTTCCAGAGGCCGTCAAAGGCTTCGACGATGTTATAGCGCAGGCCCTGGCGGGCGGCCTCGCTCGCGAAGCCGCGGACGATCGCGGCCTGAGCCTCACGCGAAGGGAAGGCGCCGTGGAAGTTGCCGCCGGCGCTGGGCCAGCCGATTTCGCCGACAAACAGCGGCTTGCCGGGTTGGGCGGCCTGCACGGTCTGGAGGCGCGCCCGGATCCAGTCGAGCGCCTTTTCTGCGGGCACGCCTTCCCAGTAGGGCAGAACGTGGACGCCGAGAAAGTCGGAAACCTTGGCCGTCTCCCTGGCCTTGACCATTTCCGACCAGACATCGGCGGTACCGACCTTGATCCGGCGGGGCAGGGCGTCCCGCACCCGCTTGATGGTGCGGGCGAGACTGGCGTCGGTGGTCTCGCCACGCAGCAGTGCTTCGTTGCCGACGATGACGCGGGTGACGGCGCGGACCTGCCGGGCCAGCGCGATGCCGCGCTCGATTTCCTTCTCATTGCGCGCGGCGTCGCTGCCGATCCAGATGCCGAGGGAGACCTTGAGCCCGCGCTCGGCGGCCAGCGCCGGCACCTGCCCGGGCGCGCCCAGCGCCGAGTAGGTGCGCACGCCGTCGGCAAACGCGGCGATCGCCGCCATGTCGCCGGCGATGCGCTCGGCCGGTACCGAGGCCGCGGCGGGATCGTAGTCGCGGCCAGACGGCGAATAGGAGACCGATTCGAGGCGACCGGCATCGGCGCCGAGCGGGGTCGGCGCGAGCGACCATGCCCACAACGCCGCCTGTCCGCCGGCCACCGCCAGCATCACCGTGGCAACCACCGCCGACCGCATCGACCGTCTGGGACTGTTCATGGCACTGTTCCGAAGGCTCAGGGAAAAGGCGGAGATCACCGCCCGATGCCAGACCAACAGCGCCCGGGGCCGTCCTATTCCCGGCCTTTCGCGCCCTGGCCCGGCCGTGCCAGCGGCGGGCAGAAAATCAGCAGGGTCTGCGCAGATTTTGAACAGAGGCCGGCTTCCGGTTAGCCATCGCCACGATTGCAAAGGCCGCCACTCTCTGGCGCGCTAATTGCATAGGTTTTGCTTTTTATAGAAATGCCACACCAGGGCGGCAGCAAGCAGGGCGTTTGCCTGTTGGTAATCGCGTGGTAAGCTGACCCTTGACAAACGACGATGAACTTTCGTTATCTGATGTTCACTTGAAATGGATATGTACTGGTTCACCATGGATAAGACTCATTGCAACTCGATTAATTCCGACATTTATCGAAATTTTTTTGAGTGTTCGGTGGTTGGGATGTACCGAACCACGGTCACCGGCCAATACAGTCTGGTTAACGATGCTCTGGCACGTATTTATGGATTCGACAGCGCCGCGGAGCTGATCGACACCTATCGGGATATTGGTGATCAGCTTTATGTCGACCCGACCCGGCGTGATGATTTCGCCTCTGCCATCGTTGCAGCGGACGAAATTGCCGATTTCGATGCCGAAATCTATCGGCGCGACGGCAGCCGGATCTGGATTCGCGAACATGCCCGCTGTGTGCGCGATAGCGGCGGCGCGATCCTCTATTACGAGGGCACGGTCACCGATATCACGGCGCAGAAGCAGGCCGAGGAGGCCATGCGTCTGCTGGTCGCGGCCTTTGTCAGTGTTGCCGAAGGGGTCGTGATCACCGACGCCGACCTCAGGGTGCGCTGGATCAATCCCGCCTTTTCGAAGATTACCGGCTACGAGGCCGGGGAACTGATCGGTCAGTCGCTGGTGCTGGCGATTCTCTCCGATGAGAGCGAGGGCGTGATCGGGAAAATCTGGGATCAGGCCCAAAAGAACGCCCAGTGGCAGGGCGAGCAGCGGTTGCGGCGCAAGAGCGGGGATTCGTTTCTGGCCTGGCTGTCGATGGCGGTGGCTCAGGACGATGATATCAAGGCCCGGCATTTTGTGCTGGTCTGCACCGATATCACCCAGCGCAAGCAGATTGAGGAAAAGCTCAAGTTTCACGCCAACTATGACACCCTGACCGGTCTGCCTAATCGCGCGCTCTTGCAATCGCGGCTGGAACAGGAACTGGCGCGGGCGCGGGACAACAGGGCCAGGGTTGCGGTCTATTACATCGATCTCGACCGCTTCAAGCCGGTCAACGATCAGTTCGGCCACCATGCCGGCGATGTGCTGCTGACTCTGGCGGCCAAGCGGATGCGCAATTCGGTGCGGCTCTCGGATACCGTTGGCCGTCTCGGCGGCGATGAATTTCTGGTCATCGCCTCCGACATCGGTGAATTGCCGGCGGCGGCCTATGTCGCGGAGAAACTGCGGTATGCCTTCAGCGATCCCTTCGACATTCTGGGTCACGAGGTCTTTTGCACCGCCAGCATCGGCATCGCACACTACCCCGACCACGGCACCACCGTCGACACGCTGATCACCAATGCCGACACCGCGATGTTTCATGCCAAGCGCGGGGAACCCAACCAATACTGTTTTTATGACGGTAGGATGCGCAACGAGCGCTTCCCGGGGCTCAATCTTGAAAGCGATCTGCGCCGGGCGCTGCTCAATGAGGAGTTCGTGCTGCACTACCAGCCCAAGGTCGACCTCGAGACCGGCGAGGTCACCAGCGCCGAGGCCCTGATCCGCTGGCGCCATCCGACGCTGGGCCTGATTTTTCCCGGTGAATTCATTCCGCTGGCCGAAAAGATCGGCCTTATCCGCACCATCGGCCTCTGGACCCTGCGACTGGCCTGCTACCAGATGCAGGAATGGCGGCAGAGCGGTTCGACGATCCGCTATGTCGCGGTCAATCTGTCGCCGCTCCAGTTCAACGATGACAAACTGCTGGACCTGGTTGCCCAGGTGCTGGAGGAGACCGGAATCGAAACCGGGGCGCTGGAACTGGAACTGACCGAGGGCGCGATCATCACCGATGTCGAACGCGCGGTAGCGATGATGCACGGCCTCAAGCGGTTGGGCATCCGGGTGGCAATCGACGATTTCGGCATCGGTTATTCGTCGCTGGCCTACCTCAAGCGCTTTCCGATCGACACCCTCAAGATCGATCGCAGCTTCGTCATCGATCTCGAGACCGACCACACCGATCAGGCCATCGTCGCCACCATCCTGGAACTCGGCCGCAATCTTGGCCTGACCGTGATTGCTGAAGGCGTGGAAACCCAGGGTCAGATGGACTATCTGCGTCAGCGCCACTGTCACGGCGCCCAGGGCTATCTGATCGCCCGGCCGATGGAGGGCCAGGCGGTCAGTGCAATCGCGGCCAACCGGGTCGCCGAAGGATAACCGGCCGCTGTTGCCGGGCATGGCATGGGGTTGCGGCGCCGAATCAGGAGCCGGGCGGTGATCTCAGACCAGGGGGCCGAGCGCGGCGAGGGCCGCCAGCAGCGTTTCGGAGGCTCGGGTATAGGCGCCGTCGGCTGCCATCATCGCGCTGGCTTCGGCTTGCCGGCCTTCGGTTAGCAGTTCAAGAACGTGAGCGACGCAGTGATGAAACTGCTGATGCAGGGTGCATATTTCCCGATACTGTTCCGGAGACGGAATGATAGAATGAATATCATCCTGTTTCAGCCATTTGCCAAAGGTGCACTGATCATCCCGGCCAATTTTCAAGATGTCGATTCCCCCGATCCGGCCGCTGGTGATTGCGGTTCTTAGCGATTCCTCCCAAATTCGGTGGGCGGCAGCTGCTTCGGTTATTTGGCGTTGTTTTGTTTGCATCTGTTCCACCTCTTGTCAATCGGGGCCATCGATCCAGAAGCGCTCGAGCCCCCAGTCGGCCATCACCTGATAATCACTGCTCGCAGCCGCGACCGGCCGTTTCATCGGTACCCGGGCCAGCAGCGTCCGGCCCTCCGGGGTCTCGGCCAGCGTCAGCAGGGCTCGGCGCAGCCTCTCCCGGACGGCTTCGGGAACCCGCGGGTGGGCCGCCACGGCATGGGCCGGCATCTCACGGGTGGTGTAAATCACCCTGAGCGCCCCGCGCACCAGCGGGTCCAACTCTCTCAAGGTGTTGTCGGCGCCACCACCGGCGTCGGCCTTATGCCCGGCCACGGCCAGAAAGGCGCCTCCATGGGTCTTGGCGTCGAGCAGGGTCATCTCCAGATGGAACAGGTGCTCGAGGTCGGAGCGCAGCAGCAGGCTGGCGGCGACGGCGTTGGGCGAAGGAACCGCCAGCACCTTGCCCTTCAGTTCGGCCGGGCCTGTCACCGGGCTGTCGGCGCGGACGACCAGAATGCCGCGCAGCGGGGCGGTGTCGCGCACCAGCGGGAAGTAGCCCTGGCGACCGCTTTCCCGCAGGATATGAAAGGGGTTGGCATAAACGAAATCATAGCGTCCGGCGGCGACGCCGCGCTCGAACTCGCGAACCGTCAGAGTCGGAATCAGGGACAGATGAAGATGAGCTTCGGCGGCCACCGCCTGGATGATCGGCGTCCAGACCGCGGCCAGCTTGCGGGACTCGAACTGCGGCACGATGGCGAATGAAAAATCCTCACGGTCTTCGGGGCCTGCGGGGGTGGTCCGGGCGGCTTGATCCGGTCCCGGACCCGGCTCCGGCGCCCTTAACGCCAGCGACAGCAGCATCGCCCCGAGGATCGTGATCAGGATCAGGAGACGTGCGTTTCGGGCAGGAAGCATCTCGCCGGGTCTCTCGCGCAGCCATACCGTTGCCGCACCATACCATAGCAACCGGCCGCGATCATCCCGCCCGGACATCCCGCCCGGGCCGGCCGGGGACTTTAGCGGTTGGTCCAGCCGCGGCTCCACCGGCTGTGGTGACCGGCATGAAAGGCGATCACCGCCGGCATCGGCGGCGCCTCCTCGAGCAGGAACGGCGCTAGGCGCAGCCGTTCGCGCCGCAGGTTGACGAACTGGACCAGCGCGTCGTCGTCACTGAGGCAGTGATGATCGACCCGCCAGCCGTCATCCTTATGCAGAACGATGTAATCCCTCGACCGCAACCAGCGCACCATGGCCTCGATCGTGGCCGGGACCGGCTGCGAGGGCGGCGCGGCCGGGTGAAGCCGGATCGTGAGCGCAGGCGCCGCGGCCGGTGGGCCGGATCGTTTCGCCGCTCTGCGGGCGGTATGCTTGGCCAGCATCGAAGGCGCGGGGCCGACCATCCGGCACAGCTTGCGGAAGACCGCAATCGGCGTCCGGCCGGGCAGGGCGGCGGCGATCACCGAGCAGATCGTTCCCCTGGCATGCAGACGGATGATGGTCTGGATCTCGGTCTCGCTCCAGGGCCGGGGCGCCGTGCGCAGGCGCCGGCTCTCGCGTCGCAGGATCATGGTTCTGACCGCTCGGCGGGTGCGGCCGAGGCGGCGGGCGATCTCCTCATCATCAAGACCCTCCTGGCATAAACGGCGCAGGCGGATCAGGTCCTGCTGGGACCAGGGATGGCGAGGGGTTCGGAGGCCCGAAGTCACGGCTTCAACCGGCTGCGGGAGGGGGTGAGAGGGGGCGGTCTGCTGGGACATTGGATTCTTCCACCGGAGTTCAGGGTCGAGCGCAACTCTGGTAACGGCATCGCGTCCTGGTCTCGTCGGCGCCGTCACCCGCAAGTGAGGCCAAGAGCGAAAACAGAGACATTCGCAATCGGCCCCGGAGCCGCTCGCCGCGCGCCCGAACCGGCGGGGGGGCAGAGGACGGCTGTGATGACGGTCAGCCTAGAGGAGCTGAGGGCGCCGGCGTAAGTCGTGGCCGGTACCTAAAAGTGCCCTGCCAATCGGCGGATTTCGGGCCGGCGGCCTAGGTAATTCCCGAGGACCTACGTAATCACCTAAGGCCGCGGGCTGGCCAGGCGGCCGGTCAGCGGCTGTCCGCAGTCAGGTGTCCACCGGGGTCGGGCGGGTCAGAAGGTGATGGTGGTCTTCCACACGATCATGCTGGCGTTGCCGCTGCCGAATCCGGTGACTGCCGCGGTTCCCTGGGCGTCGTTGCCGAAGGCGTCGTTCGCGAAGCCGGCCTCGTTATGGCTGAGACTGCGCAGATACTCGATCGCCGTGATGAAGCCGGGGGCGATGCTGTAGGTCAGGCCGACCGAAAACAGGTCGGCGGTGCGCTTGCCGGCGACGCCCGGGTCGCCCGCGTCCTGGCCGTGGGCGTAATTGAAGCCGATCACCACCGGGCCGGTTTCGTAGGAAACACCGGCGGTGATCGTCGACTGATCCTCGAGGATCAGGGCGGGACTGCGCGAATAGGCCGACTTGCCGGCATTGAGGTAACTGCCCCCGATCAACAGCCCGGCATAGCCCAGTTGGAGCCCCGCCTGATAAGCCGACAGCGGATGATAGCCGCCGGGGTTGGCGCCGTTGCTGGTGGGAGCCTCGCCGCGCTCATAAGCGGCGCCGGCGATGACGCTGATTCCGTCGAACACGCCATCATACCGGAAGCCGGCCTCGGCGATGTTCTTGTAGTAGCAGCCGACCGCCGGGCTGGCCCCCTGCTGGCTGCAGAAATCGTTTCTTGCCGCCGCACTGGCCGCTGCCGTGGTCAGGCGGTAGGTCCGGCTGACATCGGTGTTGACGCTGACATTTTGGGGCGCATACGAGAGATATCCCATCAAGCCGGTAAATTCATCGGCCTGGGTCAGAATCCTGGGCGTGATGTAGGTGATCCTGGTCGCCCAGCTGCTTTTCGTGATGTTGTTGTAGCCGCCACCGAAAACCGCCTCGAGGAAGGTGGTCTGGTTGTTGACGGAGGTATTGATTCCGGAGCCTTCCGCCCAGTCGCCGATGACGCCCCCGGTGCCGAAACCGCTCGGCGCGGTCACGCCATACTGACTGTTGGGATTCGGAACCAGACCGGCCTCGATCCGGCCCCAGCCGCCATCCGCGAAAAGGTAGGCCTGATCGGCCTCGATCGTGCCGTCGGACACCCAGGCGTTGATGCGCAGGTTCGCCCCGTACTCCGTGCCGTTATCCGCGGTTGCGCTCGGCGTGATCAGGAGGTGGGTCAGATTGGTGAAGTCGGTGTTGCTGGTGTTGCCGTTGGCCGAATCATAGCTCTGTTTGATCGCGAGTACCGAGAATGAGGCGTCGCCGCTGATCCTGACCGAAAATCCGTTTGCCGCCGTCTCCGCCGCGGCGCGGCCGGGACCGGCCAGAAGCGCGGCGGTCCCGCAGGCTGCGAGCAGAAACCTTTTCATGGCCATGGCCGGTGGTGTCCCTCAAGAATATGGCCTGGCGGTCCGGTCGGGCACGGCCTTGACTGCAGCCGCTCTGGCTGACCGCCCCCCCTGCCATAGATGCGCCGGAGCCTGTGATCATCTCGCTATAAAAGCGCGGTCCGACGGGAACGGCGCAAGTCGAAAAGAGACGATCAGCGGAAACCCGGCAGATTTGTGACAAGGTTACAACGTCGGCCACCGGGCCGTGACGCGCCCGGCGTTGGATTCGATTGAACGAAATCCGCCGGACTGGTAATGGGTAGGGAACGGGTGCGGTGTCCCGCCGTCGACCAGAAGCGGATTGACACGCTTTGCCGCACGCGGCCGAGTGTCGCCAGGGTGGCGCTCGAACAGTCTGGCGTGCCGGCGAAAAAGGGTAGAGGCGATGTCACGGCTGACACAACTCGCGGTAAACGAGGACGGGTTTGTTTTTGATCCGACCACGGGCGAATCATTCCGGTGTAACAAAACGGGATCGATCGTCCTGAGTGCTCTTAAGGATGGCAAGTCTCAGCAAGAGATATCGAAAGAACTCTCAAGGACTTTTGAGGTTGATAGTAATGATGCCGAATTCGATGTAATCGATTTCATGCTTCATCTTAGGATTTTAAAAATTTTGCAGTAGAGGAAGAGTCGATGACGGAAATCGTCGTCGGAATTACCGGAATCAACTCCTCGGACAACCCCGGCCCGGGGGTAGGGGTTGCGCGGTCTCTCAAGGCGGCTCCTGACCTCAGGGTTCGGGTTGTCGGCTTGGCCTATGACGCGCTGGAAACCGGAATCTATCTCGACGGCGTGATCGACCGGGCGTTCATCATTCCCTATTCGTCATCCGGTCCCGAGGCGTTGCTGGAGCGGCTTCGTCACATTAAGGCGGCCGCCGGGCTCGATTTCATCATTCCTTGCCTCGATATCGAACTGCCGCTCTACGCCCGGATCGAACAAGTCCTGGCCGACGAGGGGATCGGCACCGTCCTGCCCACCGCCGAGCAGTTCCGCCTGCGCGGCAAGGACCGGCTGGTCGAGGTGGCCCAGGCCATCGGCCTGCATCTGCCCAAGACTAGGGTGGTCTCGTCGTTCGAGGCGCTGACCCGGGCCCTCGAAGAGCTGACTCTGCCGGTGGTGGTCAAGGGCACCCATTACAACGCGGTACGCGCGTATTCGACCCAGGAGGCGATCGACGGCTTTCATGCCATGCTCGCCCAATGGGGCTACCCGATCATCGTTCAGGAGACGGTGTGCGGTGAGGAACTCAATCTGATCGCGGTCGGCGACGGTGCGGGCGGCAGCCTGGGTCAGGTCGGCCTGAAAAAGATCGGAACGACCTCCCTTGGCAAGATCTGGACCGGGGTGACCGTGCGCAACGAGGCGATGATCGAGGCGGCCCGGCGGTTCATGGCGGTCTATCGCTGGCGCGGCGCCTTTGAGCTGGAGTGCATCGCGGATGGTGAGAAAACCTACCTGATCGAGATCAACCCGCGCTTTCCGGCCTGGGTCTATTTCGCCACCCTGGTCGGGGTCAATCTGCCGGCGGCGATGCTGCGCGCCGCCCTCGGCTTGCCGCCAGTCGTGGCCGGGCCTTATCAGGCCGGGCGACTCTATCTGCGTTCGATCGGGGAGCAGGTTACCGATATGGTCACGTTTCAAAAAATGGTCACCAGGGGAGAAACCTGATGCGTGCCCCCTACCAGCCGCCGGTGATTCAAAAGCTGCACGCGGGTTTGATGAATAACCTGGGCAGCAGTCCCAATGTGGCGCGCAAGGCCCGCGACGAGATCGACGGCGTGCCGGTCGCGGACTTGGTGCGGCGCTTTGGCTCACCGTTGTTCGTGTTTTCGGAATCGACGTTGCGGCGGCGCTACCGCGAGGTCCGGGACGCCTTCACCACCCGTTATCCCAACGTCGTCTTCGGCTGGTCCTACAAGACCAACTACCTTGCGGCGATTTGTGCCGTCTGCCACCAGGAAGGGGCGCTGGCCGAGGTGGTCTCGGAGATGGAATACGAGATGGCGCGTGCCCTCGGCGTTCCGGGCTCCAATATCATTTACAACGGCCCGCACAAGAGCGCGGCGTCCCTGGAACGGGCGGTGCGCGAAGGCGCGCAGATTCACGTCGATCACCTTGACGAGGTTGCCGATCTGGAGGCGCTGGCGGAGACTCTCGGGCGCGAAATCCGGGTCGGCCTCAGGCTCAATCTCGACACCGGCATCCAGCCCCAATGGTCGCGCTTCGGTCTTAACCTCGATTCCGGTCATGCGTTCGAGGTCGCAGCGCGCATCCGCAAGCGCAAGAAGCTGATCATCAACGGTTTGCATTGCCATATCGGCACATACATCATGAAGCCCGATGCCTACGGTGTCGCGGTGGAAAAGCTGGTGACCCTCGGCTACCGGCTTAAGGACGAATTGGGCTTTGATATCGAATATCTTGATCTCGGCGGCGGCTTCCCCTCGAAAAGCCGGCTCAAGGGCAGTTACCTGCCGCCCGAGATGGCGCTGGACCCGATCGAAACCTATGCTGAGAAAATTACCGAAGCCTTGTTCATGCAGTTGCGTCCCGGCGATTTTCCGCGCCTGATCCTGGAATCGGGACGGGCGATCGTCGATGAGGCGGGGGCGCTGATCACCACCATCGGCGCCGCCAAGCGCCTGCCCGACGGCCGGCGGGCGTATGTCCTGGATGCCGGGATCAATCTGCTCTACACCACGGCCTGGTACAAGTTTACCATCGAGGTCGAGCGCGAGGTCGAGGGCATCAATGAACCGACGGTGCTCTATGGCCCGCTGTGCATGAACATTGATGTCGTCGACGAAGGGCTCCTGCTGCCGCCCTTGCCCCGGGGCACCCGGCTGGTTCTGTCGCCGGTCGGGGCCTACAGCGTCACCCAGTGGATGCAGTTCATCGAATACCGGCCGGCGGTGGTGATGATCGACGAAAACCAGGCGGTCGACATCATTCGGGAGGCCGAGGATCTGACGGATTTGCAACGCCGCGAGCGTCTGCCCGATCGGCTCAGGCTGAATCGCTGACGAATGGGCGGAATGACTCAATGCAGCCAATAACGAACGATGCCCGGGTGGGCGCTTGAAAGCACTTGGTATGATCACGGTATCCTGGGATGACGTGCGGGAGCGGGTGCGCAGTTATGGCGATGCCATTCTGTGCAGCTATTCCGAAGTCTTCTTTTTGCGGGGGCGCAGCGTCGGGGCGATGGTGATGGCGATCACCTTTCTCAATCCCAACGCTGCCATCGCCGGACTGGTGGCGGTGATGGCCGCCTATGCCTTCGCCCGCTTCATTGCCATCGACCGTGGTTTTCTCGCCTCGGGATTTTATACCTATAATGCCCTGCTGGTCGGGCTGGCCATCGGCTATCTGTTCAAGGTCACGGCGCTGACCCTGGCGTTCGTGGTCGTGGCCGGGATTCTGGCCTTCGTCGCGACGCTGACCCTCAACAGCCTGTTCACGATCTATCTCAAGCTGCCGGTTTTCGGCGTGCCGTTTACTTTGGTAACCTGGGCCACCTATCTGGCGGCGGCACGCTTTCCCAACCTTTACATTTCGGGGCTCTACAACCGCCCCCATTCCGACCTCGACCCCTACCTGCCGCTGGCGATCACCGGCTTTCTCAAGAGCATGGGCACGATCCTGTTTCTGCCCGACGTTCTGCCCGGCCTGCTGTTCACGCTGGTGCTGGCGGCGGCGTCGCGCATTCTGGTCCTGCTCTCGATCGCTGGGTACTACACCGGCACCGCGTTCGTTGCCCTGCTCGCCGGTTCGTTCGACGTTGCCTTCCGGGACGTCAGCCACTTCAATTTCATTCTGATCGCCATGGCCTTGGGCGGGGTGTTTCTGGTGCCGTCGCGCTGGTCCTATGCTGTGGCGCTGGTCGGGGTGCTGGTCTCGGCGATCGTGCTTGAGGCTTTCAAAGTGTTCTGGTCGGGTTTCGGGGTTTCGGGCTTTGTGCTGCCGCTCAACACTCCGACCTATATCCTGACCACGCTGCTGTTTCTTTATGTTCTCGGCTCGACCGGCTTTCCCCGTATGGCCCGCTTTATCCGCCCGACTCCTGAAGAGACCCTGGACTATTACCTCTCCGACGTCAGGCGCTACCGGGGCACCGCGATCGCAGTGACTCTGCCCTTTGCCGGCCGCTGGATGGTCTGGCAGGGCTGTGACGGCCGCTGGACCCATCAGGGTGCCCAGCGCCACGCCTATGACTTCGTCATTCTTGGTGCCGAAGGCCGGACCCACATCGGCGAGGGCAAGAGTCTGACCGACTATCATGCCTACAACAAGCCGGTGCTGTCGCCGGTGCGCGGCCGGGTGCTGAAGGTTGAGAAGTCGCTGCCCGACAATCCGGTCGGCCAGGTTGAGTCCGGCCATCGCTGGGGCAATCTGGTCATCATCCAGGACGTTTGGGGCAGTTTCATCTGCCTTGCCCATTTTGCTCAGGGCTCGATCCGAGTCGTCGAAGGCGATTGGGTCGAGTGCGGGACACTGCTTGGCCGCTGCGGCAATTCCGGCTATTCGCCACAACCCCACATCCACATTCAGGTTCAGGTCAGTGACCGGGTCGGGGCGGCGACGCTGCCCTTTGGCTTCGTCAGCTACCTCTCGGGCGGCAAGTACCGGGCCAATGAGCCGACCGTCGAAGGCGAGGAAGTCGAACCCTGCTTTCCCGACAAGGAGCAGGAGGCCTGCGTAACTTTTCTGCTCGACGACCGTCATCGTTACGAAGTGTTCCGGGCAGGCCGCCGGATCGGCGAGCTGAATTTCGTCGTGCGCAGCGCGGCTGACGGCACGGTCTTTCTTGACTCCGGGCGGGGAAAGTTATTCATCGGCACCCAGCAGGGTACATTTTATATTTATAGCCTCGCTGGTGACGATCCCTATCTTCGGGCACTGTTCATGGCACTGCCACGGTTGCCGCTCGCGGTTCGGGATGGCCTGCGCTGGAGCGACCATCTGCCGATCGGGATTCTGTTTTCCGGTATAGTCAAGGACTTGCTGCTGCTGGTAGCCTCTGTGATCCCCGACGTTGCCGATATCCGCGTTGACCTGCGGCGCATCGGGCGGCGCGAGATCAGCGGCATCGTCTCCTATCCCTTGTTAAGGCTTCGTCGCTCGGTATCCGTAAAATTTGAAGACGGCGTTGGATTCAAATCGATTAAGGTTGATGATCTGGAATTAAAGAAGGTAAAGGAACTGGTTCGTGGTGACAAAGTGGCGTTGTATTCTGGCGGTTCAAAATAAAGAGGGCGTGTCATGATGCGTGCCTTGATGGCGGCCGGTTCGGCTCTGCTGCTGTTTGCCGCGATGCCGGCCCTTGCCCTCACCACAGACGAGATCCAGGCCGCCTACTATCGTTCCTACGGCTATGAACGGACCCAGGCCTACGACGACGCCATCAAGGCGCTGGTTCCGGTTGCCGACGCCTATCCTCTCGGGTACACGGTCAATCTGAGGTTGGGCTGGCTTTATTATCTGCGGGCCGGCTATGCCAACGCCATCACCTGTTACCGCAAGGCCCTTGATGCCGCACCGGCCTCGCTCGAGGCCCGGCTGGGCCTGATCAACCCGCTGCTCGGGCTGGGCCGGGTCAACGAAGCTCTGATCATCGTTCAGCAAATTCTGGCGGTCGATCGTTTCAACTACTATGGTAATCTGCGGCTGGTCGGGTTGCTGCACCTCCAGGGCAAGCTCGATCAGGCCGAGCGGGTGGCGCGCGACATGCTGACTCTGTTTCCCACCGATGTCCTGTTTCTGGTTGAACTCGCCACTCTTCGAAGTGATCAGGGTGATGCGGCGGCGGCGGCGAGCCTTTTTGGCGATGCGTTGATTCTTGATCCGGAAAACGTCGTTGCCCGACGCTTTCTCAAGTCCAAGCCAAACTAGAATTGGATACGACTGCGGTGCACCCCGGGCTGAGGAGATGAACGATGAAAATCTTCTTGGTCGTGCTGTTTTGTTTTCTGATTTTTTTGGAGGGCTCGCCACTCCTGGCGAAGGAGGCCCTGCCGGTTGCCGGCGCTGCCACCGAAGCCATCACGGTCGACGCCGCCGGAGCCTTTGAGATCGCGCGGGAGGCGTTCGCCGGCGGCGATTACCAGCGGGCGCAGCGTTATGCCGGCCACGCCTTCCAGCGGGCTCCCGCCAGCAATCGGTACGCAAATCTCTATGGCTGGTCGCTGCTGAAGCTGGGGCGGTTCGACGATGCGCTCTCGGTCTACCAGCAGGCCGAGGCCCTGGATGCCGGTGCGGTCGAAACCGTCCAGTTTGGCGCCTGGCTCGCTTGGTTCCGTCGGGATCTGGCCACCGCTCAAGCCCGGTTCCAGTGGGAACGGGCCTGGGTGGAGGGCCATCGCCACAAAGACGCCTTCAGGCGCGGGCGCTACAAGAGGGCCGATTACACCTTCATCGGCTCCATTGCCGCCGATGCCAATTATGGTCTCGGCCTGCTGGCGCTGGATCGGGGTGACACCGCCGCCGGGTTGACCTTCTTGCGCCGGGCGACGGCGTCGGCGGCCTACCCGGGGCATCGGGACGTTCTGCTGGCGCTGGCGGATCTCCAGGCGCGCCAGGGCGATAGCGACGGCGCTGCGGCTACACTGCAAACGGTATGGGACGAGTATGGCGCCCTGTCGGCGGCCCCGGCGCTGATCCGGACTTATCTGTTGTCCCAGGAGCCGCTTCGCGCCGTGCCGGTGGCCGTGGCGCTGGCGGCGCAGGCGCCCGACCAGCCCTATTATCCTTTGGTTCAGGCTCTGGGACTGGCGGCGGCCGGCCGGGAGGCGGACGCCGATCAGGCGCTGGCCCGGGCGCTGGCGCTGTCACCCGAGGCCTTGCCGGTGCCGGAGCTGGTGACACTGGTCGTCGGCGCGTCGCCGGCGGCAAGCCGCTGGCTGGCCGGTGCCGGGGTTCGCTTCTATCGCCGGGCCGATTTTGTGTCGGCGCGCATTCTGCTTTTCCCTCAGGCGGCGGCCGGCGACTGCCCGTCCAAGCTGATGGCGGCCTGGAGCAACCTTTATGCCGGGTATCCGTTGCTGGCGCTGGGCTGGTTTCAGGACGCCGCGGCGCTGCGCTGCGCTCCCCGGGAGGAGGCCCTGCTTGGCCAGGGCGAGGCCGAACTCGCGCTTGGCCATAGCGACGCCGCCGACCGGCTGTTCGTCCGCGCGATCGCGATCAACCGGGCCTATGTCCGCGCCCGCCTCGCCCGTGCCGCGGTCCGCTTTGTCCGCAAGGACTATGCCGGCGCGGTCCGGGCCTACCTCGGCCATGCGTCGGCCCTTCCCCCCAGCCAGCCGGGCTGGAGTTGGGGCAGTGAGGCCCTCAGCAATCTCGGTTGGGCTCATTATTTCACCGGCAAGTACCAAGCCGCGGCGGCGACCTTTCAGCGCCTCGATCGCTATCACCAGGGCCGGGAATTTGCCGCGCCCAAGGCCGGGTTGGGCTGGGCGCTGCTGCGCCAGGGCCAGCCGGCGGCAGCGCGTGGCTGGTTCGAGCAGGCGCTGAGGCTGGCACCACATTATGTGCTGGCCGAACAGGGGCTTGCCGCGCTGCCCCCCGTGATCCCGGCGCCCGCCGGTGACTTCGTCGGCCCGCGATGATATAGGTAGTCTCCCAGGTAGACGTGTCAGACCGTTGAGGCATACTTCCCTCATGGTCCGGAAAGGGGGCTGCTTGCCCGAAACCATCTCCCGCGCCACCAGGACGCACCGATTTCTGATCCTGCTCTTTCCGGCATATGTGCTGCTGGACTGGATCAGCTTTCCCCATCCTCATCAGGCCGCCAGCGTCACCTCGTGGACGCCGCTTTCTGGGCTCGGCCTGTTCGTGCTGTTCCGGTGGGGCTGGAAGGGCCTGCCCTTGCTGTTTGGCGCCCGCCTGTTCTGCGACCTCGTGATCCGCCAGGGCGATGCCGCGCTGCCGACGGTGCTGTGGGCCGATGCGGTGGTGATGATCTCGGCACTGCTGGCCTGGATCGCCTTCCGGCGACCGCTGAAATTCGAATTTGCCGAACCGTCGCTGCGGCGGACCCTGACCTTTATCGCCGTTGCCGTCGGGGCGGCGCTGCTGATGTCGCTGACCTACGATGTTGCCATGGGCAAGGTTGGCGGCGGGGCCTGGACCGAATTTGTGCTGATCTGGTTCCGCCGTTTCGTCGGCGACTTCATCGGCATCCTGACGGTCTTTCCCTGCCTCGCCATCATTGAGGACTGGCATGGACCCAACGATCCGCCGTCCCGGCTGTCCACGGTCAATGCCGTCCAGGCCATTCTGGTGGCGGCGATTGCGGCGGTGCTGTTCGGCTGGCCGGAAATCGACGAATTCAAGACCTTTTATCTGTTGTTTATCCCGATGGTCTGGGTTTCGGTTACCGATGGTCTGGTCGGCGCCGCGCTGGTGGTTTTCATTACCCAGGTTGCCCTCTTCGGCACCATCAGTCTGGTCGCGGCCCATCCTCCCGGCGACTATGGCACCACCCATCTGATGGTCATCACACAGGTTCTGACCGGACTGCTGCTGGGGACGGTGGTGGCGGAGCGGCAGCGGCTGCAGGCGGTCCTGCGCGACAGCAAGGCTTCGCTGATGTCGGTGTTCGATGTTGTGCCCGACGCCATGGTCACGGTTCACGGCGACGGCCGGGTGCGGTCGCTCAACCCCGCCGCGGTCTGGCTGTTCGGTCTGGAACGGGATGGCGGGGCCGGCTTGAAGCTCGACGCCTTGCTGCCGGAACTGGATCTGGTTCAGGTGAGGCCGCGATGCGTGGTCGAGACTCATGCCCAGCGTCGGGATGGCCGTCTGGTTCCGGTGGAAGTGGCGTTGGACTGGACCCATCAGGAGAGCGGACCGATGATGGCTCTGATGGCCCGCGACATCAGCGACCGCAAGAGCCAGGAAGCGGAGTTGGCCGGCAAGCAGGCGGAACTGACGCTGGTCTCGCGCCGCTCGATCACCGGAGAACTGGCCGCGGTGATGGCACACGAGATCAACCAACCTCTCACCGCGATCGTCAACTACATCGGCGTCTGTCAGGCCCTTGCCGCAGACGGCGGTCAGCGCGAACTGCTGACCGAAACACTGGGCAAGGTCGCGCGTCAGGCCAAGCGGTCGAGCGAGATCATTCGTCACCTGCGCCGCTTCCTGAGCCAGGGCGACGGCATGCCGACCGCCAATGCGCTGGACAAGGTGGCCGACGAGGCCGTGACTCTGATCGCCAGCGACATTCGCAAGGCCGGGGTTGCCGTCCGGGTCTCGATTCCCGCCGGGTTGCCGACCGTTCTGGTCGACCGGGTTCAGATTCAGCAGGTGTTGCACAACCTGATCCGCAACGGCATCGATGCCATGGTCGAGGCCGGAACCGCCGCGCCGACGATCAGCGTTCAGGCTCACATCGCCGATGGTGACCCCGGCGAGGTTACGGTGACGGTGGCCGACAACGGGCCGGGACTGTCGGTCGAGGCAAGGGGCACCCTGTTCACGCCCTTTCACACCGTCAAGGCCAGCGGCATGGGGCTGGGATTGTCGATCAGTCGCTCGATCATCGAGGCGCATTCGGGCCGGCTGTGGTTTGAGCCGGGTCAGAGCGGTGGGGCTGTGTTCCGCTTCACCCTGCCGATCGCGTCGACAGAAAGGGATGTTTCATGACCGATGGCATTTGCATCGTTGACGACGACGACGCCGTCCGTGATTCGCTCAGCATGCTGGTTCTGATCAAGGGCTACCGGCCGGTGGCCTTTGCCTCCGCCGAGGCGTTTCTGGCCGGTTTCGATCCTAAGGGCAGTTGCTGCGTGATTGCCGATGTCTGCATGCGCGGCATGTCGGGCATCGAGATGCTGGAGCGGTTGCGGGAAACCTCACCGGATCTGCCGGTGATCATCATCACCGCCCATGGCGACGTGCCGACCGCGGTGGCCGCGATGAAGGCGGGCGCCGCCGACTTTATTGAAAAGCCCTATGACAACGTGGTTTTGCTGGAGCGCATCCGGCAGGTCGTGGCCCAGCGCGACCAGGGCGGCCTGTCCTCGGAGGTCGTTCGTGGCATCCGCGAGCGCATCGACCAGTTGAGCCGGCGCGAGCGCGAGGTCTTGGATCTGGTCGCGACCGGGGTTTCCAACAAGGTGATCGCCGGGCGGCTGGGGGTCAGCACCCGCACCGTGGAAATCCACCGGGCGCACATGATGGAAAAGATGGGGGCTGAAGCCCTCTCCGATCTCATCCGCATGGTCACCACCCTCGATATCCTGTCTCACCGCGGCGTTACCTGACATTTACGGTGTTTCGGCGGCCTGCCGCGCCTCGGATGCCGCCCTGGACGGGCCTGGCGACATTCTTGTGTTGCCAATGGGTTACGGTAATTTGCTAAATCAACGACTAAAGTATAGAGTCGTCCTTTCAGGCTAATTATTGTTTTTTTTCTGTGACCTATTGTCGCGGGGCTTCCCGATTAACAGGTTATTCGCAGATGTCGGCCGAAAGTACCAGTGTAAATGCCGATACCAGCGCAGGGGAGACCATCATGAGCATTCATGCGAACGCCGCGGTCCATTATGGCCACGGGTTTGGCTTCGAACCTCATCGAGTGACGACGCTGCCGGATCAGGTTGCCGCCGAAGCCCGGAGCATCGTGACCAACAACGGCCGGACCACCGTCCGCAAGCAGCTGATGCAGGCGGCCCTGCTGATTGGTTTCGTCTCCGAACTGTTCGTGCTCTTCATTGCGTTCGGCTGGTAGCCGGCGCCGGGGGGACATCTCGACCGTCCGATCAACAGATCCACCGAGCTGACAGGGGTTTCGTCGGGTTTCCGACAGGGTGCGTCACTGTGGTTCCGGTTTTCGCGGCAAAACAAAGGATTGCCGACTGGCACCGCTTTTGCTTCGACTGCGGGGTGGCGCGCGGACGATCGGAGGCGGCGGGTGTTGGGCGAAACCAGCGACGAGGGCGAGTTTCTGGCCTGGCACGACGGGCTGCCGGACGTGGCGCGCGCGGCCCTGGCTGGGGCGGCGGCCGATTGGGCCGACGACACTGCCGCCGAGAGCCAGATCCGGGCGGCGCTGGCGGTCGCTCCCGGACACCTTGCGGTCCGGGTCGGCGCCTACAAGTTTTACTTTTACAAGCATCGTCTGCCGGAGGCGGCGCCGCATGCCCTCTGGTGCGTCGGCTGGGCGTCAGCCCGGCTTGGCCTGCCGGCTGACTGGCGGCGCCTGAGTGCGGCGGCGGTCGCCGGGGCCGGTCCGGAGCCGCTGCTGCGGTTCCTGCTGTTTTCCCTCAAGGCCTATGGCTATGTCATGGTCCGGCAGGGCGCCCTCGCCGAGGGGCGGGCGGCGGTCGCCCGGGTTGTCGACCTCGATCCCGATGACCGGGTCGGGGCAGGGCGGTTGCTCACGGTGATCGATCGCGGCGGGGTGGTGGATTGACCGCGCCGCCTCAGGGAGGTTTTCTTTGCCGGACCGGAGTGGTAGCCTCGCACGATTGGATGGTGAACGGGAGAGAGCCGATGCGTAAAGTGATGGTTGCCTTGGCAATGGTGCTGGCCCTTGGGCTTGCGGTCCCGGCGGGGGCGCAGACACACGCCGAAGCGAGGCAGACGGACAACCGCTCCATGGCGGTCACGATCGATCTTGCCACGGTCGGTGGCGGCCTGCTGGCGCTGGTCACCGCCAGCGGCTTGGTCAGCCTCTATAACGCCGGGTCGATGATGCTTCAGGGCACCCCGATCGTCGAAGCGCTGGAAGTCGGCGCCGGGTTGCCGCTGCCGGCGGTCATCGTGGCGGTCATCGTCGGCGGGATGTATGGTCAGGACATCGTGAAGCAGTCGATCGCGCCGTTGTTCGGCGCGGGTGAGCCGGCCCGGGCCGGCCACTGATCCCGGCGGATCGGACGTTCGGTTGCCGCCGGCGGGCCGGGAGACGGGTCGGGTTCAGAGGCCGGTGCCCGTGTCCGGCCAGTCGGGGTCGCCGAACAGGCGTATGAACTCGAGCTTGGGACAGCGGTCCATGATCACGGTGAGGCCGGCGGCCTCGGCGCGGGCTGCTGCCGCAGCGTTGCGGACTCCCAGTTGCATCCAGACCACGCGGGCGCCCTGCGCGATCGCCTGATCGGTCAGCGGTCCCGCGGCCTCCGAGTTTCGGAAGATGTCAACCATATCGGGTCGGACCGGCAGCGCAGCCAGATCAGGATAGACCGCTTCACCGAGGATGATCTGCCCTGCGGCCGCCGGGTTGACCGGGATGATCCGGTAGCCCTTGCCCTGAAGATACTTCATGACGACGTGGCTGGGCCGGTTGGGGTCTGGGCTTGCCCCGGCCATCGCGATCACGCGGACGTCCTGAAGAATTGCGCGCAAAAGGTTGTCGCTGTCGTGGTCTGTCATCGCGGCGGCTCCGTCGGGTGCTGGGCAAGCGATGCCGCCTGACGGCACCGTCCTCGTCAGAATCATGATCTGCGATCATCGCCCGCGGATCAATGGCCGAGGAGGGCAGGGCCGGCGTCCGATTCGCAGCCCTGCCGCCGCGGCGGCCCGGCCCCCGAACCCTTGCCACCCCGGTTCGGCCCTGATATCCCGGTGTGGCCGGCAGTCATGTTGGTCTATCTGTGGATAAGTCTTGATAATGATTGGCCGCGGCCGGGCTGCCGTGATGCGGCCTGTTGGCATAAGCAGCGGCAGATAAAGGCAAACCGGCCATTTCCGCCATCAGAGCGGCCGCTGCTGCTAAATTTTTTCGTTGCCTCCGGCAGATGACTTTGCGTCGTGTCTCCCCGATATTTTCTGTCCAAACAATACTGCATTCGTCCATGAAGATTGTTGTTGCGGACAAGGCTCTGTCCGGTGTAGTGGTCACCGGTCAGATTCGCACCGACCGGGGTAGTCCATGACCGATCTCTGCAAGCATAAGGCCGCAGCCGCTTCAATTAATTGGTTTGTCGGGTTTCTAAAAGGTAAGAATGGTACGGATCGCAAGGAGACGATTGAAGTTCTTTCAAAAATGCTCCGTGAGATGAAGACCAGCAATTGCGGGCATTGTTCGGCGAATAAGGATTGCCGGGAACTCGATGGCGCTATCAAAGCCCTTTCTGAAAAAGACGCCCGGCCTCAATTTTCTGCTGGCCCGGCGATGGTCGGACCGCTGGTCATGAGGCGAGAGCACGTGCGGAAAAGCCGGTTGGTGAGGCCGACTGGGCGCTGAGCCGGGTCTGGAAATCGATAACCCGACCGCCGTGTCGGGTTATCGACGACACCACTCAGAATGTATGCAGCATAATACATGGACAGCAGACGCCGCGATTCGGTTGTCTGTCGGGGCTGTTATTGCTCGTGTCATGAGCAGCCGCCAAAAAATTGGCAGCGAATCGCGCTCTGATTGCGCTATCGACATTGGCTTTGCCATTTATTTGTGCCGATGGCTGCTCGCTTTGTAGTCAAGGCCCTGTTTGTCTTTTCCGCCCAGGCAATCATTGCTACCGTCCGGGGGCTAGTCCTGGAGGGTGCCGATGACTCGTCTAAAGATTGCAACAATGGTTACGGCCCTGGGAAGCCTGCTGATCATCGGGATTTTAACCCTGGTTGTGATGAGTGCTTACACCATCGGCAAATTGAAAGTCGGTGGACCCATTTTTACCAGGATTTCTCTTGGCAAGGATTTGGTCGCCGATATTT
This sequence comes from Rhodospirillaceae bacterium, assembly GCA_037132135.1. Lineage (GTDB taxonomy): Bacteria > Pseudomonadota > Alphaproteobacteria > Azospirillales > Azospirillaceae > BOG-933. The sequence continues at coordinate 35,637 of JBAXPR010000016.1, forward strand.
TGCCACCACCCGAGTACATCATCGAGTCCTACCTCGAAGTGACGCTGGCGCTCAATGAGCCCTTGTCGGTCGACAGTCATCGTAAACGGTTGGTCCAGCTGCGAAAGGACTACGAAGACCGCCGTTCATATTGGGCGGCGCAGAGCATCGACCGGGCAACCGCGACGAAGATCACCGTGACGTCCGACGGCTTTGTCCAACAGTTTTGGCTGGAGCTGGAGCGCAATTTTCTGCCCGCGCTGAGCCGGGGTGACGCCGGGGCCGCGACCCGGTCCTACCGGGAGTTGACGAAACTCTATACGGCCCACCGCGAGGTTATCGACGATATCGTCAAGGATACCGATCGTCTCACCGCCGAAACCGAGGCGGCGGCGGCGGGTGAGGAACATCTGCTGACCAGCGGCGAATACGGGCTGGCCGGTTTGGTGCTGCTGCTGGTGATCGGCTGTGTCGTGGCCCTGGTCCGCTTTGTCATCCGTCCGCTCACCGGCATGACCGGGGCGATGAGCGAACTGGCCGGGGGTCGGCTGGGGGTCGGGATTCCGTCGGTCGACCGACACGACGAGATCGGTGAGATGGCCCAGTCGGTTCAGATCTTCAAGACGGCGATGATCGAGGCCCAGACCCTCCAGGAGGCGCAGAAGGAGGAGCGGGCGCAGGCCGAACGGGATAAGGTCGCGGCCCTGAAGAAAATGGCGGAAACCATTGAGTCCGAAGCGCGCGCTGCGGTCAATCAGGTCGCAGCGCTGACGGCGCGCATGGCGGACACCGCTGGCGGCATGGTGACCTCGGCGAATGCCGTTGGTGACAACAGCGAAAGCGTGGCGGCGGCGGCCTCCCAGGCTCTCACCAATGCCCAAACCGTGGCCGCCGCGGCCGAGGAACTCTCGTCTTCGATCCGCGAGATCGGCGCTCAGGTGACCACCGCGACCGGCGTCACCGCCACTGCGGTGGCGGCCTCCGGGCGGGCACAGGCGGCCATCGCCAGCCTGTTGTCGGCGGTGAGCCGGATCGGCGAGGTGGCGGGCTTGATCAGCGACATCGCCGCGCAGACCAATCTCCTCGCGCTCAATGCCACCATCGAGGCGGCGCGGGCCGGGGAGGCGGGCAAGGGCTTTGCCGTGGTTGCGGGCGAGGTCAAGAGTCTGGCCAACCAGACGGCCAAGGCCACCGATGAGATTTCGCATCAGATCACCGATATTGAAAAGACCACCAAGGCCACCGTGCAGTGCGTAGGCGAAATCAGCCGCGCTATTACCGATGTCCAGGGCGTCTCCGCCTCCGTCGCCACCGCGATCGAAGAGCAGGGGGCGGCAACCCAGGAGATCGCCCGCAGCGTCAGCCAGACCACCGGAGCAGCGCAGGAGGTGGCCGAGCGCATCGCCAGAGTTTCCGACGAAGCCCGCTCGACCCGGGAAAGTGCCGGGCAGATTGGAACGATTTCGGCTGAGGTCGCGCTCGGCATCGACCGCTTGCGCGAGGTGTTGGTCCGGACGGTCCGGACCGCGACCAAGGAGGTCAACCGCCGCACCGAGCCGCGCTACCCGATCGAGCGGACGGGGACCCTGTCGGCCGGCGGGCAAAGCCATGCCGTCACCATCAACAACATTTCCGCGGGCGGTATCATGGCCTCGGGCCTGCCGGCCAGTCTCGCGGTTGGAACCCGGGTGACGGTGGCCATTCCCGGGCTGCCGAGCCCGCTCACGGCGGTCGTTCTCGCCAGCGAGCGCGGCGGATTGCATGGCAAGTTCGAGCTGGTTCCCGATGCCGGAAAGGGCTGGCATCAGGACTATGCGCGTCTGGTCGCGGGGCTGGCGCCGCTGCGGGATGCGTCCTGACGGTGACGCTCGGGCCCGGTTCACCCGGTCATTGGCGCAATTCTTGCTCCGTCGGGATTCCTGCTGCCCTTTTGGAGTGTTTGCGACATGGCCTCCTTTGTCATTGCCTTCGATACCCGGACCCACACCGTTGCCGCCGAAAAACGCATCCAGTCGCTGGAACCCGGACACGCCTGGAAAGTGCTGGACTCGGTCTGGTTCCTGCGGACCCGGAAGGACGGCGAGCAGATTTACGAGCACGTCAATTCGGCGCTCGGTGCGGGTGACCGCCTGATCGTGGTCGAGAGTGCCGGCGCGACCTATCGCGATCTGCTTACCCCGGCCACCGAGTTGTTGAAGGCCGGTCTCTGACGATGATCGATGGCGGGCCGGGACAAAATTTATCTTAAATCAGCGCCATCGGCAGTCTTGGCTATTCGTGAAATTTATGGACAGAAAGGCCTCACGACGTTAGCCTGAATTGCTGTGACTGTCGGGGGCTCCAATGAACGAAGGCGATCTCATTGTCTGGGACAAGTGTTATGAGGTCGGGGTCGCTTCGATAGATACTGAACATCGCGTCCTGGTCATGGCATTTAACACCTTTATCAAGACGCGATTCCAGTCCCCGGATGCCGTTGCGGTGGACTATGCGGTTTCTTTTCTGGATGGATACAAAAGCTATCACTTCAGGAATGAGGAAGCTCTGATGCGTCAGGTTCACTATGACCATCCTGAGCGTCATATCAATGATCATCAGCAGCTGGCAATAGCTCTTGATGACATACGAGCCGACATCTGTCAGGGACGGTCTGTTCGGGACAAACTGTTATTGTTGTTTAGAAATTGGGTTGTCAAACACGTCATGGAGGAGGATCGCGACATTGGGACCTATCTGAGGTCCAAGCAGCGCTATCGGCCTCTGGCCCGGTGGCCCGAGAATGGGGCTGTCGAGAGTTCCGACGTCGCCGAGGTCATGCCACGGTCCGACGACATCAAGACCGGGATCACGGATAAGGATGCCAGGCTCTTCCAGAGGCTTGCGATCAAACTACCGGCACTTCTGATTGATCACCAAGGTAATCAGATCAGTGTGATAATCATCAACATCTCTCAGAGTGGGGCGCTGATCACAAGTTCCAGTCATTCGTTTCGAGGTGCTGTGGGCACTCTGAGGTTGCTGGAAACAAATATCCCTGATCTAGATTTTCTGGTCGTTGACTTTAAGAATGGGCACACGAGTCTATATTTTACGCTTTGTTCTGATATTCAGATGGTGCTGGCCAGAGAATTGAGTGCCCCGGCCTTTCGAATGGCGTGTCTTGACTTGGCCAGTCCTGGAAACGATGATTTTGACAGTGACGTCCGGGATGGCGAGGGAACCGCGCCTGACGGCCATGGGTTGGGGTCTCTGTTTGATCTGTAGCGGTGGCCCGGCCCGCGGTGACATGGGACTTGGTCTGGTGCCGAAGCGAATCGCCAGCAAACCCGATACCGGCGCCGGCAGAACAAAAAACACTGGCGCGGACGTCACACGAGGACGCTGTGCCAAGATTTCCCGTCAGCGGGTAAGCCGAGGCACGATTCGTTCTGGAATAGGCGGAGGGGAGGGGTAAAGCACAATCCCCGTCGCGTCAATTTCGACGCGGGCATTTTCATAAACCGCTAATGCGAACTCCAGGGACTTCTTGAATTCCGGTTGAAAGTGCTTCAAAGCGGCAAACCCGGCGCCGAATTGTTGATGCAACAGGGGCCAGGACACGGGGGCAGCCTTCTTCAGAGAGTGAAGCCGGTAAGCCAACCACACATAAGCATCAAGGGCCATGGACTTGTTACTGAGCGCCATCAACGCGGGCTCCCAAATCGGCACAGGGTGCTTGACCAAGCTTCGATAAAACTGCTCACTAAGGGTAACGGTATCCTCCCAGAGGGTACCCTGATCATGGTCAGACCTCCGGCCCGAAAAGAAAAGCCCAGCTTCAATAATGCTTGTCTTGGCTATGCCCTCAGCTCCGCCGGCATCTTGCCAGTGAAAAGAAATGCTGCAACGAGAGAGGCGCTTTGTCTGTTCTCTGACGTCAAGATAACTTTTGCCGCCGTTGGAAACACCCATTCTATCCATCCATGATGACATGGATTTTCCAAGAACAACTTCCCGGGACTGTTGCTTGACCGCCTGAGTTTGCAGATAGAGCATGATAAGCCGGCTGCGTGAGCCATACGGAACGCCGACCGGCTTGGGCTCCTTCCCCGGCCTGACCTCGAACCCGGGCTCGACCAGGAGAGTAACGCGAGGTGTTTCCAGCTTCCAGGGCTTATCATCGGCCTGCTTACGATGGGGAAATGCGGCAAGACAGAAACCACTATAGGAGAACCCTAACTCCTCGGATTCTTCCGACAACAATCGGGCGACGATATCAACGAGATGCTCTTTACCTTTACTGACGAGCTGCCGGGCTCGTTCGGCGCCATGCAGAAGAACAATTTCATGAATATCTGCCATGGTATCATGAGCCTCATTGTAGAGGTAAACAACAAACGCTCGAACGATCAGGCCCACCCATCAGGACGAATGATCTCTCTGAAACCCCGGGAGAGGGTAAGCCCGCGGCGCCGATTTTGCAATTTTTCCCTTCACCCCAGCCGGTCCTGCCGGGGCAGGCGGGAGCGGGGTTGATCCTTGGTCCGGTCCGGTCAGACCTTGATATTGATGTGATTGCCCAAGTTCGGATTGACCGGCTTCGACACTGGCGCAGTGGCCACCGCCGAAGTGTGGGCCGCTGCGGTCGCGGCGAAGGAGGCATGCTGGAGGCTCGCCGCCGTCCGCGTCTGGACGGCCTGGCCGCGTGCCGCCTCTGCCGCCAAGCGGAGATCGATTGAATTCGGCGCCGGGTAGACGGTTTGGTAGAGCTGTGAGTGGTGCGAAAATGGAATTCCAGCCATCTGACGCGCCTCCCTGAAGATATTATCGGAATGTTCCGGTATAACCGACGGAGGCACCCGTCAGAGACTTGTCCTGAAAAGATGCCGGACGATGCATGATTCTGTAGGTCATCGGTTTTTCTCCGAAGAGATTTGTTAGAAATGAAATTCAGGGGGCTGCCGGTAATCGCAACTGCGCATCTCCGAGGGCCATAGCAATCGACGTGCCAATACCGCCGGTTGGTTCTGCCAAGGCTCTACAATGGGATAGGAGATGCTTTCCGTTGCACGCGGCGTCCGGGCAACAAATTGCACCGGTGGCTCCGATGGTGCGTCGCATTTTGCGGTGTTCGGGCGCTTTTTTGGCTCAAGCGGAACGTTCACCCTCCAAGCACTCTGGAAAAAAATGGCGGATTTCAGCGTCTTTTGGTCATTCTGGCGGCGCTTTGCTGAAAATGTAGTGCCACGCTTTTTCATAGTTTCTGATTGATTGTCACTGTACTGTGCGCGAATATGCGTCCACGTCGTGAGTGGGGGCATCATGTATTTTCGCCAGGAGACCGTAGAGGGCCGAACCTAATCTGCAGATTGTCGAGGCCCGCCACGAGGGTAAGGCCCGGTTTCCAAAATGTAGAGCGGGCGGAGACCAAGACGACAACATTTTGAAACAGCTTGGGAATCTTTCCGTCGGTGGCGTGTTCCCCGTGTAGGTGGCACGGGGAGGCGACCATGAGACCGGCGGCTATGGGGATGGTGGCTGGGATTATCGCTGATTTTGCGGAATCGGCCTCGTAGGTCGGGTTGCAACGTGGCCCAAAGGAAGCGTCGCTGTTGCCGGACAGTTATCAGTTGCGTGATGGGTCGGCCACCCGATTCATGTTCGGAAAATTCCGGAATAAGTAGTTATACAAAAACAGTGGAAACAATTGATACAGCCGACCCTAATGGGAGGGAATCCGCCATGTATACTATTATATAATAATCAAATATATTGCATATTTTATAACATAATTCAGTAATGAAATTATAAAAAAGAACTACCTCTGCCTAAGCAGAGGTAGTTCTATAATTATTTTCAAAATTCTATCTCACTCATCGTTGAGATCGCGACCTGCTATTTTCAGGCATCAACTGGCCCCTCCTTCTTTGTCTTCAGTAGGGTGACGACGATCACTGCCGCGAAGACAAGCATGCCGGCCGCGGTATAGAAGGAGCTGATAAAACTCCCCCCCGAAGCAGCCCTGAGCATTTCGGCTAGGCGAACCAGAACGAATCCGCCCACGCCCCAGGCGGTGAACAGCAAGCCATAGTTGGCGCCAAAATTCTTAGTGCCCCAAAGGTCCTTGGTGAAGGATGGGAAGAGGCAGAGGTTCGCACCATAGTTGAACCCAATGAGGGTGGCGAGCAGCACCAGCAGCACTGGTTGGGCTCCGGGGCCGGTAATTGCGGTGGCCGCGAGCATCAGCGCTGCCTGGAACAGCAGGATAACCAACAGCGCGGCGCGCCGGCCGATCTTGTCAGAAACGATACCAGTGATGATACGTCCACCGGCATTACCGATAGCCATCACCGCCACGGCGATGAAGGCGTTGGCGCCCATGCTCGCCTTAGCCATACCGGCGATACTGCCGATCACCATGAGGCCGGCACCTGCGCTGATGAAGAAGCACAGCCACAGGATGTAGAAGTTTAGGGTCTTGGAGATGTCTGACGGAGCCAGATTCTTGACAGGGGCGGCCGTCGTGGCCGAGGCCACCGTTTCGGCTCCGACATAGCCGGCGGGCGGATTGCGTAACATGTTGGCGAGGCCGCACACCACAATGGTGAAGCCGATGCCGAAGAACAGCATGGTAAGGGACAGCCCGTATCCGCCCAGGAGGTAAGTGCCCAACGGCGCGATGTAAATTGGCGCAAGACCAAAGCCAGCGACGACGGTCCCGGCGATCAACCCGGTTTTGGACGACGGGAACCATTTGAGGGCCGGAGGCGTGGCCGATCCATAGGCGAAGCCCATGCCCATGCCGAACAGAACGCCGAATCCGAGAATCCACATTGCGTAGCTGTTGCTCTGAGAGCAAAGGATGAATCCGGATCCAACCAGCACACCGCCAAACATGGCGGTAAACCTGGGCCCAATCTTGTCTTGCAATCGACCGCCGAGGATCATGGCGAATGCGAACATAAGGCAGGCCAAGGCATAGGGATCGTTCACCGAAACAAGGTCCCAATGAAACCCATCGGTGACGTTGGCTTTAATGGAGTCTGTGATAGCCTGTTTGAAAATACTCCACGCATAAAGAATGCCAAGCGCAAGATTGATGAACATGCCGGAAATCGCGACAATCCATCCCTTTGTGTATGATGTCTCTTCCACTTCGTTACCTCCAGTTACTGTATAAAAGGATGCGCTCGTTTACCGCCATTTCCTTAGAAGCCAAACAATGACCTGCAACGGGAAAAACATGTACATGCCTAAACTCGCGGCAGAGCGGTCTTTGATCCAACATTGCGCATACGAACGATCTATCTCCTCCCGGTCTGGGATAAAATAGACTAACCCACGGGCACAGAGAAGCCCATCACTATCGTATCGGGTAACCTAGACCCTGTTGACAAAGGAGGTTCCCAAACGCGCCGTGCTATGATTCAACGCTGGTCTTTGCGGAGACCAGAGCATGCGTGGCGATCTGACCGACGACGAATGGGACATCATCGGGCCATTGTTGCCCTCGGAGTGCGGACGGGGTTGTCGTCCGTCTCATAACAATCGGCGCTTTTTCAATGGGATGCTCTATGTGCTGCGGGTCGGCTGCCCCTGGCGCGACATGCACGAGCGCTATGGCAAATGGAACTCGGTTTATGTCCGCTTCCGGCGCCAGGGTTGCACTGGGGCGAATAGGGCGGTAGCGGCACCAGGGTGACATTGTCCGGGATTGCCAGAGCGGCACTGGCGTGCCACCCGGCGCCATCGAGAACCATGACGACATGGTCGTCGGGGTTCAGGGTCTTGGCGAACTCGGCCAGGAAGAGGTTCATGGTGACGGTGGGGACGGTTGGCAGGACGAGGGCGAATTCGGCCCCGGTGGCGGGCTCGACGGTGGCGAAAATGTAAGTCCAGTCGAAGCGCTGGTCGCACAGCCCCGGCGGCCTTTGGCCTTTCACCCACCAGCGGTGGCAGGTTCGCCCCTTCTGGCCGACGCGCGCTTCGTCCTGGAAAAACAGACGGATGCGCTTGCCGGGTCTGGCCTTTGCGGCAGCGGTCAGGGCCTCGGAGAGCCCTTTTTTTGGAAGCGCTCCTGCGCCTTGGCGTTGGCCTTGGGGTGGACGGGGCGCGCCTTCTGTTGCGACATGCCGGCGCGCCGCAGGATGCGCCCGACGCTGTCGGGGTGGATGGTTTTGCCGAACGTCTTCGATATCCAGATCGCCAACGCCTCGCAGGTCCAGGTACAGACGCCATCGACCTCGGGCTTCGGTCCCTTGAAGATGACCGCCGCCAGCGTCGCCTGCTCCGCTTCCGTCAGCCACTCGGCCCGGCGGCCCTTCGGCCGGTCGAACAGCCCGTCCACGCCCTCCGCATTGTAGCGGATAACCGCATCTCGCAGCGCCTGACGCTCCATCCCGGCCAGCCGGGCCGCTTCGGCCCGGTCAAGCCCGTCGAGGGCATGGGCGATCGCATAGGCGCGGGCCGCCGCCCGTCCATTCCCGCAATGACGCGCCCAGGCCCGCAGCTCCGATGCCGTCAGGACTTCCGATATCTTGAGACGACCGTACATGGCTCCTCCCCTCTGGTGGAGCCAGTGAATCACGTCCGCCCGGTCAGCGAAACCCCACCCGAGTCACTGCGGCTGTCGGACGGTATCATGGTCGCCTCCCCGTGCCACCTACACGGGGAACACGCCACCGACGGAAAGATTCCCAAGCTGTTTCAAAATGTTGTCGTTTTGGTCTCCGCCCGCTCTACATTTTGGAAACCGGGCCTAACTCCAAGGCGACGTAGTGCCTCGCCAGATTCGAAAATCAAAATTCTCGGCCAAGATCAATAGGTTCCAGAATCGTGGCGTTCAACTTGAGCTTGACATGACGGCCATCGTGTGCCAATAAGAACCCTGTTGAATCGCACCCTATAAATCCAATTGGTGAAAACTATGCGTCGGAAATTGAACGAGTTCATGCTGAAAGTAATGAATACAAGATATACTCGCTTCCCAACTCTTACGCACACTATTTTTAATCCGCCTTGTTTGCCAACTCGTCGCCCTCCTCTTAAATGTTCATTGTCTAATGTTCATTGTCTGATACATTTTTGCTAAGGATGTGCAAATCATTTCAAGCGTCTGGCTCATTATATCGAAAAGATATATGGTCAGATCGTAATTACCCACCCACCCCTTGGGGTTCAGCTCGCGGGTCACTCAATGGGTGG
>JBAXPR010000017.1:0-44092 GCA_037132135.1 Rhodospirillaceae bacterium
CGGTGTCGGCGGCGGTGAGGTTGAGGCCGCGGCCGCCGGCCTTGAGGCTGATCAGGAACAGCGGCACTTCGCAGGCCTGGAAGCGCTCGACCGGGGTTGCGCGGTCGGCGGTGCTGCCGCGCAACTCGACATACTGAATGCCGGTCGGCTTCAGCGCCTCCTTGATCAGGTCGAGCATCGAGGTGAACTGGGAGAACAGCAGGATCCGCCGCCCCTCCTCGATCATCCTCGGCACCATGTTGATCAGCAGCTCGAGTTTGCCGCTGCCGGTAACCCGGCGCGCCGATTCGAGCTTGACCAACCGGGGGTCGCAGCAGGCCTGACGGAGCTTGAGCAAGGCGTCGAGAATCAGGATCTTGCTGCGGGCAAGGCCGATGCGGGCGATCTCTTCGCGCACCTTCTGATGCATCGAGAGGCGGATCGTCTCATAAAGATCACGCTGGTCCGAAGCCAGTTCCACCCGGTTGACGATATTGGTCTTGGGCGGCAGATCGGTGGCCACCGCGGCCTTGGTCCGGCGCAGCACGAAGGGGCGGAGGCGCTTGGCCAGCTGCTTGCGCTTGTCTTCGTCACCGCGCTTTTCGATCGGGGTCCGGTAGCGGGCGGTGAAGGTCTTGTGATCGGAGAGCACCCCCGGCATCAGGAAGGCGAACTGCGACCAGACCTCGCCGAGATGATTCTCGATCGGCGTGCCTGAGAGGCACAGGCGATGACGGGCCTTGAGCTTGCAGGCGGCCCGGGTCGATTTGGCCAGCGGGTTCTTGATCGCCTGGGCCTCGTCGAGCACCACCATGTGGAAATCGATCGCGGCCAGGAAATCGACGTCGCGGGCCAGGATGGCATAGGTGGTGATCACGAGGTCGACCTTGGTCACCTCGGAGCGCCGGCCGTGGCGGTCGAGACCGTGGAACACCAGCACGGTGAGATCCGGGGTGAAACGCCCGGCCTCGGCAACCCAGTTGGGCACCAGACTGGTCGGAACCACGATCAGGCACGGCTTCTTGAGCCGGCCCTCGTGGCGTTCGATCGCGATGTGGGCCAGGGTCTGGGCGGTCTTGCCGAGGCCCATGTCGTCGGCCAGAATGCCGCCCATTTCGTTGGCGCGCAGAAACTGAAGCCAGTCGAGGCCGTCGCGCTGATAGGGCCGCAGCGAGGCGCGGAAGCCTGGCGGCGGTTCGGTCCGCGCCGGTACGTTGACCGTGCGCAGGCGCCGGCCGAGGTCGCGCAGACGGTCACCGCCGTGCCAGCGGGTGCCGAGGATCGATTCGAGATCGACCAGGGTCGGAACATCGGCCGAGGGCATCGAGAGCCGGCCGTCCTTGGTCACCCGGCCGTTGCCGATCATTTCCTCGAGAGTGGCGAGGAATTTGGCCACCCGCTCGGCGGGCAGGGCCAGAATCCGGCCATCGTCGAGCATCGCCCGCACCTTGCCGTCGGCGGCCAGCGCGGAGGCCAGACCGCCGCGCTCGATGATGCCGATCAGAATCGGCAGCAGCGGCACCCGCCGGCCCTCGACCTCAATGCCGATATCAAGGGAGAACCAGCCATTGCCGGCTTCGACCACGTCGACGTCCCAGTCGTCGGCGATTTCGATCACCCGGTAGGGAAAGGTTTCTCCGAGTTCGACCGTCCAACCCTTGCGACGCAGATCCTCCGCGCCGCTCAGCACCAGCCACTGCCAGCTTTCCTTGGGGTTGCGGCTGCGGAACGCGTAGCCCCGGCCGCCGGTGGCAACGCCGGTGGTGGTCACGCGTACCGCGGTCAGGCCGAGCCCGCGCAGCACCGCCGCAGCGGCTTCCTCGTGCCGGCGGTCGCGCCGGATGAACACCGGCCCGGATTCGTCGTCCTCGGTCGCTTCAGTGCGCACGAACTGGCTGGGGTCGTCCTCGCGGACCAGATGCTCGCCATAACTGAAGTGCAGCAGCAGCACGTCGGTGCCGCCATCGCCGCTGGCCGCCGTCAGCACCGGCACCGGCACGACGTCGATCACCGTCGGCGCACTCTCGGAACGGCCGCCGCTCCGCGATGGCTGATGGTGGTGGGCGGTGGGGACAAAGCTTTGGGCCGTGACCTCGTCGATTGCCGCCGAGCCGATATGGCCGGTGCTCTCGATGACGTACCATGCGGGATCGCTGCCGAAGATGCGGACCTTCGGCGGGCGGTTGAGAATCTTGCGCGCGCCGGTGCGCGGATTGGTCTCGAGCAGGAAGCGCTTCGAGGGACCGCGCGCCAGAGTCGGGCCGCTGATGCCCCAGCGGGCGCGTCCGGTCTCGAGGAGAGCGCTGATCAGGTCATCGACGGTCTCGTCATCCTCGAGGGAGACCGCGACCAGCGGCAGGCTCGACAACCCGAGCAACCGGCAGACCACCCGATCGGGTTCGCCGGCCGGGCCGGTCGGGGCGGCCACGGCGGCGCGCTTGGGAGAACTGCCCTCGATCCGGCGGGAATTGCGGTCGGAAATCTCGGTGGCCACGGTGACGTAAAGGGAATCGTCGCCTTCGGCGGCTTCCAGGCCATAGACCGTCCGACGCTGCTCGACCGCCGGCTCGGGGATGATCAGGCGGTCGATGAAGGATTTCTGCGACGGCCGGGCCAGAGCCGGGAAACGCTCAAGGAGAGCAAAGGCGGTGGCGGCGCCGTGGGCACAGGTGGCGGCCCGGCAGGAGCAGACGGAGATCAGGGCCGACGCCTCTTTGGTTTCCCGAACCTCCAGCGTCACCCGGTAGCGGTGGTGGCCGTCCTCGACCAGCGCCCGCATCTGGGGCGCCTTCAGCGCCTCCTCGGTGGTCACCAAGCCGTCGGCGGCGAGCGCCCGGCCTTTTTCCGTGTGGGTCGGGCCGAAGGCGAGGACGATATCTTCCTCGGCATAGCGGGCGCGCCCGGACCGCCGTCCCGCCTTCGCGCGCTGCGCGTCCGGCGATCCTGCGGTGGTGTTGTGCCCGATGGCCATGCCTGACGATCCCCTCGAGTTCCCGCTGCCGGTTGCCCCTGCTCCGGGGTGCTATCGGGACTTTATGCCATTTTTGTGTCCTGGGGCTTGTTACCACAAGATATAGCCGCCGTCACGCCAAACAGCACAAGTTACGGATCAGTGGCTTGGCCCCGGAGCGGCCGCCTGACCGGACACTGGCGCATCGATCATGATAATATATTTAGTATCAACCCGTTAACAGAATCGTTCTTGCCCTCGGGGCCGAGGCTTGTCAAAATCGCCCTCCCAAAAAAATCCGCGGCCGCGTCGCGGCTGGAGCTAATCCATGATTGTTCTCGGCATCGAGACAAGTTGCGACGAGACGGCAGCGGCGGTGGTAAGCGACAGACGCGAGATAATGTCAAATATTATACTCTCTCAGCTTGCCGACCACGAGCCCTATGGCGGCGTGGTGCCGGAAATCGCCGCCCGCGCCCACCTCGACCACCTCGACCGCCTGATCGCCGAGGCGCTGGCTCAGGCCGGCGTCGGCTTTGGCGAGCTTTCGGGGGTGGCCGCCGCGGCCGGGCCGGGGCTGATCGGCGGCGTCATCGTTGGCGTGATGACCGCGAAAGTGATCGCGCTGGCGCGCAACCTGCCATTTCTGGCCATCAACCATCTCGAAGGTCACGCGCTGACGGCGCGTCTCACCGACGATGTCGCCTGGCCGTTCCTTGGTCTGTTGGTTTCGGGCGGCCACTGCCAACTGCTGCTGGTCGAGGGGGTCGGGCGGTATCGTCGACTCGGCACCACGATCGACGACGCGGTCGGCGAGGCCTTCGACAAGGCGGCCAAGCTGATCGGACTCGGCTATCCTGGCGGGCCGAAGCTGGAAGCGGCGGCACTGAGAGCGCGTGCGCCCGGGCGGTTTGAGCTGCCCCGGCCGATGCTGGGTCGACCGGGCTGCGACTTTTCGTTTTCCGGCCTGAAGACGGCCCTGCGCCGCTGCCTGGAGCCGCTGGCAAAGCCGCTCCCCGATGCCGACGCCGCGGATCTGGCGGCGGCGTTCCAGAGCGCGGTCGGCGACGTGCTGGTCGACCGCACCGCCCACGCCTTCGCTCTCGCCACCGCTCTGGCTCCCGAATGCCGGACGCTGGTGGTGGCGGGCGGTGTGGCCGCCAACCGGACGGTGAGGGCACGGCTCGACGGTCTGGCCGCGCACCAAGGCTGGCGGTTCGTCGCGCCGCCGCTCGACCTCTGCACCGACAACGCCGCGATGATCGCCTGGGCCGGCGTGGAGCGGCTGCGGCTCGGCCTGACCGACGGCCTCGATTTCGCGCCCCGGCCGCGCTGGACGCTGGATGCCGGAGCGCCCAAGGCCCGTGGCGCCGGCGTCAAGGCGTGATCGCCGTCGGTTGATTCGGTTCAAGGAAATTTGACCATGCTATTAAGTGGTCTCAAATATATAGCATTAATTCACAAGCAAGATTACAGCCCTGAAAAATAATTAGCGTGCCTTATTGTTCTTTGTGTGAAAGCTTATTATCTCAACAGGCAGCGAATAATATTCTGCACTGAAGGTGCAGATTATTGGGAGTATTACTGGCATGGAAGGTATTTGTTCCGCGGACGGTGGCCGAACTGGAAGCGCGGAATTCGTGATCGGGCCGAGCGTCCCGGCTTCCGGAAACAGGCGGGGCTTTCCCGTCGCCAGGGACGAAGGCCCGCTGGTCGAATTGGCGTTGATCGCCGCCGAATACGGCAGGACCACCTTGATCGACTCCCAGGGCGGGGCGGTAATTTTCGGTACCGACTCCGATGACGACAGCGGGGACAATATCGAACTGTTCTAGCGTTTCCGCCGGTCCGGCCGAACCGGTTCAGGGCGCGACCCCGGAGCCGTCGTCAAGATTGAACTCGAACGGCAGGTAGCCGCTCGGCATCTTGGCCCTGAGATAGTCGGCCATCTTGGTGTCGGTGCGCAGAAAGTGGTAGTTGACCAGCAGATTGGCGAAGTTGGCGATGTCGACGACGTTGCCCTGACCACGGGCGACGCTCTGATCGATCTCCATCAGCTTGGCGGTCAACTTCTCGTGCTGGCGCCGGTGGTCCTCGAAATCCGGGTAGCGGAAGGCCGTCATCAGCTCTTCTTCATGGGCGAAGTGATAGGTGGCGTAACCCGCCAGTTCTTCCATCACGCGCCGCGCCACGCCCTGGGAGTGCTCGGTGCGCAGGGCGTTGACCAGATCGTTGAAGATGCTGAGCAGCAGTTTGTGCTCGTCATCGATCAGCTTGACGCCGACGCTGAGCGAGTCCGCCCACTGAACGGGTTTCAGGTAATCCATGGCTTTGCCCCGGTGTCGCCGGCTCCCGAGCCGACCCTGGGTCACGTTGCATCAGTGGGGAAAAGCTGTCAATTGCGCCGTACCGCCGGTTCGGGCGCGGTGTTCCCCTTAGACCCCGGTTCCGATCCGGCCCGGGATCATGCTATGGTTGGGGCCAGCCTCGTTCCCGTTTACCCCTCATCCCGCGGCCCCGACACGGCGCATGGAGCATTTGCCCCACCACCCCCCGCACATCGCCCATGCCGACCATCGCGCTCCGCACTCCCAGCGGGGATGGATTGGCGGCGTGGTGTTTACGGCCTTCCTGCTCAGCGTCATTGCCCTGTCCATCAAGGCGGTCGCGGGAACGCTGGCGTTTGTGCTGCTGGGTTCGGTGATCTTCGTGGTCGCCGTGTTTCACCGGGTGTTTCCGGGCAGCCGCTTCTTCACGCTGTCGCTGGTCAACTTCATCGGCATCTACGCCTGCATCTTCACCGTGATCGTCGAGAGCAACTTCGCCATGATCAGCCAGCGCGAGCAGGCGCTGGGCTTCATCCTGCCTCTGCTGGCCTTTCTTGGCGGCGCCTGCATCCGGGCCCGCACCGTGCGCCACATCGTGGTTTCGCGCCGGCCCCGCCACAGCTCGCATTTCGGCGAAATCTTCCTCTGGCTGCTGCCGATGGTCGGCATGATCGCACTGACCTTCGCCCTGCCGGGCAGCCCCATGGGCGGCTCACTGCCCAACATTCCCTTTGTGGCCATTCAGGCGGTGGTGGCGGTGATCGTGCTGTTCGTCAGCCGGGACATCGCGATTTTTCTGCTCGACATCGGCCTGCTGTTCGAGGGCTTCTTTGCCCAGGCCTCGCGGCTGGTCATGCCGGCCTTCGCCTTCCTGACCTTCTATTCGCTGCTGGTGATCGTGTTCGCGGCGATGTACTCGATCGTCCAGCGCCTGTCGCCTGGCGCCGACTTCATCGCCACCGGCGTGCCGCGTACCCTCAGCTTTGCCGAGTGCCTGTATTATTCGGTCGTTACCCTCAGTACGGTCGGCTATGGCGACATCCAGCCGATCAGCGGCCCGGCCCGCTTTGTCAGTGCCGTCGAAATCGTGATGGGCGTGCTGCTGCTGCTGTTCGGCTTCAGCGCCATCATCCGCCATACCCCGGCCAACACCCGCACGCCGCCCGAGGATTTCTGAACCCGCCGCGGCGGGCGCCCGGGCCAGGGCAAATCGCCAAATCTGTTACATATTTATGAAACTTTTTTTACGGGTCGGGCGTTTGGGCTGTTGACAGTCTTTCCGGGCTCCCGACATGCTGAAGCCGCGGCAGGTGTGCCTGAATGATCAGAATCGATCGATTCCGGTCGGGATGACCGTGCTGGGGGGATATGGCCATGGAACAGATGTTGGAGCGGATCGGTCTGCGGCTGCAAATCGGCCTGATCGGGCTGGTTGGAATTGCAATCATGGTTACGGTTGCTGTGCTTACCTTCTCCAGCATCGACCATCAGAACCAGAAGCTGCGGCTGATGGATCGGGCGGTGGCGGCCAACGATCTGGTGTCGGCGATCGACATCGGCATGCTTCAGGCCCGGCGCCACGAAAAGGATTTCTTCCTGCGCAGCGATGAGAAATACGCCGCCTTGCAGCAGGAGGCCCTCGGCAAGGTCAATCAGACCATCGAGCGCCTGACCGGTGTTCTCGATCGGGCCGAGGAGCGGACGCTGGCGAATGTGCTCAAGGAGAATGTCCAGCGCTACGGCCGCCAGTTTTCCGAGGTTGTGACGCGGCGGGTGAAGCTGGGCCTGAACGAGAATGCCGGGCTGACCGCGCGGATGCGCGCCGCCGTCCATGCCATCGAGGATGCCGTCAAGACCTACAAGGAGCCGGAGCTTCAGGTGCTGATGCTGACCTTGCGCCGCCACGAGAAGGATTTTCTGGCCCGGCGCGACGTCAAATATGCCGAAGAGCTGAAGAAGACCGCCGAGCAGTTCGCCACCATGCTCAAGGGCTTTGCCCTCGCCGAGACCGTGCGCGCCGACCTCGTGGCCAAACTCGCCGACTATCGCGAGAGCTTCCTCGGCGTGGTCGAGGGCACGGCGGCGGTAGCGGCGGCCTCCAAGGTGATGTCCGAGGTCTACGCCGAACTGGAACCGGTTCAGGACCGCCTCAGCACGACAACCGCGGCTGATTACGATGCCGCCAAGACCGAGATCACGGCCGCGCGCGCCGAAATGGTCACCTTTTTGATGGCAACCCTGGGCGGCGGCATTCTCTTGCTGATTCTCGCCGTCGTGACAATCAGCGGCGCGATCAGCCGGCCGCTGATCGCCCTGACCGGGATCATGCAGCGGCTGGCCGCCGGCGATCTCGCGGTCGCCATCGGCCATCAGGGCAGCCGCAACGAGATCGGCGAGATGTCGCGGGCGGTCGAGGTCTTCAAACGCAACGCGCTCGAAAAGCGGCGCATGGACGAGGCCGAGCGTGAGCGGCTGGACGCCGAGCGCAAGACCGCCGAGGCTCAGCGGGCGCGCGAGCAGGCGATCGGCCATGAAATCGCGGTGCTGATCGATGCGGTCTCGACTGGCAGCCTCGGTTCCCGGATCGATCTCGCGGGCAAGGATGGCTTCTACCTCACCATGAGCGAAGGCATCAACCGCCTCGCCACCACCATCGCCGGCATCATCCAGGAACTGAGCGTGGTCGCGGCGGCATTGGCCCAGGGCGATCTGACCCGGCGGGTGCTCAAGGACTATCAGGGCGCTTTCCGCCAGCTCAAGGACGACTTCAACGCCACCGCCGACAAGCTGGCCGAGGTGGTCGGACAGATTCATCAGGCGACCGACGCGATCACCCAGGCGGCGGCCGAAGTCTCGGCCGGCAGCGCCGATCTGGCCGAACGGACGGAGCAGCAGGCCTCCAGTCTCGAGGAGACCGCGGCCTCCATGGAACAGCTGGGCGCCACCGTGCGCTCCAGCGCCGAGACCGCCCAGCGGGCCAACCGGATGGCCGCCGACGCCCGGCGCTCGGCCGAGGAGGGCGGCAGCGTCGCCGGTTCGGCGATCAGCGCCATGCGCGCCATCGCCGACGCCAGCCGCAAGATCACCGACATCATCGGCGTGATCGACGAGATCGCCTTTCAGACCAACCTGCTGGCCCTCAACGCCGCGGTCGAGGCGGCCCGGGCCGGTGACGCCGGCAAGGGTTTTGCCGTGGTGGCGCAGGAGGTCCGGGTGCTGGCTCAGCGTTCGGCTCAGGCGAGCAAGGAAATCAAGGCCCTGATCCTGAACAGCGACGGCCAGGTCCAGAACGGCGTCGAGATGGTCAGGAAGGCCGGCGATTCCCTCTCGGGGATCGTCGCCGGGGTGCAGCAGGTGGCGCAGTTGATCGGCGAGATCGCCTCCGCCAGCACCGAGCAGGCCTCGGCCCTCGACGAGATCAACGCCGCGGTCGCGACCATGGACGAAATGACCCAGAAGAATGCGGCACTGGTCGAGGAAACCACGGCGGCGGCCCAGTCGATGTCGGGGCAGGCCGGCGATCTTACGACTCTGATGGGCTTTTTCCACATCGACCAGCATCTGGGGCACCGGCCGAGCCCGCAGCCCGAACGACGGGGGCAGGCTGATTTGTCTCAGGGCCGGGGGCGCGGACCGCGGCAGTAGCCGTGCTATGGTGCGGCCGATGACCTCGTGACCGGAAGGACGCGTTATGACCGTGACCGCTCCCGCGCTGCGGCCCAGCGCCACCGCCAAGCCGGCGGCGCGCCGCCAGCTGACCGACATCGACACGCCGTCGACCACGGCGATTTACGGGGACCACGGCCGTCAGTTCATGGTTTTTGCCGTCGGCGCCCAGGAATACGCCATCGATGTGATGGTGGTGCGGGAGATTCGCGGCTGGACCCAGGAGTCGAAGCTGCCCAACCTGCCGCCCCACATCCGCGGTGTCATTAACCTGCGCGGCCTCGTGATCCCGATTCTCGATCTGCGCACGCGCTTCGGCTTCGAGTCGGGCGAGGTCGGCAGCCGCAACGTCGTGATCATCATGCAGGTGGCCGAACGCACCGTCGGCGTGCTGGTCGACGCGATCACCGAAATCCTCACCATCGCCTCCGACCAGATCATGCCGGTGCCCGAGATGGGCGCAGCCGGGCCGGAAACCCGTTTTCTCACCGGTGTTCACGTCATCGACGAGCGGTTGCTGGCACTGCTCGACGTTGAACTGCTGATCCTCGGCCACCATATCGATCTCGAAGAGGTGCTGCCGGTCTGAACGGCGGGCGCGGCTCTCGACATCCGGGCGGTCATGAGCCATGGTTTGGCCCATGACCGAACCCGCCGTTTCATCCTCTGGTGCCGCTGGCTCTGGTGTCGCCGGAGACGCCGCCGTACCGTCCACGCTGTATCTGGTGGACGGCTCCGGCTTCATTTTCCGGGCCTTTCATGCCCTGCCGCCGCTGACCCGCAGCGACGGCACCCCGGTCAATGCCGTGCTCGGCTTCACCAACATGCTGATGAAGCTCCTGGCCGATCAGCGCGCCGAGGCGGTGGCGGTGGTGTTCGATACCCGGCGCGAGACCAATTTCCGTACCGCGATCTATCCGGCCTATAAGGCCAACCGCGAGGCGCCGCCGCCCGAGCTGGTGCCCCAGTTCGCTTTGGTCCGCGAGGCGACCCGGGCCTTCAACGTCCCGGCCCTCGAGATGGAGGGCTATGAGGCCGACGACATCATCGCCGCTTACGCCCGGCTGGCCCAGGCAGCCGGGCGGCCGGTGACCATCGTCTCTTCGGACAAGGACATGATGCAACTGGTCGGCCCCGGCGTCTCGATGCTCGACCCGATCAAAAACCGGACCATCGGTCCGGCCGAAGTGTTCGAAAAGTTCGGCGTCGCGCCCGACAAGGTGGTGGACGTTCAGTCGCTGGCCGGCGACAGCACCGACAACATTCCCGGTGTTCCCGGCATCGGCATCAAGACCGCGGCCCTGCTGATCACCGAGTATGGCGATCTCGAGACGCTGCTGGCCCGGGCGGCTGAAATCAGGCAGCCCAAGCGCCGGGACTCGCTGCTGGCCTTCGCCGATCAGGCCCGGCTGTCGCGCCGTCTGGTCTTGCTTGCCGCCGACGCCCCGGTGCCGCTCGCGCTGGATGCGGTGCGGGCGCAGCGGCCCGACCCCGAGGTGCTGTTTCCGTTTCTGAGGGAGCAGGGCTTCAAGAGCATCGTCGCCCGCATCGAGGCCGAGTTCCTGCACGGCCGCCATCCCGTGGTGGTGCCGGCGGCCCCGGCTGTCGCTCCGGCCGCCGCCGCCGCGCCGCGTCCGGCCGAGCCCGCGCCGGCGGCGCTGTCCTACGAACTGGTCCAGAGCCTCGAGTCCCTGAAGCGCTGGGTCGAGCGCGCCCTTGAGGCCGGCGTGGTCGCGGTCGATACCGAGACCACCTCTCTTACCCCCAGCACCACCGGTTTGGTTGGAGTCTCACTGGCCACCGCGCCGGGGCTGGCCTGTTACATCCCGCTTGGCCACGTCGACCCCGAGGGCGGGGTGGCCGACCTTTTTGGCACGCCCAAACGGCCCGAGCAGCTTGACCGCGATGCCGCGCTGGCGGTGCTGAAGCCGCTGCTGGCCGAGCCTTCGGTGCTGAAGGTCGGGCATAACCTCAAGTTCGATGCCCAGGTCTTCGGCCAGTTCGGACTCGAGGTCACGCCGTTCGACGACACCATGCTGATCAGCTACGTCCTCGAGGGCGGCGCCCACGGTCATGGCATGGACGAGTTGGCCGAACTGCACCTCGGCCACTCCACGATCAAGTATGCCGAGGTCACGGGCAGCGGCAAGGCCCGGGTGACGTTTGACCGCGTACCGCTCGACACGGCGTGCACCTACGCCGCCGAGGACGCCGACATCACGCTGCGGCTCTGGCGGCTGCTGAAACCCCGGCTGGTCGCCGAGCGCATGGCCACGGTCTATGAAACCCTGGAACGGCCGCTGGTCCCGGTGATCGCCGCCATGGAGCAGGCCGGGGTCTGCCTCGACCGCGGCGTGCTGGCGGCGCTGTCGCGGGATTTCGCCGCCCGGCTGGGCGAGCTTGAGACCGAGATTCACCGCCTTGCCGGGCATGCCTTCAACGTCGGCTCGCCCAGGCAGCTGGGCGAGGTGCTTTACGGCGAGATGGGGCTGGCCGGTGGCCGCAAGGGCAAGACCGGGGCTTTTTCCACCGACAGCGCCACGCTGGAACCGCTGGCCGAGCAGGGGGCAGAGATCGCGCAGAAGGTGCTGGACTGGCGGCAGCTGGCCAAGCTGAAGAGCACCTATACCGATGCCCTGCCCGAGCAGATCGAGGCCCGGACCGGCCGCGTCCACACCTCGTTCGCCCTGGCCATCACCAGCACCGGCCGGCTGTCCTCCTCCGATCCCAATCTCCAGAACATCCCGATCCGCACCGAGGAAGGCCGCAAGATCCGCACTGCCTTCGTGGCGCCGCCCGGCCACAAGCTGCTCTCGGTGGACTATTCCCAGATCGAGTTGCGCCTCGTTGCCGAGATCGCCGGCATCAAGGCGCTGAAACAGGCCTTTCACGACGGCGTCGACATTCACGCCCTCACCGCCTCCCAGGTCTTCGGGGTACCACTTGCCTTGATGACCGCCGAGCTGCGCCGCAAGGCCAAGGCAATCAATTTCGGCATCATCTACGGCATCAGCGGCTTCGGCCTCGGCAAGCAGCTGGGCATCGGCACCGGCGAGGCCGGCGCCTTCATCAAGGACTACCTCGACCGCTTTCACGAGCTGCGCGACTGGATGGAGACCACCCGCGCCTTCTGCCGCAGCCACGGCTACGTGCTGACGCTCTTTGGCCGCAAGTGCCACGTCCAGGGCCTGTCGGACAAGAACCCGGCCCGGCGCAGCTTCGCCGAACGGCAGGCGATCAATGCCCCGATCCAGGGTACCGCCGCCGACATCATGAAGCGGGCGATGATCCGGTTGCCGGGGGCGCTGACCACGGCCGGGCTCTCGGCCCGGCTGCTGCTGCAGGTCCACGACGAGTTGCTGCTCGAAGTGCCCGATGCCGAACTCGACGCGACCGCGGTGCTGGTCCAGGGCGTGATGGAAGGCGCCGCCAGCCTGGGCGTGCCCCTGGTCGCCGAAGCCGGCGTCGGGCTCAACTGGGCCGAGGCGCACTGAGGGACGGCGGCGCTCTCACCCGTGGGGAAAAGCCGGGTCGGCCCGCCTGCCATGGCCGATCGCATCCAGGGCCCCCTGAAGGATGTAGGCGGCAGCCATCTTGTCCACCACTTCGGCCCGGCGCTTGCGGGTCATGTCGGCTTCGATCATGAAGCGTTCGACGACGCTGGTGGAGAAGCGCTCGTCCCAGAAGGCGATTTCCGGTTCAGTTCCGAAGAGATCGGCGCGGGTCAGCAGCAGGCGGGCGAATTCGCGCACCCGCTGGGTGGCCGGGCTTTCGGCACCGTCGAGGGCCAGGGGCAGGCCGAGGATGACGGCGCCGGCCTCGCGCTCGCGGATGATTTTGGCCAGCTCGCCGGCGTCGGCGCCGAACTTGGTACGGCGGATCGTGCCGATCGGCGAGGCGACCATCAGGCCGGGGTCCGAGAGGGCGAGGCCGATGGTCTTCGTGCCGAGATCGAGCCCGAGCAACCGCCGGCCCGGCCCCAGCAGGGCTTTCAAGTCGGCGGGGTTGCGGATCGCCATGACGGGTGATACCTTTCCGGAGCAGTCCGGCGCCGGCCTTCGGCGCCCTTTTTTGGTCGCTGGCAAAGAGAGTTACCCGATGTCGCTCGACAAGGCCACCGTGGCGAAGATCGCCCATCTCGCCCGGATCAAGGTTCCCGAAGCCGATCAGGAGCATCTGGCCGGCGAACTCAGCAAGATTTTGCACTTTGTCGAGCAACTGGGGGAGGTCGACACCACTGGCGTGGCGCCGATGGCCAGCGCGGCGGAAAATATCCTGCGCTGGCGCGTCGATGCCGTCAGCGATGGCGGCTATCCCGAGGCGGTGCTGGCCAATGCCCCCGACCGCGCTGAGGGCTTCTTCGCGGTGCCCAAGGTGGTCGAATAGGGATGACCGCGCTCAACCGCCTCAGCCTCACCGCCGCACGGGCCGGGCTGGACCGCCGCGCCTTCAGCGCGCTCGAACTCACCGAGGCCCACATCGCCGCGGTCGAAAGCGCCCGGCCGCTGAATGCCTTCATCACCGAGACCCCCGATCTTGCCCGTGAGCAGGCCCGCGCCAGCGACGCCCGGCGGGCGCGGGGCGAAGCGGCGGCGCTCGACGGCCTGCCGATCGCGGTCAAGGACCTCTTTTGCACCAAAGGCGTCCAGACCACCGCGGCCAGCGCGATCCTGCGCGGCTTCGTGCCACCTTATGAGTCCACCGTCACCGCCAATCTCTGGCGCGATGGTGCGGTGATGCTGGGCAAGGTCAATCTCGACGAGTTCGCAATGGGCTCGGCCAATGTCACCAGCGCCTTCGGGCCGGTGGTCAACCCCTGGAGTCCGGGGCCGGTCGGGGCGTGGCCGCGCCGGCTGGTCCCGGGCGGTTCCTCGGGCGGTTCGGCGGCGGCGGTGGCGGCGCGCTGCGCCCTGGCCGCCACCGGCACCGATACCGGCGGCTCGATCCGCCAGCCCGCCGGCTTCTGCGGCATCGCCGGGATCAAGCCGACCTATGGCCGCTGTTCGCGCTGGGGCATCGTCGCCTTCGCCTCATCGCTGGATCAGGCCGGGCCGATGGCGCGCACGATCGAGGACTGCGCGCTGATGCTGGGCTCGATGGCCGGGTTCGACCCCAGGGACGCGACCAGCGTCGACCGCCCGGTGCCCGATTACCGCGCGGCGCTGACCGGAGACATCCGGGGCCTTCGGGTCGGCATCCCCGCCGAATATCAGGTCGAGGGCTGTCCGGCCGAGATTCAGGCGCTCTGGGACCGCGGTACCGGCTGGCTGCGCGCGGCCGGGGCCGAACCGGTGGCGGTCAGCCTGCCGCACACCCGATACGCCCTTGCCACCTACTACATTGTTGCGCCGGCCGAAGCCTCCTCTAACCTCGCGCGCTATGACGGCGTGCGCTACGGCGTGCGGGTTGCGGAGACGGGCGACAGCCTGATCGGGATGTACGAGAGGAGCCGGGCCGCCGGCTTCGGCACCGAGGTCAGGCGCCGGATCATGATTGGCACCTATGTGCTCTCGGCCGGCTATTATGACGCCTATTACAAGAAGGCCCAGCAGGTGCGCACCCGCATCGCCGCCGACTTCAGGGCCGCCTTCGAGCGCTGTGATGTGATTCTGACCCCGACCGCGCCCTCGACCGCCTTCGCCATCGGCGAAAAAATGGACGACCCGATCCAGATGTATCTCAACGACGTCTTCACCGTCCCGGCCTCGCTGGCCGGCCTGCCCGCACTCTCGGTACCGGCGGGGCAGGGGGCGGACGGCCTGCCGCTGGGCCTGCATCTGATCGGCCGTCCCTTCGACGAGGAAACCCTGATCCGGGTCGCCGGGGTGCTCGAAAGCGCGGCCGGGCCGCTGCCCGAACCGCCCTTCGTGGCGTAGCGGCAAAAATTTGTGGTAGGGTGCCACCCTGCGGCCAACACGGGACGTGAGCGGATAGCATGTCGTATATTCAGGGCGAGACCGGCGATTGGGAACTTGTGATCGGGCTGGAGGTTCATGCCCAGGTCACCTCGAAGGCCAAGCTGTTCAGCGGCGCCGCCACCGCGTTCGGGGCCGAACCCAACAGTCAGGTCAGCTTCGTCGATGCCGGCTTTCCCGGCATGCTGCCGGTGATCAACGGCATTTGCGTCGAGCAGGCGGTGCGCACCGGTCTTGGCCTTCGCGCCGAGATCAATTGCTTTTCGGTGTTCGACCGCAAGAACTACTTTTATGCCGATCTGCCGAGCGGTTACCAGATCAGCCAGTATCTCCAACCGATCGTCGGCAAGGGCGAGATCGTGCTGGACCTGGAGGGCGGCACCACCCGCACCGTCGGCATCACCCGTCTCCATCTCGAGATGGACGCCGGCAAGAGTCTGCATGACCAGCACCCGTCCAAGACCTATGTCGACCTCAACCGCTCCGGCGTGGCGCTGATGGAGATCGTCTCCGAGCCCGACATGCGGACTTCGGAGGAGGCCGGGGCCTATTTGCGCAAGCTGCGCACGATTCTGCGCTATCTCGGGACCTGCGACGGCAACATGGAAGAAGGCTCCATGCGCTGCGACTGCAATGTCTCGGTGAGAAAGCCCGGCGGCCCCCTGGGCACCCGCACCGAGACCAAGAACGTCAACTCGATCAAGTTCGTGATGGCGGCGATCGAATACGAGGCGCGCCGCCAGATCGGGATTCTGGAGGAGGGCGGCAGCATCGTCCAGGAGACCCGTCTCTGGGACACCAGCAAGGGCGAGACGCGCTCGATGCGCTCCAAGGAGGAAGCCCACGACTACCGCTACTTTCCCGACCCGGACCTCTTACCGCTGGTGCTGGACCCGGCCTGGGTCGAGCAGATCAGGACGACCCTGCCCGAGTTGCCCGACGAGAAGAAGCAGCGCTTCATCACCGATTACAAGCTCTCGCCCTACGATGCCGGGGTGTTGGTCGCGGACCAGGCCAAGGCTGAGTTCTATGAGCGGGTGGCCAGGGGCCGCGATCCCAAGCTGGCGTCCAACTGGGTTACCGGCGATTTCTTCGGGGCGCTGAACAAGGCGGGCAGGGAGATTTGCTCCAGCCCGGTCTCGGCCGAGGCCCTCGGCGGCCTGATCGACCTGATCGCCGACAACACCATTTCCGGGCGCATCGCCAAGGACGTGTTCGAGGAGATGTTTGCCAGTGGCCGGGCGGCGGCCGAAATTGTCGAAGCCAAGGGCCTGCGTCAGGTCACCGACACCGGCGCCATCGAGGCCGCGATCGGGGCGGTGATGGCGGCCAACACCGGCAAGGTGGCCGAATACCGCGGCGGCAAGGACAAGCTCTTCGGTTTCTTCGTCGGGCAGGTGATGAAGGCCACCGCGGGCAAGGCCAACCCGGCCTTGGTCAACGAAATTTTGAAAGCCAAGCTGGGCTAGGGAATAGCGTCCGGGCGCCCGCCGTTCATCAGGACAGGAACAATCCTGGAGGGCGTGGCGATGGTAATCCCGAAATCGGTTTCCCGTCATCTGACCGCGGTTGCTTTGGCGTCGATGGTGGTCATGGCGGTGCTGGCGGGGTGCGTTGCCGTGCCCTATGCCGAGTATCCGGGCTATCAGAATGAACAGGTCTATTACGGCAGGCCCACCTACGTGGCGCCGGTGGTGGTGGCGCCCCGACCGGCCTTCGGCTATTACGGCGGCCATCATCACCACCATCACTGGCGCTGACGCGGCGGGGCTCGCCATCGGCGGCTTCGGCCGCCGATGGCCTCAGCGCCGGCCCCGATGCGGATCAATACGGATTTCCGGGACCAGCCATGGTGGCATAAAATTTCTCTCCGGGCCGCAGAAAATGGTGGCTGTGACTTGGGGGGGTAAACCCATGACGGCAGGGCTGAATCTAATACCGAGGCGGTGGACGAAAGCGGGGCCTGAGGGGCTGGACCGGATCCTGAAGTTTGCCAATTACGGACACATCGCACTTGCCGTTCTCTCCACCGCGGCCTTTCTCGGGTCGGTGATCACCAGATCCGGTCTCGAGGTTTCGGCGGCTTTTGGTCTGTCCATCCTGGTTTTTGTCGTGCTTTACAGCGTGACCCGGTGGATGCGCCGCACCTTGATCGGCGCCCCTGGTCAGGACGGCGACAACTCGTGAACGATCCGCGAATTGGCGAGCGAGGGGCCGCTCAGGGTCCAGCAGCCATCCTGACAGGTTACCGTGGTAAAGCGGGTGGTCGGCCGGCCGCTCTTGTGGAGGAAAACCAGATGGCTGCCCTCCAGCCGCCACGTTGATTCGGTGGCACGCAGGCTGCCCGACACGGTGCCATCGCGCAGCAGCCGCAGCGTTGCCAGCGGTGCCGCGCCCCGTTCGCCAAACAGCCAGTCGCAGCCGCAGAGTTCTAGGCGAAGCTCGAGGGCCGTGGATGCCGGGTTCGATGGGGCGGGGGCAGCGGCCGGTCGCGACACCGGCGCGCGCAGCACCGCCGGAGTTCCTGAGTCGGGCGGGCTCATCCCGGTGATCTCGACGCCATCGGCGCCGTGGCGAATGCTCTCAAAACGGGCCGTCGCCCGGCCATCGGCGGCATAGAACCACAGCATGGCCGCGTCCACCGCCCAATAGCGGAAGAGATCGCTTCCGGCCCCGGCCAGCACCCCATCGGCATCCAGCAGCAGGGCCAGCGGCGTCGCGCCCGGCGTCGGCTCATAAAGCCAGCGGCTGCCGGCAAGGCGGTCGTCCAGCGCATCGGCGGGTTCGGCCGCCGCCTGAGCGGCCTCGGCTGCCCGTGGCCGGTGGTCCGGGCGGTCACTGGGCCGGGGCGGCGCCGGGGGAGAAACAACGGCCGGTTCGGGAGTGGCCGGAGCCGTCACCGGATCAATCCGGCGCAACCGGTCCAGGGTGACGATGCCGCCCGGCCCGGTGAAGGTCAGGCTCGACCCATAGCCCGAGGATTGCTGCTGGCCGACACCGGTCAGTGTGAAACCCCGGGTGTCGTAAACGCTGACCTCGCCGCCGAGATGGAGGGCCAAACGGCAAGCCGGGGCGAAATAGGCGTAGCGCAGATCGTTTTGGCTGCCCTGCCAGTTGGGCGCGCCCAGGCCCGGCGGCCACCATTGCCCCGGGGCGCCGACGAACAGGCTGAACCCGGACGGGGTGGGGGCGGGCCGGAATGGCGCCGTCGCCAACAATGCAGCCAGATCGCAGCACAGGCCGTCCACCCTGGCCTTCAGGCCATAGTTGAACATGTCCCCGACCATGGTCATCCCGCCCGACATCCACTGCCCCGAGCCGCCGAGTTCGGACAGGTTGAACTGGGCCATGGTGCCGTTGCTGCGCGACAGCGCGTCGAGCAGGGTCAGGCCGGTCTCCTCCGCGACGCCATGCCGACGGCACAATTCGCCAAGCGCCTGCTGGCCTTCGGGGGTCAATCGCGACATCGGAGTTTGATTATGGTCCAGGGGATGGTCCTCGCGGCAGAGC
The DNA here is from genome assembly GCA_037132135.1 of Rhodospirillaceae bacterium. Classification (GTDB taxonomy): domain Bacteria; phylum Pseudomonadota; class Alphaproteobacteria; order Azospirillales; family Azospirillaceae; genus BOG-933. The sequence continues at coordinate 18,348 of JBAXPR010000017.1, forward strand.
GGATCAGCGGGAAAGGGCAGGACGCCAAGCCGGATTCGCTTTGCCATCATGACAGCAAGGGGGGACTGACTCAATCAATTGAGCGTCGGATGCGGAAACGGCCGGGGCCTGAACGGCAACGCCGCGCGATCGCACTCCGTCGTCAACCCGATCTCCTGTTGCCGCAGTCTGGGGCGGACGGCGGACCTCCCGGCCGCGCCCCGCGGCGCCTGCTGATGGTTGATGCCGGTTACCGATGCCGGCGGCGGCTACACCGAGGCCCGGGGCCGGTCCCGAACGAAAACCGACTGTCCGAACCGAGATTCTAACATCGATTAGGAATGGACGGATCAAACCATAATGCATAGAAATCGTGTTAAATTATGGAATGGTTAAGCTTGCGAGCTGATCCCGGTAAGGCGTTGAAAAGACCATGGTGTCACTTGGCGATAAGGAGGCGGATACATTATTCTTCATAGTCGGGAGTGCCGGGCTTTGCCTCATTCCATCGGGGCCGCCTCTGTTTAGAGTGTGGCCAATATGCCACCCCCGGCATCAGCCCGAATTGCCCGGCAATAATTAATGTTTGCTTAACCAAGAGTCCCATGATACACCCGGATCACTGGATGCGACAAAACGTTGCTCACACTGATGCCAAAGTCGGAAACGGTCCGGCCCGCTCCCGGGGGAGTGGCCCGAAACGGCCCACAGGATCGCTGGGGTTCCTTTCGATAGACGTTCCGCGCAAGGAAGAAGGAGTTTTCACATGACGCAACGGAAAACGCTTGCCGATGTGATGTCCGCGGGTCGGCTGGTTTGCCTGTCCCCCGAGACCGACGTCCTGACGGCGTCCCGCAAGCTGCTTGAGCGCCGCTCCAGCGTGGCGGCGGTGACCCGGGATGGCGCCTTACTTGGCATCGTCACCGAACGGGACATTTGCCTCCGCGTGGTTGCCGCCGGCCGCGATGCCGTTCAGACCCGGCTGTCCCAGATCATGACCCGGGAGCCCGACACCATCGGTCCGGACGCGACGCTGGTCGACGCCCTCGAGATGATGAAGGCCAACGGCTACCGCCATGTCCCGGTCGAAGAGAACGGCCGTGTGATCGGCATGATCAGCGCCCAGGACCTGTTCAGCGAAATTCGCGACGAACTCCAGGACGAGATTCGCGACCGCGAGGAATTCATGTTCGGATCCGGCTACTCGCTGCCGGCGGCCATTCACTGATCGGATCGCCCCCCTTTCTGATCAGTGTGCCGAAGGCCGGTTTCGGGTTCGTCCCGAAACCGGCCTTTTCGCCGTTTGGCGGGGTTCCCGCCGGCCCCCGGATGCGGTACAAACCAGCCGCATGATCCAGCAGGAGCGAGACCCCATGGCAGCCTATCAGTATGTCTATGTCATGAAGGGGCTGACCAAGATCTACCCCGGCGGCAAGAAGGTGCTGGAGAACATCTGGCTGTCGTTCTATCCGGGGGCCAAAATCGGCGTGCTGGGCGCCAACGGTGCCGGCAAGTCGACCCTGATGAAGATCATGGCCGGGCTCGACAAGGACTATTCGGGCGAGGCCTGGGTCGCCGAAGGCGCCACCGTCGGCTACCTCTCCCAGGAACCCCAGCTGGATCCGACCAAGACCGTCCAGGAAAATGTCATGGAGGCGCTGGCGGCGACCAAGGCGCTGCTCGACCGTTTCGAAGCGGTCAGCGCCCGCCTGGGCGAGGTCGAGGATGCGGACGAGATGACGGCGCTGATCGACGAGCAGGCCGAGCTTCAGGAAAAGATCGAACACGCTGACGCCTGGGACCTTGACCGCACGGTCGAGATCGCCATGGACGCCCTGCGCTGCCCGCCCGGCGATGCCACGGTCGAGACCCTTTCGGGCGGCGAAAAGCGGCGGGTGGCACTGTGCAAGTTGTTGTTGCAAAAGCCCGACATGCTGCTGCTGGATGAACCGACCAACCATCTCGACGCCGAATCGGTGGCCTGGCTGGAAAAACATCTGGAGGACTACAAGGGCACCGTGGTGCTGGTCACCCATGACCGCTACTTTCTTGACAACGTCACCGGCTGGATTCTCGAGCTGGATCGCGGCCAGGGCATTCCCTACGAAGGCAATTATTCCTCCTGGCTCGGCCAGAAGCAGAAGCGCATGGAACTGGAGGGCAAGCAGGAGCAGGCGCGCCAGCGCACCCTGGCCGCCGAACTGGAGTGGATCCAGGCCTCGCCTCGCGCCCGTCAGGCCAAGAGCAAGGCCCGCATCAGTGCCTACGAGACGCTGCTGGCCCAAAGCAAGGATCAGAACACCGGCGAGGCTCAGATCGTGATTCCGGCGCCGCCCCGCCTCGGCACCCTGGTGATCGAGGCCGAGAAGCTGCGCAAGGGCTTCGGCGAGCGGCTGCTGATCGACGATCTCGATTTCCGCCTGCCTCCGGGTGGCATCGTCGGCGTCATCGGCCCCAACGGCGCCGGCAAGACGACGCTCTTTCGCATGATTACCGGCCAGGATCAGCCCGACGGCGGCAGTTTCAAGGTCGGCGACACCGTCAAGCTCGGCTATGTCGATCAGTCGCGCGATACCCTGGCTCCGGGCAAGTCGGTGTGGGAAGAAATCTCGGGCGGGGTCGACATCATCGAACTCGGCAAGAAGACCATGCCGTCCCGGGCCTACGTCTCGGCCTTCAACTTCCGCGGCCCCGACCAGCAGAAAAAGGTTGGCCAGCTGTCGGGCGGCGAACGCAACCGGGTCCATCTGGCCAAGATGCTGCGCACCGGCGCCAACGTCCTGTTGCTCGACGAACCGACCAACGACCTCGATGTCGATACCCTCCGCGCGCTCGAGGATGCGCTGACCGGCTTTGCCGGCTGCGCCGTGGTCATCAGCCACGATCGCTGGTTCCTCGACCGCATCGCCACCCACATCCTGGCCTTTGAAGGCGACAGTCGGGTGGTCTGGTTCGAGGGCAACTACCAGGACTATGAGGCCGACCGCAAACGCCGCCTCGGCGCCGATGCCGAGCAACCGCACCGCATCAAGTACAAGCCGCTGGTGCGGTCGTGATCGGGCGCGGCGCAGTCCTGGTGGCGGCGCTGGCTGGCCTGCTGGCAGGCCCGGCCTGCGCCGACTGCACCGACGGCGCGGCACCCCGGGTCAAGTGGCACCGCTGCCTGCAGGACAACCGGGTGCTGACCGGGGTCGACCTCAGCGAGGCGGTGCTGCGGGAGGCAACCTTTTTGCGCAGTGATCTCAGCGGTGCCACCCTTCGCGCTGCCGATGCCTATCGCGCCAAGTTCGTCAGCGGCAAGCTGACGGCGGCGGTGTTCGACGGTGCCCGGCTGATCGACGCCGATTTCAGCCGCGCCGATCTCAATGGCGCCTCGTTCAAGGGCGCCGATCTGCGCGGCGTCCGCTTTTACGAGGCGGATTTGCGCGGCGCCAATCTCTCGGGCGCCCGGCTCGAACGCGCCGATCTGCGCAATGCCCAGTTGAGCGGGGCGACCTGGACCGACGGCAGCCGGGTCTGCGCCGAGAGTTCGGTCGGCCAGTGTAATTGACCGGGGCGGCCGTGTTTATGACACGGTTGCGTCCGCCCGGCCGCCTGCTCTATCATCACCGGCTTCAGATGCGGGTAACGGTTCGGTTCGGGGGCTCGGGATGTCATGATCGATGACGAAGACCAGCCTCCGGGTTTCAAGTTTGCCACCCGTGCCCTGGACCGCATCGCCGCCGAGAGGCTGGAGCCGTTTCCGGCCAACTTCACCCTTTGGTTCTCCTATTATTCCGACATTCTGCCCGACCTGACCCGCATGATCGATGTGCTGGCCAAGAGTGGCCAGCCCTTTAATCAGGCCCGGTGCGACGAACTTTTTCAGCGCTTCTTCGGCTCGGACGCTGAGGCCCGGGCGATCCGCGAGGCCGGGGAGCGCACCCAGACCGCGATCGGCAAGTTGCAGGAGGTTCTGCGCGAGGCGGAAAGCGGCATCAGCCGCTACGGCGAGGCCCTCGGCGGCTTTCACTCCAGCCTGGATGATCAGGCGCCGCTCGAACGCCTGCGCGCTGCGGTTGCCGCCATCGCCGCCGAGACCGAGGCCATCGCCGAGGAACACCGGCGCCTGCAGCGGCGGCTCTCGGAGACCGGTTCGGCACTCAGCCAGTTGCGCGCCCGGCTCTACAGCGCCCGCCGCGAACTGATGATCGACAGCCTGACCGGCATCGCCAACCGTAAGGGCTTCGAGGCCGCGCTCACCGACGCCGCGGCAGCAGCGCAGGCCGAGGCGCAACCGATGTCGCTGCTGATGATCGATCTCGATCATTTCAAGAGTTTCAACGACCGCCACGGCCATCTGGTCGGCGATATGGTGCTGCGTCTGACCGCCAAGGTGCTGACCGACTGCGTCAAGGGCCGCGATACCGTTGCCCGCTTCGGCGGCGAGGAATTCGTCGTGATCCTGCCCGGCACCCGTTTGCAGGATGCGGTGTGTCTGGCCGATCATCTGCGCCAGACCCTCGGGCGCAAGCAGATCATCAACCGCAACCGTACCGAGAACTTCGGCACCGTCACCCTGTCGATCGGTGTCGCGGAGTACCGGCCGCGGGAATCCTTTTACGACCTGATCAATCGGGCCGACGCCGCGCTCTATCTCGCCAAGCGGACCGGCCGCGACCGGGTTTGTTTCAAGGCGGAGGACGTGCCGTCCTCCGCCCCGGCGCCGATGCCGGTGTCGTAGCCGGGCCGGGCGGCCCCGGGGGTCCGATCCGCATCAAACGTCGAGGTTGGCCACCTTCAGCGCGTTTTCCTGAATGAATTCGCGGCGGGGTTCGACGACGTCGCCCATCAGGGTCGAGAACACCTCCTCGGCGGCGTCGGCATGGCTGACCCGGACCTGGAGCAGGGAGCGCCGCGTGGGATCGAGCGTGGTTTCCCAAAGCTGCTCGGGGTTCATCTCGCCCAGCCCTTTGTAACGCTGGATGGTCAGGCCGCGCCGTCCGAGTTCGGTCACCGCCTCGACCAGGGCCACCGGGCCGGAAATGGCACGGGCGCTGTCTGCCTTTTCGCGGAATTCCGACGGGGCGCCGAAGCAGGTGGCCATCTGGACCGCAATCGCCTCCAGCCGCCGCGCCTCGGCGCTACGCAGCAGGTCGGCATCAAGGACATGGCGGTGGGTGACGCCGTGACGGGTGCGGGCGAGCACCAGTCCGCCGCCCTCGGGCGCCGCGCCGCGCCAGCTGCCGACGCTGGCGTCCCGGCCGGGAACCGCGCCTTCGGCCAGGGTTTCCAGGCGATTGAGCCGCCGTGCGATTTCCGCCGCCATCTCGCCGGCGCGGGCGGTGTCGGTGAGCAGCGAGGCGTCGAGGGCGCCGACGATCGCCGCCTGTTCGACCAGCGGCAGGCTGCCCGCCTTGCGGGCCAGAGCATCGAGCCAGGACCGGGCGACCCGCGACTGTTCGACCAGCAGACGCAGGGTGTCACCGGTCAGCACCGTGCCGTCGCCGAGCCGCAACCCGGCATGCTCCAACCCGGCATCGGTCAGGTAATCTTCCAGCGCCCGGTCGTCCTTGAGATAGCGCTCGCGGGCGGTGCCGCGCTTGACCCGGTAGAGCGGCGGCTGGGCGATATAAAGATAGCCCTGCTCGATCAGCTGCGGCATCTGACGATAGAAGAAGGTCAGCAGGAGGGTACGGATGTGACTGCCGTCGACATCGGCGTCGGTCATGATGATGATCTTGTGGTAACGGGCCTTGTTGGCATCGAACTCCTCGGAGCCGATGCCGGTGCCGAGCGCTGTGATCAGCGTTCCGATCTCGGCCGAACCGAGCATCTTGTCGAACCGCGCCCGCTCGACATTCAGAATCTTGCCGCGCAGGGGCAGGATCGCCTGGAACTGGCGCGAGCGTCCCTGCTTGGCCGAACCGCCCGCCGAATCGCCTTCGACGATGAAGAGTTCCGAGAGGGCCGGGTCCCGCTCCTGACAGTCGGCGAGCTTGCCCGGCAGCGAGGCCATGTCGAGCGCACCCTTGCGCCGGGTCAGTTCGCGGGCCTTGCGCGCCGCCTCGCGGGCGGCGGCAGCTTCCACTGCCTTGAGAATGATCTTCTTGGCGTCGGCCGGGTGCTCTTCGAAATACTGTGCCAGCTTTTCGCCGACCACCTGCTCGACCACCGGGCGCACTTCGGACGAAACCAGCTTGTCCTTGGTTTGGCTCGAGAATTTGGGATCGGGCACCTTGACCGAGAGCACGCAGGTCAGCCCCTCGCGGGCGTCTTCGCCCGAGAGCGCGACCTTCTCCTTTTTGGCGATGCCGGATTCGTTGGCGTAGTTGTTGATGGTCCGGGTCAGCGCGCCCCGGAACCCGGCCAGATGGGTGCCGCCGTCCCGCTGGGGGATGTTGTTGGTGAAACACAGCATCGTCTCGTGATAGCTGTCGGTCCACTGCATCGCCACTTCAACGGTGATCAGGCCGCCGAACTCGTTGGGCCGCTCGGCGGCCAGGGTGATGGTCGGGCGGTGCAACGGCTCCTTCGAGCGGTCGAGCCAGCCGACGAAGGCTTCGAGACCGCCCTGATAGTGCATTTCCACGGTCCTGGGCTCGACGCCGCGGGCATCGGTCAGCACCAGCGTCACCCCGGAATTGAGAAAGGCCAGCTCGCGCAGGCGATGCTCCAGGGTCGCGAAGTCGAATTCGGTCTTGGTGAAGGTAAGTTTCGAGGGCAGAAAGGTCACTTCGGTGCCGGTGCGCACTTTTCCGGTGCCCAGCATCGGCGACGGTCCGGCATCGGCCAGCGGCGCTTCGGAGTCGCCATGACGGAAGCGCATCGTCCATTCCCGGCCATCGCGCCAGACCCGGAGATCGAGGATCTCCGACAGCGCATTGACCACCGAGACCCCGACCCCGTGCAGACCGCCCGAAACCTTGTAGGAGTTCTGGTCGAATTTGCCGCCGGCGTGAAGCTGGGTCATGATCACTTCGGCCGCCGAGATGCCTTCCTCGGCGTGGAGGTCGGTCGGAATGCCGCGGCCATTGTCGCGTACCGTCGCCGAGCCGTCGGCGTTGAGCGTGACCTCGACCCGGTCGCAATAGCCGGCCAGGGCCTCGTCGATGGCGTTGTCGACCACCTCGTAGACCATATGGTGCAGACCAGAGCCGTCATCGGTGTCGCCGATATACATGCCCGGCCGTTTCCGCACGGCGTCGAGCCCGCGCAAAACCTTGATCGAGTGGGCGCCATACTCTTCGTCGGGGGTGCCGGTCTTGGACGTTTCGTTGGTCATTGTGCCACTGTCGGAGTGCCGGGAATCGCGGAGCCGATCATACCCTAAAACACCCGGCCATCGGAGATCGAAATGAACCGGGCGCGGCCTTTCAGGGCCTCGAAGAGGGCGGCGTCGGTACCGGTCAGCCAAGCCTGACCGCCGAGGGCGAGGATTTCCTCGAAGAGGGCGGCCCGGCGGCCGCAATCGAGATGAGCCGCGACCTCGTCGAGCAGCAGCAGCGGCGGGCCGGTGGCGGCCTCGGCCAGCAGACGGGCGTTGGCCAGCACGATGGCCAGCAGAAGCGCCTTCTGTTCGCCGGTCGAGCAGGACTCGGCGGCCAGCGGCGGGCCGTCGCCCTTGCGCCAGCGCACCTGGAAATCCGAGCGGTGGGGGCCAAGGGCGGCACCGCCGGTTTCGGCATCGGCCCGGCGGCTGTCGCGAAGGCGGACGCGGACCTCGTCCTCCACCGGCAGGGCCGGCAGATCGGCGAGGCGGTCCTCGAGGCTGCCGCTGACCCCGAGTTCGGCCTTGGGGAACGGCCCGATGCCGGCGGCGCAGGCGGCAGACAGGCGCGCCGCCACCTCGCGCCGCGCCGCGGCCACCGCGACGCCGCCGGTAGCCATCTGGTCCTCCAGGGCGGCGAGCCAGCCGGGGTCGCGCCGGCCCTCGCGGAGCAGCCGGCCGCGTTCGCGCATCGCATGCTCGTAGCGGCTGAGCCGGCCGGCGTGGGCGGCGTCGAAGCCGAAGACCAGCCGGTCGAGAAAGCGCCGCCGGCCGCCGCCGCCCTCAACGAACAGCCGGTCCATCTGGGGCGTCAGCCACAGCACGGAAAGCTGGTCCGCAAGCGCGGTCTGGCTGCGCGCGGCTTGACCGTCGATGCGGACCTGACGCCGCTCGCGCCCGGCCCCGGCCCCGGGCACGCTGCCGGTGCCGATCTCGACACCGTTGGCCAGACTGACGGCGACGGCCCAGCCCTCGGAGACCGCGCCCGGGGCGGAGGCCGTTTCAACTTCTTCCAGCCGTGCCCGGCGGAGCCCCCGGCCCGGGGATAGGAAGCTGAGGGCTTCGAGAAGGTTGGTTTTGCCCGCGCCGTTGGTCCCGGTCAGCACCACCGGCTCCGGCCCGGCCTCAAGGCGGGCGCTGCGGTAATTGCGAAACCGCGTCAGGGTCAGGCGGGCGACGGCGGTCATGGCGGCGGGCGACTCCGGCGGCTCTGTCGTGGCGGCGGGGATTGATATATCATGGCGCCGCCGGGCGAGGGGGGCGATGATGGCGCCTCGCCCGAAGTCCGTCGGTGCTCAAGGATGTCTTCGACCGGGCGATCTCGCCGGGGGCCGGTAATACCAGTGAGGGCTTGATACCGTGATGATCGTGACCGTTGCTCTCCTGCTGGCCTCGGCGGGGGTGATCTATCTGTCGTGCGAGGTGTTCGTGAATGGCGTCGAGTGGCTGGGACGACGGCTTGAGGTCAGCCAGACGGCCACCGGCAGCATTCTCGCCGCCTTTGGCACCGCGCTGCCTGAAAGTGTGGTGACGCTGGTCGCCACCGGCTTCGCCGACCATGACGCCCAGCGGCAGATCGGCATCGGCGCCGCCCTCGGCGGACCGCTGGCGCTCAGCACCGTGGCCTATGCCATTGTCGGTATCTGCCTGCTGGTCTACGGCCGGCGGCTGGGACGTGGCGCCGACGCGCTGGTCGAGGTCGACGGACGGCGGCTCAGCCGCGATCAGGCTTGGTTCCTCGGCATCTTCGTCTTCAAGATCGCGCTCGGAGTGGTGGCATTCTCGATCAAGCCCTGGCTGGGCTGGGCCTTTCTCGCCGCCTATGCCGGCTATTTCTGGACCGAGATGAAGGGGGGGGCCGGAGACGAGGAAGGCGAAGCCCTGGAACCCCTGACCCTGCGCCCCAGCGCCGCCACGCCGCATCTCGGCTGGATTCTGCTCCAGACGGCGGCGGCGACGGCGGTGATTTTCCTGGCCTCCCGGCTGTTCGTTGGCCAGTTGGAGGCGGTCGGGCCCTGGCTCGGCCTCAGCCCGCAACTGACGGCGCTGCTGTTGAGTCCGATCGCCACCGAACTGCCGGAAACCATGAATGCGCTGATCTGGGTCCGCCAGGGCAAGGAACGCCTCGCGCTGGCCAACATCAGCGGCGCGATGATGATTCAGGCCACAGTCCCGACCGCCTTCGGCCTCTTCTTCACGCCCTGGCTGCTCGACGCGCCGCTGCTGGTGGCGGCGGCGGTGACCAGCCTGTCGACCGCCTGTCTCTTTCTAGCGTTTCGCAGCGGCAGGGTTGGCGGCCGGGCACTCTCCCGGGTCGGCTGGCTTTACGGCGTCTTCTGCCTCGGGGCGATGGCGGTGCGCTGACGCCGCCTCACACCCGCATCGGCATCAACACGAAGAGCGCGCCGCTGTCGGCGATGTCGCGGATGATCGTCGGGGCGGCGGCGTCGGCCATGATGAAACGGGCGTCGTCGCCGCTGATCTGCTGGACGATGTCAAGCAGATAGCGGGAGTTGAAACCGATTTCCAGCGGCACGCCCCGGTAGTTGACCTCGATCTCTTCCGTCGCACTGCCCGCTTCGGGGCTGGTTGCCGAGAGGGTCAGGGTGTCGGTGTGCAGCGATAGTTTTACCGCCCGGCTTTTTTCCGTGGAAATGGTCGCGACGCGGTCGACGGCGGCGGCGAAGGGCTTGGCCTTCACCACCATCACCTTGTCGTTGCCGACCGGGATCACGCGCTCGTAGTCGGGGAAGGTGCCGTCGATCAGCTTCGAGGTCACCGCGATCGAATCGAAGGCGACGCGGATCTTGGTTTCGGAGAGCGAAACCTCGATTCGTGCCGCCGCTTCGTCGATCAGCTTGCGAATCTCGGCCACGGTCTTGCGCGGAATGATCACCCCGGGAATCGCCGAGGCCCCTTCTGGCAGCGGCAATTCGATGCGGGCGAGGCGGTGGCCGTCGGTGGCGACCGCGCGAAGCACCGGCACCTCGCCGCCGCCCTCGATCATCGAACGGCCGGCGTGGACATAGATGCCGTTGAGGTAGTAGCGCGTCTCTTCGGTCGAAATGGCGAATCGGGTGTGATCGACCAGCGCCCTGAGATCGGCCGCGGCAAGCTCGAAGCTGTGAATGAACCCGCCGGCCGAAAGCTGGGGAAAATCATCGGCCGGCAGGCAGCCGAGCCGGAACTGCGAGCGCCCCGAGCGCAGGGTCAGCAGGGATGAACCGGCATCGCAGTCGAGTTCGATCTGGGCGCCATCGGGCAGCTTGCGCACGATTTCGTATAGGGTATGGGCGGGTGCCGTGATCAGTCCCGGCCGCGTCACCACGGCCGGCACCGCCTCGACGATCTCCAGGTCCATATCGGTCGCCGCCAGCGAGAGTTCCGAATCCCGGGCGATGAGCAGGACATTGGACAGGACGGGAATCGTCGTCCGCCGTTCGACGACGCTCTGGACGTGCCCGAGGGACCGGAGGAGGGCGGCGCGTTCAATGGTTATATTCATGATAATCTTCTGCGGGCGCTGAACGGGCACGCACTATAGCACGGCCGCGCGTGCGCCGAAGCGGTTTTGCGGGGCAGCATGCCGCAGCCTCGCCTCAGAATGGCAACTTCATGCCCGGCGGCAGCTTCAGGCCGCCCATCAGCTTTTGGGTCTCTTCGGCGACCACACCTTCGATCCGGGACTTGGCGTCGTTGAAGGCGGCGACGATCAGGTCTTCCAGCACTTCGACGTCTTCGGGATCAACGGCATTCTTCGCCAGCTTCACCCGCTTCATCTCGCCCTTGCCGTTGACGGTGATCTGAACCATGCCGGCGCCGGACTGCCCGACCAGTTCGATCTCGGCCAGACGATCCTGCATTTCGGCCATCTTGGACTGCATCTGCTGGGCTTGTTTCAGCATGTTGCCGAGATTCTTCATAGATCAAGGTCTCCTTCGTCGTCATACATATCGGCGGGCGTGTCGGCGAGGACCGGTTCGTCTTCGACGGCCACCGGAGTGGTATCACGGATCTGCCTGATCCGCGCTCCTTCAAAGGTATCGAGCACCGCCCGGACCAGCGGATGGACCTCGGCTTCGCGGCGAATGCGGGCTTCGGCCTCCTGATCCTGCTCGTGCAGCGTCGGCTGGCCTGCCGCCTCAAAGCTGGCCACCACCGTCCAGCGCCGTCCGGTCCATTCGCTGAGCGGCGGGCCGAGCCGGTTGATCAGATCCCGGGGAGCGGTCGGCTTCGGCCGGATTTCCAGCAGTCCGGGCTCGATCCGCACCAGATGGACATTGCTGTGCAGGTGGGCGTAGAGGCTGCCCTCGCGGTGCTCGGAAAAGAGCTGGACCAGGGCACGAAAGTCCCGTAGCGCCGGTGCCGCGGCCGGGGTTGCTTGAAGCGGCGCGATGGCCGCCGCGGTATCGGGCGGGCTCGCGGCCTCGGGCTCGGGCGCGCGCCGGGCCGCGGTCGCGCCACCGGCCTGGGCGAGGGCCAGCGGCGCGCGGCCGCCGCCGCCGCCCGGCGGGAGCCCTGCCGGGCCGGACGGAGCCGGGGACGCCGCACCCGGAGCCCGGCCGGGCAACTGACGGATCAGGTCCGAGGGCGTCGGCAGATCGGCGGCATAGGCAAGGCGGATGATCACCATCTCGACCGCCTGCTGAGGCACCGGCGCCGCCATTGCCTCTCCGGTCCCCTTCAGCAGCACCTGCCAGGCCCGGGTCAGCAGCGGCACGGTCAGCCCGGCGGCCAGGGCGCCGCCGCGGGAGCGCTCGGCTTCGGGCGTCACCGGATCATTCAGCACCTCGGGGACCACCTTGGCCCGGGTGAGGAAATGGGTGAGATCGAGCAGATCACGCAGCACCACCAGCGGATCGGCGCCGGCCCGGTGCAGATCCGACAGAATCTCCAGCGCCCGCCCGGGCTCACCCGTCAGCGCCGCCTCGAAGAGGTCGATGATCGCGACCCGGTCGGCCAAGCCGAGCATGTCGCGAACCTGCCCGGCGCTGACCCTGGCGCCGCCAAGTGCGATCGCCTGATCGAGCAGGCTGAGGCCGTCGCGTACCGACCCGTCGGCGGCGCGGGCGATCAGGGCCACGGCGTCGGGTTCGACGGTGACGCCCTCCAGGCCGGCGACCCGAATGAAATGGTCGATCAGCACCGGAGTCGCGACCCGGCGCAGATCGAAGCGCTGACAGCGTGACAGCACCGTCACCGGCACCTTGCGGATTTCGGTGGTGGCGAAGACGAATTTCACATGGCTCGGCGGTTCCTCCAGGGTCTTCAACAGGGCGTTGAAAGCCGGCTTCGAGAGCATGTGAACTTCGTCGATGATATACAGCTTGTAGCGCGCCGACACCGGGCTGTAGCGCACCCCCGAAATGATGTCGCGAATGTCGTCGACGCCGTTATGGGAGGCGGCGTCGATCTCGAGCACATCGACGAACCGGTCCTCAATGATCGCCCGGCAGGGCTCGCAGACGCCGCAGGGGGAAATGGTCGGGCCGCCGCTGCCGTCGGGACCGGTGCAGTTGAGGGCGCGGGCGATGATCCGGGCGGTGGTGGTCTTGCCGACGCCGCGTACCCCGGTCAGCATGAAGGCCTGGGCAATCCGCCCCGAAGCCATGGCGTTGGTCAGGGTGCGGACAAGGGCATCCTGACCGATCAGTTCCGAGAACGTGGTCGGCCGGTATTTGCGGGCAAGGACACGGTAGGCTGGCTGATCAGGGTTCACGCGCGGCTTCCGGCGGACGGTGGTCGGAGACCGGCCGATACGGGCGGGGTGGGAGGCTGACCGGCGACCCGAGCCGGAACTCGTTACGGCTGCTTCCTTCCGGACCTGACCGGGTTGGCGAGGGACCCGTCCGCTGCCAACCTCCCACCGCCTTATAGCAGTATCACCGGGGGCGACGGCAAGGGCCTTGCTGCGCAGCGCCGCCGGGATCAGTGAACGGGCAGGGCGCGGATGACCGCCCAGGCGGCACCGACGATGGCGCCGCCGAGTGTGACGATGGTCGTGATTTCGATCCCAAGCGCCAGTTTGACCAGCCGGTTTTCCATCTCGGCGCCCCGACGCTCAATCCGTTCGCTCAGAACCGACTCGACAAGGCCGATCCTGGTGTCGAGTTCGCCGAACTTCGCCTCGAACTTGGCGTCCAGCTGATCGAACTTCGCCTCGAACTTGGCGTCCAGCCGGTCGACCCGGGCTTCCAGCGCCATGACCTGATCTTTGGTCGCGACCCGCGACAGGTCCAGCGCCGCCGCGTCCTGGACGGCGTCGGTGACGGCCTCGGCCTGCTCTTCGGTAAAACCGGCGAGCTTCAGTCGTTTCACGATCCGGTGGGTGTCGAACGCGAGCGCGGACATTCGGGGGCTCCTCGAAGCCCGACTTTACGCGATGTTCGGCCGGTTGTCGAATCCGTCAACCGCCGCCGGTTCCTGGCGGCGGTTGACGGGGCGGGGGCGGGTGCCGATACTCGGCGCTGTCCTGGTTCTTCCTCTGGGTGGCCTCTTCGATGTCCTTTGTTTATCCCGCCGGCACGGTGTTCGCCTTTCAGGGCTCGCCGGGCGCCTATTCCGATCTCGCCTGCCACGGCGTCTGCGCCGAGCCCCGGACGGTGCCCTGCGCCTCCTTCGAGGACACGTTTGCCGCCGTCCACGAGGGGGTGGCCCGCTACGCCATGATTCCGGTGGAAAACTCGGTGGCCGGGCGGGTCGCCGACATTCACCATTTGCTGCCCGACGGCGGCCTGACCATCGTCGGCGAGCATTTTCAGCGCGTCAACCATCACCTGCTGGCGCTGCCCGGAACGACGCTGGCCGACCTCCGCTCGGTGCGCAGCCATATCCAGGCGCTGTCGCAATGCCGCGAAACCTTGCGCCGGCTTGGCCTCAAGCCGGTCAGCCATGCCGACACCGCGGGAGCGGCGGCCGAGGTCGCGGCGCTGGGCGACCGCAGCGTTGCCGCCATCGCCTCGGGCCTGGCCGCAAAAACCTACCGGCTGGCGACCATTCTCGAGGGCATCGAGGATCACGAACACAATACCACCCGCTTCGTGATTCTGGCCCGCCAGCCCGAACTCGCGGCCAACGACGGCCGGGCGCTGATCACCTCGCTGGTGTTCCGGGTGCGCAGCGTGCCCGCGGCTCTCTTCAAGGCGCTGGGGGGATTTGCCACCAACAGCGTCAATATCACCAAGCTGGAGAGCTATCTGGTCGGCGGCCGCTTCTCGGCGGCCCAGTTCTACGCCGACGTCGACGGCCACCCCGACGACAAGAGCATGCGCCACGCCCTCGAAGAGCTGCGCTTCTTCGTCGAGCGCTGCGAAACCGGGGAGGATGCCGCCTTCTTCGCCGGCTGCGACGAGCGGCTCAATCCGGCCGGCCAGCGCGACGCCATGGTCAAGATCATCGGTGTCTACCCCGCCCATCCCTTCCGCCGCAACCCGAGCCAGATCGGCGACGACTGAGGCTTGCCGCCGGACGGGTCGGGGCATATCCTGGGCCATGACCACCGATAGCCATACCACCGCCAGCCTCGCCGTTTCGGGAATGACCTGCGCCGCCTGCGTTTCGCGGCTGGAGCGGGTGCTGACGCGCCAGCCGGGCGTGCTCTCGGCGGCGGTCAGCCTGCCTGCGGAGCGGGCCGAGCTGGCCTTTGATTCGGGCCAGACCTCGCTTGTTGCGCTGATCGATGCCATCGAGGGCGCCGGGTTCGGCGCCCGGCCGGCCAGCGACCGGCAACCGGAGGCCGGCGGCGGCGAGGCCCGGCAAACCCTGATCACGCTGACGATTTCCGCCGCGCTCAGCCTGCCGCTGCTCGCCGGCATGCTGGTGCATGTCCCGGGCTGGCTGCAATGGGCGCTGGCGACTCCGGTGCAGGTCTGGGCCGGCGCGCGCTTCTATCGCGGCGCCTGGCATGCCCTCAGGGGCGGCGGCGCCAACATGGATGTGCTGGTGGCGCTCGGTACCAGCGCTGCCTATGGCCTCGGGGTCTGGCAGGTACTGACCGGCCGACATCCCGAATTCGAGGCGGCGGCGCTGGTGATTACCCTGGTCATTGCCGGCAAATGGCTGGAGGCGCGGGCGCGACGGGCGACCAACCGGGCGATCGAGGCCCTGACCCTGCTGCGGCCGGCGCTCGCGGTACGCATCGGCGCCGACGGCAGCGAGGAGCGGGTCGCCATCGAGGGCATCCGGACCGGCGATCTCGTGCGGGTGCGGCCGGGCGAGCGGATTGCGGTCGATGGCGTGGTGGTCGAGGGCCGGGCCTCGGTCGACGAGGCGATGGTCACCGGCGAGGCCTTGCCGCGCGACCGCGGACCCGGCGACGCCGTCACCGGCGGCACGGTCAATCTCGATGGCTTGCTGACGGTGCGGACCGGCGCCGTCGGCGCCGGCGCGGTGCTGGGGCGGCTGATCGCCCTGATCGGCCATGCCCAAACCACCCGGCCGCGGATTCAGCGGCTGGCCGATCGGGTCAGCGGCTGGTTTGCCTTTTTTGTCGCCGGGGCGGCGGCGCTGACGCTGACCGGCTGGTGGCTGGTCACCGGCGATCTTGCGGCCGCGATTCTGCCGGCGGTGGCGGTGCTGGTGGTGGCCTGTCCCTGCGCGCTCGGACTGGCAACTCCGGCAGTGACCGCAGTCGCGCTGGGCGTGGCGGCACGCCACGGCATCCTGATCCGCGACGCCGAGGCGCTGGAAGCCGCCCACGGCCTGACCACCGTGGTCTTCGACAAGACCGGTACCCTGACCGAGGACCGGCCCGACCTCACCGATATCGAGGCGCTGGATGGCGACGCCGACGCTCTGCTCGCCCTGGCCGCCGGGGTTCAGCACGGCAGTTCGCACCCGATCGCCCGCGCCGTGGCGGCTGCGGCCGGGGCCCGGGGGCTGGCGGCGCCGGAGGTGACCGGCTTTCGCACCGTGCCGGGCCGCGGCGTGGTCGGTCGGGTCGATGAGCGCGAGGTGCTGCTTGGCAACCGGGCGCTGATCGACGATTGCGGTCTCGACGCCGCCGCGCTGGCCGGACGCGCCGGCGCTCTGGAGTTGGCGGGTAAGGCCGTGATCTGGATCGGCGAGCGCGGCGGCCGTCCCCGTCTTCTTGGGCTGATCGGGGTGGCCGACCGGCTGCGGCCGGGCGCCCGCCGGGCGCTGGCCGCGCTCCGGCAGGCCGGGCTCGAAACCCTGATCCTGACCGGCGACGCCCCGGCCGCCGCCCTGGCCACGGCGGCGCGGCTGGGCCTCGGACCCGAGCAGGTGCTCGCCGGCGTCCATCCCGAGGACAAGATCGCCGAGATCGAGCGCCGGCAAGGGCTGGGGCAGCGACTGGCGATGGTCGGTGACGGCGTCAATGACGGCCCGGCGCTGGCCCGCGCCGATCTCGGCATCGCGATGGGCGGCGGCACCGACGTGGCCATTCAGGCCGCCGGGGCCAGCCTGATGCGCGCCGATCCCGAACTGGTGGCGGCACTGATCGATCTCGCCCGGGCCACCCGGCGCAAGATCGTGCAGAATCTGGCCTGGGCCTTTGGGTTCAACCTGCTGGCGATTCCGGCCGCGGCCTTCGGGGTGTTCGGTCCGGTGCCCGCGGCGGTGGCGATGACCGTCAGCAGCCTGACCGTGGTCGGTAACGCGCTCTCGCTCCAGCGCTGGCGGCCGCCGGGCGGACCCGCAGCGCCATGAGACGGCGGCGCCTGAGGCGGCTCGGGCGGTCTCTCCCCGGCGCCCTGCTGGTGGTCGCGGCCGGGATTGCCGTCGGGTTGCTGCTCGGGCTCGGCGCCGGGCGGGTGCCGCCCCCGGTGCCGCCCGCCGCACCCCACCACGCCGGCGGCGAGGAACCTGGCCACCCGGCGCCGCCTCCGGCGGTGGTGCTGCCCCAGGAGCCGGGTCATGCCCAGGTGCCGTCGCTCGATCTGGCCAATCTGCCGCCGGCACTGGCGGTGGGACCGGTGCTGGCGCCCCCCGGGGGCGGCGAGGACAGCACGGTGCTGGCCGCAGCCCTGACGCCGCCGCGCCCCCCGGGTCAGCCGGCCTGGCTGCGACACGCCGTGCCGTTCGTGCTGCCGGCAGCCGCGCCGATGATAGCGCTGGTGTTCGACGATCTCGGTCTCGACCGGGTTCATACCGCCCGGGTGATTCGCCTCCCCGGCCCGCTGACCCTGTCGTTTCTTCCCTATGCCGCCGATCTGCCGCATCAGACCGCCGCCGCCCACACCGCCGGGCACGAACTCCTGGTCCACATGCCGATGGAACCGCTGGGCGCCGGCCTCGATCCCGGCCCGGGCGCGCTGTTGACCCGGTTGCCGCCCGACGAGATTCTTCGCCGGCTCGATCGCGGGCTGGCGGCCTTCACCGGCTATGTCGGGCTCAACAACCACATGGGCAGCCGCTTCACCTCGGACCGGGCACTGATGACGCCGGTGCTGGCCGACCTCAAGCGGCGCGGCCTGCTGTTCCTCGACTCGGTGACGGCCGGCAGTTCGGTTGGAGCCGAGGTCGCGGCCTCGCTGCATCTGCCCCACAGCCACCGCAACGTCTTTCTTGATGACGAGTTGACGGCCGCCGCGGTCCACGCCAATCTGGTCCGGCTCGAAGAGATCGCCCGCCGCACCGGTGCCGCCGTGGCCATCGGCCATCCCCACGCCGTGACGCTGGATGCGGTGACGCCCTGGCTGGCCGGGCTGACCGCCCGGGACTTCGTGCTGGCACCGCTCAGTGCCGTGGTGCGCTCGCGGGGCTATGGGCAGACCGAGCCCGGACCCGCCCCTTCAGACGAACCCAGGAAAGGACCACGTTAATGACTGAACGTTACCGGGTCGGCGGTATGACCTGTCAGGGCTGCGCCCGCTCGGTGAGCGCGGCGATCGGCCGCGCCGTGCCGGGCGCCCGCATCGACATCGACGTTGCGGCCGGCCTCGTCACCGTCGAGGGTCAGGCCGCAGCCGATGCGGTCCGCAAAGCGGTCGAGGGTGCAGGCTTCGACTTTCTCGGCGCGGCGCCCTAGGGGCGGGATCAGACCACCGGCGGGCCGTCCTGGCTGGCGGCCCGGCTGGCGGCGCTGGCCGGGGGCACCGAGGGGAAGCCCGAAAGCCGCGACGGCTCGAGGGGAGCGCAGGCCCGCGGCACTGCCGAGACCTGGATGTCGCCGATCATGCGGCCGCCCGATTCAACCTCGAGTTCACCATACTGGATGCGGCCCTCGATCGAGCCGGTCGCGCGCACGCGAAGGCGGCCGTGGACGATCAACTCCCCCTCGAAACGGCCGGCGATGTCGGCGTCGTCGACCTCGGCCGACCCCTTGAAGATGCCGCTCTCCGTCACTTCGAGATGACGGCTTTCGCGCAGTTTGGCCTCGGCGGTGCCTTCGAGCAGCAACTGGTCGCAGGAGGCGATGTCTCCGGAAATCACGATCTCACGGCCGACGAACATCTTGCGGGCATCGGCGGCGCCGCCGAGCGATTCGCCGGGCCCCGGCCGGCGCGGCGCCGGCACCGGCAGATCGACGGTGCGGCGGTGAACGCCGCCACCCGAGGCTCCGGGACCGGATACGGACGGTTGCTTGGGCGTGGTGTTCATCGGAAATGCTCCCAAATGGTCGTCGCGCCCGTTGGATCGCCGGGGCACAGGCTAGGCGGTATCACGGCCGTGGCCCCGGCGGCAAGTCCCGACTCGCATCTTGCGATCATCCGGCGCTGCCGCCGGCGGGCACGGGCAGGCGATGGAAGATATGGACCATGAAGGCGGTGGCGATCACCGGGACCAGCAGGTTGACCAGCGGAATCGCGGCCAGACCGCAGATCACCACACCGGCCGCCATCAGCAAGCCACGGTGGCGGTGACGCTGCCGGGTCAGCACCGCGAAACCGAGATGGCGGCCGGCGACCTGCTCATAATATTCCCGTCCGAGCAGGTAGCCGTTGAGGCCGAGGAACAGCACCAGATTGGCGCCCGGAAGCTGATAGAGCGGCAGAACCAGCAGATTGAGCGCCGCCGAAACGGCAAGAAAGCGCAGCGCCCCAACCACCATCGGGCCGAACGGCTGAGCCGACGCCGAGGCGCGGTCCGGATAGTGGCGCCGCTCGACCGCCACGACGATGTCGTCGAGGAAGAGGCCGGAGACCGCGGGCACGACCGCCGGAAACAGCAGCCAGGCCAGACCAAGCGTGCCGACGCCGCCGAGGAGATCGACCGTCCAGTCGAGCCAGCCGATGCCGGTGAGGTGGAGCAGATGCAGCAGCAGTGAAACCCCGACCGCGAGACCGGCGAACGCGGCCAGGGTGGCGAGAATGCTAAGGCCGATCACCCGGCGCACCGGGGGGTCGGTCAGTTGAAGGGTGGCGCGGATCAGGGCGGAGATCATGCGGTGTTTCCATGGCGTGGGGCCGGTTTCCGGCTATACTGGCCCCGGGCTTACCCGGATGGAACCCCGATTTCCCGGAAACGAGAGGAACGACGAGAGAATGACGCGGGCGGACTATGATGTCATCGGCATCGGCAACGCGATCGTCGACGTGCTGAGCCACGCCGACGAGGCCTTCCTGGCAGCCAACGGAATCGAGAAGGGCGGCATGACCCTGATCGATACCGCGCGCGCCGAAGCCCTTTATGCCCGCATGGGGCCGGGGCTCGAGATTTCCGGCGGCTCCGCGGCCAACACCATGGCCGGCATCGCCTCCCTCGGCGGCCGCGCCGCCTATGTCGGCAAGGTCCGCAACGATCAACTTGGCGAGGTCTTCGCCCACGACATCCGGGCCGCCGGCGTCCGCTTCACCACGCCGCCGGCGACCAGCGGCGCGCCGACCGCGCGCTGCCTGATTCTGGTCACCGCCGACGCCCAGCGCTCGATGAATACCTTTCTCGGTGCTTGCGTCGACCTCGGCCCCGAGGATGTCGATGAGGCCGAGATCGCTGCCGCGGCGGTGACCTATCTCGAAGGCTACCTCTGGGATCCGCCCCGGGCCAAGGCAGCCTTTCTCAAGGCGGCGGCGGTTGCCCACGCCGCCGGCCGGCAGGTGGCGCTCAGCCTCTCCGACGCTTTCTGTGTCCACCGCTATCGCCGGGAATTCCTCGATCTGGTGTCCGGCCACATCGATATCCTGTTTGCCAATGAGACCGAAATCCTGGCTCTCTTTGAAACCGCCAGCTTTGACGACGCGGTGGCGGCGGTGCGCGCCACCGGCACGATGGCGGTGCTGACCCGGGGTGCGGCCGGAGCGTCGGTGGTGACCCGCGAGGATGTGGTTTCGGTGCCGGCGGCACCGGTTGCGAGGGTGGTTGACACCACCGGAGCCGGTGACCTTTTTGCCGCCGGGTTCCTTTACGGTCATACCAACGGCGCATCGGTTGAGCGGAGCGCCCGGATCGGCGCCATCGCCGCGGCCGAAATCATCAGCCACGTCGGTGCCCGTCCCGAAGTGCCGCTTGCCGGCCTGCTCGCGCGGTCGCCGGCCTGATTTTTCCGGAGGCCGCACCCGAGTCCGGACCGGCGCCAACCGGCGATGCGGTCCCGACTCGGGGAACGGTTTGGCCGAAATCATCCGGCCTGATAAAATGTCCCGCGATGCATCGGACAAGCCATACGTAGTCACACCTAGTACCCGCCCTTAATGACGGTTACCCAGAGCCCTGCTAAGGTACTGGTCGAGAAGGGAAGGGGAGAATCGTTGGGCAAGAATGTCCGGACTGGGTTGCGCACCCCCCGGCTCTGTGATATCTGACCGCTCGGCGAACGCGGTAGCGCTACCGTCTCTTGGGGCGTTTTCCGCTGTTCGACCCAAACAAATAACCAGTGTCTACGGACCCAGTCGAGGAAACCAGTGGCATCCGACGGAACAGCAGCATCCGGACTTGCGGTACGATATGCGGCCGCACTGTTCGATCTCGCGACCGAGCGCAATGGTCTTGACCAAGTAGCGAGCGATCTGACCCGCCTGAAAGACCTGCTCGCCCAATCACCAGACCTGCGCCGCTTCCTCCGCAGTCCGGTCCTGACCTGGGCACAGCAGAGCCAGGCGCTCGGCGCACTGCTGCAGAAGGCCGAAATTTCGGCCCTGACGCAGCAGTTCGTGGCCCTGGTCGCCAAGAATCGGCGGCTGTTCGCCCTCAGTGGCATGATCGAGGCGTTTCTGGCCGATCTGGCCCGGAAGCAGGGCAAGGTCAGCGCTGAAATCACAGTGGCGCAGTCACTGACGGAGTCCCAGACCGCGACGATGAACGCCGCCGTCAAGAAGGCTTTGGGTGACAAGGTCGCCATCTCGGTAACGGTCGATTCCAGCCTGCTCGGCGGGATGGTTGTCAAGGTCGGCTCGCGCCTGATCGACAACTCCCTCCGGACCAAGATCGACAAATTGCAACTCGCCATGAAAGCTCCAGGGGGGCACCTCTAATGGATATCAGCGCCGCGGAAATCTCCGCGATCCTCAAGCAACAGATCGCGAATTTCGGGACCGAGGCGGACGTCGCCGAGGTCGGCCAGGTGCTGGCTGTCGGTGACGGCGTCGCGCGCGTTTATGGCCTCGACAAGGTTCAGGCCGGCGAGATGGTCGAGTTCCCGGGCGGCATCAAGGGAATGGCCCTCAATCTCGAAACCGATAACGTCGGCTGCGTGATTTTCGGTGACGACCGCGGCATCAAGGAAGGCGACACCGTCAAGCGGACCGGCGCCATCGTCGAAGTTCCGGTTGGCAAGGGCCTGCTCGGCCGCGTGGTCGACGCCCTTGGCAATCCCATCGACGGCAAGGGGCCGCTGGTCGATGTCGTGCGCAAGCGCGTGGACGTCAAAGCCCCCGGCATCATTCCGCGCAAGTCGGTGCACGAGCCGATGCAGACCGGCCTCAAGGCGATTGACGCCCTGGTGCCGATTGGCCGCGGCCAGCGCGAACTGATCATCGGCGATCGCCAGACAGGCAAGACCGCCGTCGCTCTCGACACCTTCATCAATCAGAAGGGCGTCAACGAAGGCGACGACGAGAGCAAGAAGCTCTATTGCATCTACGTCGCGGTGGGTCAGAAGCGGTCGACGGTCGCCCAAATCGTCAAGACGCTGGAAGACGCCGGCTGCCTCAAGTACAGCATCATCGTCGCCGCCACCGCCTCCGAACCGGCGCCGCTGCAGTTTCTGGCGCCCTACACCGGTTGCACCATGGGCGAGTTCTTCCGCGACAACGGCATGCATGCCGTGATCGTCTATGACGATTTGTCCAAGCAGGCGGTGTCCTATCGCCAGATGTCGCTGCTGCTGCGCCGCCCGCCGGGCCGCGAAGCCTATCCCGGCGACGTGTTCTATCTGCACTCACGCCTGCTCGAGCGGGCCGCCAAGATGGGTGACGCCTCGGGCAACGGCTCTCTGACCGCGCTGCCGATCATTGAGACCCAGGCCGGCGACGTCTCCGCCTACATTCCGACCAACGTGATCTCGATCACCGACGGCCAGATCTTCCTGGAAACCACGCTCTTCTATCGTGGCATCCGCCCCGCCATCAACGTCGGCCTCTCGGTCAGTCGCGTCGGCTCCTCGGCGCAGATCAAGGCGATGAAGCAGGTTTCGGGCTCGATCAAGCTCGAACTGGCCCAGTACCGCGAAATGGCGGCCTTCGCCCAGTTCGCCTCCGACCTCGATCCTGCGACCCAGCGCCTGCTGGCGCGCGGCGTCCGTCTGACCGAACTGCTGAAGCAGGGCCAGTTTGCGCCGCTGCCGATTGAAGAGCAGGTGGTCTCGATCTTTGCCGGCGTGCGCGGCTTCCTTGATCGCATCGCCGTCGATGAGGTCAACCGGTTCGAAAAGAAGCTGCTCGAGGAAATCCGGCTCAAGGGCTCGGACATTCTCGCCGTGATCCGTAACGAGAAGGCGCTGTCGCCGGCTACCGAAGAGCGGTTGAAGGCTTTCGTCGGCGAGTTCGCCAAGGTGTTCGTGTAAGCGGACACCGGGAGACCTCGTGCGACGATGCGCTCAACCCTGTGAGATGAAGGCCCTATATGCCTAGCCTTAAGGACCTCAAGAACCGGATCGCCAGCGTCCAATCGACGCGGAAGATCACCTCGGCGATGAAGATGGTCGCGGCCTCCAAGCTCCGGCGTGCGCAGGAGCAGGCGGAGGCCAGCCGTCCCTATGCCGAACGCATGGATCGGATGCTGGAGTCCCTGGCCTCCGACATCCTGGAGAAGGGAGCCAACGAGGACGGCCTGCCCAAGCTGGTCACCGGGTCCGGTTCGGACAAGGTTCAGCTGTTGCTGGTGGTGACTTCGGACCGCGGTCTGTGCGGTGGTTTCAACTCGACCATCGTCCGGGAGGTCCGCCGGGCCATCCAGCGGAACGATGCCGAGGGCAAGACGACCAAGCTGATCTGTGTTGGCCGCAAGGGGCGCGATCAGCTGCGGCGGGATTACGGTAACCTGATCGTCCACTACTTTGAGGAAATCGGCAAACCGCGGTTGACGTTTGCCGATGCGAAAACGGTTTCGAACAAGGTCATCGAACTGTTCGATGCCGGTGACTTTGATGTCGCCCATGTGGTGTACAACAAATTCAAGTCGGTAATCGCCCAGATCGTGACCCTTCAGCAACTGGTCCCGTTGGCGCCGCCCAAACCCCGAGACGATATCATCGGGCACGATCCGCTGAAGCCCTCAATTGAGTTTGAGCCGGAAGAGCAGGTTATTCTTGCGGAACTGCTGCCGCGAAATCTGGCCTTCCAGATATTTCGGGCGCTGCTTGAAAGCGCTGCCAGTGAGCAGGGCGCCCGGATGGCCGCGATGGACAATGCCACCCGCAACGCGGGCGAGATGATACAGAAACTCACGCTCAACTACAACCGCACCCGTCAGGCCGTCATCACCAAGGAACTGATTGAAATCATTTCGGGCGCTGAAGCGCTCTGAGATCGGCAACGGGATCAACTGGACAGTTCGGGATCCGAGGGAGCTTTACTCCATGGCTAAAAAAACCAAGGCGACCAACGCCGTCGGCAAGATTACGCAGGTGCTGGGCGCGGTTATCGACGTTCAGTTCGCTGGCGAGTTGCCGGCGATTCTTAACGCGCTTCATGCCCGCAACGACGGCAAGGTCCTGGTGCTGGAAGTCGCCCAGCATCTCGGCGAGGGTGTCGTACGCACCGTCGCGATGGACATCACCGACGGCTTGGTGCGCGGCGCCGAGGTCATCGACACCGGCGCGCCGATTACCGTGCCGGTCGGCCCGGAGACCCTCGGCCGCATCATCAACGTCATCGGCGACCCCGTGGACGAGCGCGGCCCGGTCGGCGCCAAGCTGAGCCTGCCGATCCATCGCGCGGCACCGGAATTCGTCGAGCAGTCCACCGAGGCCCAGGTGCTGGTCACCGGCATCAAGGTCGTCGACCTTCTCGCGCCCTACGCCCGCGGCGGCAAGATCGGCCTCTTCGGTGGTGCCGGCGTGGGCAAGACCGTCTTGATCATGGAACTGATCAACAACGTCGCCAAGGCCCACGGTGGCTTCTCGGTGTTTGCCGGCGTCGGTGAGCGGACCCGTGAAGGCAACGACCTGTACCACGAAATGATCCAATCGGGCGTCATCAAGACCGACGGCTCGCCCTCGAAGGCGGCGCTCGTTTATGGTCAGATGAACGAACCGCCGGGCGCCCGCATGCGCGTCGCCCTGACCGGCCTGACCCTCGCGGAGTATTTCCGCGATCAGGAAGGCCAGGACGTGCTGTTCTTCATCGACAACATCTTCCGCTTTACCCAGGCGGGCTCCGAGGTCTCGGCGCTGCTTGGCCGTATTCCCTCGGCGGTCGGCTATCAGCCGACGCTGGCCACCGACATGGGCGCGCTGCAGGAGCGCATTACCACCACCAAGAAGGGGTCGATCACCTCGGTGCAGGCGATTTACGTGCCGGCCGACGACTTGACCGATCCGGCGCCTGCGACCTCGTTCGCTCACTTGGACGCGACCACGGTGCTCAGCCGGCAGATCGCCGAGTTGGGCATCTATCCTGCGGTCGATCCGCTGGACTCGACCAGCCGCATCCTCGATCCCCGCGTGGTCGGCGAGGAGCACTATGCGGTGGCCCGCGGTGTCCAGAAGGTTCTCCAGACCTACAAGTCGTTGCAGGACATCATCGCCATTCTGGGCATGGACGAGCTGTCCGAAGAAGACAAGCTGGTGGTGGCGCGCGCCCGCAAGATTCAGCGCTTCCTTTCGCAGCCCTTCCATGTCGCCGAAGTGTTCACCGGTACCCCGGGCGCTCTGGTCAGCCTCGAAGACACCATTAAGGGCTTCAAGGGCATCTGCGATGGCGACTACGACCATCTGCCGGAGTCGGCGTTCTATATGGTCGGCACCATCGAAGAGGCGGTGGTCAAGGCCAAGAAGATGGCTGCCGAAGTCGCCTGACCCTTGGGTCGGTGCGATGATCCAGGTATGAATGCCGAACACTCCCTCTCCCGGGTCCGGGGGAGGGGTAAGGATTAGGACAATGGCGGAAAAGGTCGAATTCGAGCTGGTCTCGCCCGAGGAACTGCTGATCTCCCAGCCGGTGGATATGGTGGTCGTTCC
>JBAXPR010000018.1:0-41925 GCA_037132135.1 Rhodospirillaceae bacterium
CTTTCGAGTTATTTCGCCGAAGGATTTTCGGATTCTGAGGTGAACAGGGTATACCTCTCGCGGTCAGAACAATAGCCGGTACTGCCGGCCGCTATGGAAGGTGTTTATGGCGGGTGCATGGGCCAGAAGCCGGCGGACGCTGGAAACGGCGGACGGACAGCGGGCCGGGCTTGCGCCCGCCCGGAGTAACGACACCCCGAGCGCGCCAATTCTGAGCTGGGCGGCCGGACTCGTGATCGCGCTGGTGCTGGGCGCGACGGCGCTGCTGATCCATGACCTCCGCGAGGATACTCTCAACGTTGCCGAAGCCAGCATCTCCCGGGTCACCGCCGGGTTGGCCGAGACCCTCGACCGTCTTTTTCTGGCCGTGGATCTGGTGCTGGCTGAAACCACGGAAACCGTGACCGCCGGCACCGGCAGCGCAAGGCCCGTCGAGGCGGTGCACGATCGGCTGCGCGCCCGCATCTCGGGGCTGCCGGCGGTGCAGCGGCTCTCGGTCTCGGATGCCTCGGGACGGGTGATCGCCAGTTCAACCGATTTCGTGCTGACCGCAACCTCGATCGCCGACCGCACCTACTTCACCGCCCATCGCGATCATCCCGGCCAGGCGCTGATCGTCAGCGGGCCGTTGCAGAGCCGGGCCGACGGCCAGTGGACCCTGGTGGTCAGCCGCCGCATCAGCAGCGCCGGCGGCGGTTTTCTCGGCGTGGCCTGGGCGACCATCACCCTCGACGATCTGGAGCGGCTGTTCGCGGGCGCGGCCCCCGAACCGGGCGCCCGGGTGACGCTGCTCGGCCACGACCTGACCCAACTCGCCAGCTACCCTTACCGCCCCGGCCTGGGCGGCCGCTCGCTGGCCGGGGAGCCGGCCTATCGCGGGATTTTCACGCCCGGACACGGCGCCGGCTCGGGACGCTATTTCAGCGAGCGTGATCAGCGCGACGAGGTCATGGCGGCGCAGGCGCTCAGCCGCACGCCGCTGGCGATCAGCCTCGCCGTCCCGGTCGACACTCTGCTCCTGTCCTGGTGGCAGCTCTCGGTCGGCTTCAGCACGGTGGCGCTGGCAGTGGTGACCGGACTCGCGGTGCTGATCGGGGTGATGCATCACCAGCGGCGCTGGCTGCGGGCCGGTGCCGTGGCCCTGAGCGCCGCAGAAGCTGCCCTGCAGCAGGAGCGCGACCGCCTCCGATCGGTGATCGAGGCCGCCAGCGACGGCTTTTGGGAATGGCATGTCACCACCGGCCTGGTCGACTGGTCGGAGCGCTGCTGCACGCAGATGGGCATGCCGGCCGCGGGTGGCGTGCTCCATCTCGATCAGGTCCTGGCCATGATCCTGCCCGACGATCGCGAGCGCTACCGGCGGGCGATGCGCCGCCATGTCGAGGATGGCCTGCCCTTCGACATCGACGCGCGCTGGCGCACCTATGATGGCGAGATCCGCTGGATGACCTCGCGCGGCCGCTTGATCCGCGACACAGCGGGCCGGCCGCTGCGCATGGTCGGCGCCAATGCCGACATCACCGAGCGCAAGCTGCTGGAGCGCAGCTTCGCCGCCTTCGGCAGCGAGGCCGCCGAAGCCTATCAGCAGCCGGCCTCAGAGCAGAGGCTTGACGCCCCAGATTTCGCTGGCGTAGTCGGCCACCGTGCGGTCGCTGGAGAACCAGCCCATGTTGGCGGTGTTGATCACCGCCTTGGCCGTCCAGGCGCCCTCGCTGCGATAGAGGTCGAGCACGCGCCGATAGACCCGGCAATAATCCTCGAAATCGGCGGTGACCATGAAGTGGTCGCCGCCATCGGTCAAGTGGCGCAGCAGCGGCTGGAACCGGCCGCGATCGTCGGGCGAGAAGACGCCGTCGCCGATCGCCTGGAGCGCCCGGGCCAGCGCCGGGCTGGCGGCGATGCGCTCGAGTGGGCTCCAGCCCTCCTGTTGCATCGCCACCACCTGATCGGCCTCAAGACCGAAGATGAAGATGTTGTCCGGCCCGACCGCCTCCCGGATTTCGACGTTGGCGCCGTCGAGGGTGCCGATGGTCAGGGCGCCGTTCAGCGCCAGCTTCATGTTGCCGGTGCCCGACGCTTCCATGCCGGCGGTGGAAATCTGCTGCGAGAGATCCGCGGCGGGAATGATCAGCTCGGCCGAGGTCACCGAGTAGTTGGGCAGGAAAACGATTTTGAGCAGGCCGCGCAGCGCCGGATCGTGATTGACCACCGCGGCGACGTCGTTGATCAGCTTGATGATCAGCTTGGCGGTCTGATAGGAGGGCGCGGCCTTGCCGGCGAAGATCTTGGTCACCGGCACCCAATCGCGATCGGGATGGTCCTTGATCTCGTGATAAAGCGCCACCGTCTGCAACAGATTCATCAACTGGCGCTTGTATTCGTGGATGCGCTTGACCTGGACGTCAAACAGGCTGTCGATCGAAACCTCGGTGCCGACCTGCCGGGCGATGTAGGCGGCCAGCCGGGCTTTGTTGTCGCGCTTGACCCGACGGAACAGTTCCTGGAAATCGCCGTCGCCGGCCGAATCCGCCAGCAGCGTCAGCCGATCCAGATGGTTGGCCCAACCGGTATCGCCGAGCCGCTCGGTGACCAGCCGCGCCAGCCCCGGATTGGCGTCGAGCAGCCAGCGCCGGGGCGTGATGCCGTTGGTCTTGTTGGTGATCCGGGCCGGGAACTCGGCGTGGAAGTCGGCGAACACCGTTTCCTTCATCAACTCGGTGTGCAGGGCCGAGACGCCGTTGACCTTATGCGAGCCGATGAAGGCGAGGTTGCCCATGCGCACCCGCCGCTCGCCGCGCTCGTCGATCAGCGACAGCCGCTGCAACCGGCCGATGTCGCCGCACAGCCGGGCCTCGGAGGCATGAAGGAACTGGCTGTTGATGTCGTAAATGATCTGCATGTGCCGGGGCAGCACCCGTTCCATCATCCGCACCGGCCACGCCTCGAGCGCCTCGGGCAGCAGAGTGTGGTTGGTATAGGAGAAGGTGCGGGTGGTGATGTCCCAGGCTTTGTCCCAGGGCACGGCGTGATGATCGACCAGCAGACGCATCAGTTCGGCGATGCCGATTGCCGGGTGGGTGTCGTTGAGCTGGATCGCGGCGCGCTCGGGCAACAGCGAAAGATCGCTGTGCTGCTTGAGAAACCGGCGAAGAATGTCCTGGAGCGAGGCGCTGGTGAAGAAATATTCCTGCTTGAGACGCAGCTCGCGCCCGGTCTCGGTGGTGTCGTTGGGATAGAGCACGCGGGAGAGGTTTTCCGACAGCACCTTGTGCTCGACGGCGCGCAGATAGTCGCCGACGGCAAACAGGCCGAGATTGAGCGCACTGGTCGCCCGCGCCTGCCACAGCCGGAGCGTGTTGATGGTCTGGCCGCCATAGCCGACCACCGGAGTGTCGAAGGCCTCGGCGAGCACGCGCTCGGCGTCGACCCAGCGATGGGCGAAGCCGCGCGGCCCGTCGCGCACCGTCTCGACCCGGCCGTAGAACTGGACGGGATACAGCACCTCGGGGCGGGGAAACTCCCAGGGATTGCCGAACTGCAGCCACTGCTCGGGGTATTCCACCTGCCAGCCGCGCTCGAAATGCTGCTCAAAGAGGCCGAACTCGTAGCGGATGCCATAGCCCATGCCGGGCAGACCGAGGGTGGCCATGCTGTCGAGGAAGCAGGCGGCGAGGCGGCCGAGGCCACCATTGCCCAGCGCGGCGTCCGGCTCGGAGGCGGTGACCTCGTCGAGATCGATGCCCATCTCGGCCAGCGCCTGCCGGCACTCGTCGAGAATGCCGAGATTGCTCATGCCCGAGGTCAGCAAGCGGCCGATCAGGAATTCCAGCGACAGGTAATAGACCCGCTTGACGTCGCCCCGGTACTGGGCGCGGATCGTCTCCATCCAGCGGTCGACCAGACGATCGCGCAGCCCCAGCACCACGGCATGGAACCAGTCGCGCCGGGTGGCATGGGGCCGGTCCTTACCCACCGAATAGACCAGCCGCTCGTGAAACGACCGCCGCAGGGACTCCACATCCAGCCCGCGCGGCTCCAGCACCAGTCCCTTGGTCCCTGTGTTCATCGACCCGTCACCGTTGTTCGCCCGGCCCGCGCCGGACCCTTGTTAGCCAAAAAACAGGCGGAAATCGCCGGAGCCGGTGCCCGCGGCCCGGCGGTTGTCCCCTCCCCCTCATTCCGGGGTGAGCAGGAACCGGACGGTGATCTGGGGCCGGCCGGCGGCATCGGCGGGGGCAGACACGAACTCCAGCAGCAACGCCTCGCCGTCCCGCACGAAGCGGTCGCCGGCTCCCTTGCGCCAGCCAAGCTGGGGCACGGTCTCATGGTAGAATTTCCGTACCGCCTCGACCGACACCGCACCCCGGGCCTCGGCCTGGACGATGCGCCCGGCCGGCTTGTCGAAGGTCAGGCTCTCCTCCCGGACAGAGAACAGACCGGGCATCAGTGGCAACTCGTCGAAGCCTTCGACGAAGCCCTCGGCCGCCAGCGCCCGGCCAGCCTGAAGCAGCGGCAGCGGCAGCGCGGCCGGGGCAAAAGCGAGCAGCGACAAGGCCAGGAAAGCGGTTCGGTTCGTCATGCTCCACGCTCCTACACCAGTCCGCGCCGCAACTCAATCCTGACGGCGCGGACACCAGTAGCTCGAGCGGTTGGCCTGGGTCAGACGCTGAATGCCGCCGGTCTCGGCCGGATTGCAGGTGCAGCCCGGGCAGGCGGCGCCGGTGCGGCCATAGACCGCGAAATCATGCTGAAAATAGCCAAGTTCGCCCGATGACTGGACATAATCGCGCAGAGTCGAGCCGCCGGCGGCGATCGCGGCGGTCAGCACGGCGCGGATCGCCGGCACCAGCGCCGCCGCCCCGGCGCCGGCCACGGTATCGGCCCGGCGCAGCGGGCTGATCCCGGCGCGAAAGAGGGCTTCGGAGACATAAATGTTGCCGAGCCCGGCGACCACGCTCTGATCGAGCAGCGCCGCCTTGACCGGCGTCCGCCGCCCGGCCAGCGCCTGCGACAACACCGCGGGAGTGAAGGCCGGCTCCAGCGGCTCGGGGCCGAGGCCGGCGAGCAGGGGATGCGCGGCCAGACCGGCCCGGGCGGCCAGCACCAGGAGACCGAATCGGCGGGCATCGTTGAACGTCACCACCGCGCCGTCATCGGTTTCCAGCACCAGATGGTCGTGCTTGCCCGGCGGCGGAGCCGGCGCGTCGGCGATCACCATCCGTCCCGACATGCCGAGATGGGCGATCACCACCGTGCCGTCATCGAGATCGATCAGCAGGTATTTGGCCCGCCGCCCGACCGCCGTGACCTGCCGGCCGGTCAGCCGCTCGGCCAGCCGTGGCGGAAAGGGCAGGCGCAAGCCGGCCCGGCGCACCGACACCCGGACCAGCCGCCGGCCGGTCAGGCGCGGTGCCAGCCCCCGGCACACGGTTTCGACTTCGGGCAGTTCTGGCATCGGCGCCCCCTTCGGGTCCTGAGAGTGGCCCCGCCGGCCGATCGGGTCAAGGGCGGGGGCGGCCGCTCACTCGATGCCCTCGGCCGAGGCGCTGAAGCGCTCCAACTCGGCCACTGTATCGTCGACGGCCTTGACCACCGGAGCGACAAGCGCGGAGGCGACCTCGAGGCTGTCGCTGGCCTGGAGGTCCTTAGCCAGTGACGAAACCCGCAGCCCGCCGATATTGAGGAACATGCCCTTGAGCCCATGGGCGGCGCGGCGGGCCAGCGAAAGGTCGCGGCGCTCGAGCGCGTCCTTCAGCAGCGAGACCTCGACCCCGCCGCAGACCGCGAGTTCGCGCACCAGATCCTCGAAGGCGGGCGGCGTCATGATCGTCCGGATTTCGACCAGCCGCCGGTGATCGACCAGCGGCACGCGCTCCTCGTCCTCGCCGAGGCGGTCGATGTCGGCGATGGTCGGCGGTGCCGTCCGCGGCCGGATGTGAAGCTGGGCGAGCACGGCGTCGACCTCATTCCATTCGATCGGCTTGGTCAGGAAGTCGGTCAGGCCGGCCTCCATGTAGATCGCGCGGTGCTCGCTGACGGCATCGGCGGTCAGGGCGACGATCGGCACCTCGGAGAGCGGCGCCGGCAGGGTCCGGATGCGCCGGGTCGCCTCGGGACCGTCCATCACCGGCATCTGCATATCCATCAGGATCAGGTCGAAGCGCTGCCCGGCCGCCGCCTCGTAGGCCTGGACGCCGTTCTCGACCACGGTCACCCGGTGGTGGCGCTGTTCGAGGCCGACCTTGACGATCATGCGATTGATCGGATTGTCCTCGGCCAGCAGAATGGTCAGCGGCCGGACCGCCGCCGCCGACTGCGGCTCGACGGCGGCGGCGGCCTCCAGGGTGCCCGGCTCGACGGCAACGGTGAACCGGAACAGCGAGCCGCGGCCCAGCCGGCTGGTGGCGCCGATCTCGCCGCCCATCAGTTCGACCAGCCGCCTGCTGATCGCGAGCCCGAGCCCGGTGCCGCCAAACTTGCGGGTCGCGCCGACGTCGGTCTGGGAGAAGGGCAGGAACAGGCGCCCGAGATCGGCTTCGGAAATGCCGATTCCGGTATCCTCGACCTCGAACTCCAGGCCGAGACGCTCGCCCGACGGCCGGCAGCCCAGCCGGACCGCGATTTTGCCGCTGGTGGTAAACTTGACCGCGTTGCTCATCAGGTTGCCCAGCACCTGCTTGATCCGGGTCGGGTCGCCCTTGACGATCAGGCTGGGCAGGCCGCCGGTATCTAGGGAGATCGTGCTGCCGTTCTCTTCGGCCTTGGGCCAGAACAGCCGTGCCGTCTCCACCGTCAGCGCCACGGCGTCGAAGGCGACGCAGTTGAGGGTCAGACGGTCGGCGTCGATCTTCGAATAGTCCAGAATGTCGTTGAGCACGGTCAAGAGGGTGCGCGCCGAGGACCGCATGGTGTCGATATAGAGCTTCTGGTCGTGGTTGAGCGGGGTTTCCGACAGGAAATCGGCCATCCCGATCACCCCGGTCATCGGCGTCCGCAGCTCATGGCTCATCATCGCAAGGAAGGCCGACTTGGCCCGGCTGGCGGCCTCGGCGCTCTGCCGTGCCTCGATCAGGCGGTCTTCCGCCAGTTTGCGGTCGGTGATGTCGATGCAGCCGCCGACATAGCCGATGAAGGTTCCGGTGGCATCATGACGCGGGGTGCCCTGGTCGAGCAGCCAGCGGTATTCGCCATCATGCCGCCGCAGGCGGTATTCCATGGCAAAGGGCTGGCGGGCATCGAAACTGGTGACATAGGTGTCGAAGCAGGACTGAAGATCGTCGGGGTGAACCCCCTCGACCCAGCCGTTGCCATCCTCCTGCTCATGGCTCCGGCCGGTAAAGTCCTGCCAGCGCTTGTTGAAATAGAAGCACAGCTTGTCGGTGCCGGCGAGCCAGATCAGCACCGGCACCGAGTCGGCCAGATGGCGGAACCTGCCCTCGCTCTCCTGCAGCACGGCCTCCTGCTGCCGCAGCCGGACGCACAGCTGGTTGAAGCTCTCGATCAGCTGCCGGATTTCGGCGCTGCCCTCGACCCGCGCGGTTTGCAGCGGCTGCTCGCCGGCGGTCATGCGGCGCAGCGCGGCGGCATGCCGGCTGAGCGGCGCCATCTCGCGATAAAGGAACAGCCAGATCAGCAGAGAGAGCACCAGGGACAGTCCGGCGGCCTCGCGATAAAGCCGCCGCTCGGCGGTCGCGATGCGGGAAAACGCCACCTCGGTCGGCAGTACCGCGACGACAAACCAGCTGGTGCCGGGAACGCCGGCCGCCGAACTCAGCTCCTCGACGCCCCGCGAGCTGACCGCGACCCCGGACCCCTCCCAGCCGGCCATATAGCGGTCGTGCTGGCGGTTGCGCCCGGCCGACGGCGCCGGCTGCAGAATCCGGGTGGCATCCGTCGAGGTCACGAACAGGCTGTCCCGCCGCGAGAAGACATGGATATCCATCCTGGCCTGATCGGGATTGAGATGAACGGTGTTGAACATCTCGGTCCCGGCAATCGGATTCGACCCCGCCAGCACCCCGATCACGGCGCCGGCGGCGTCCCGGATCGGCACCGCGATCACCACCACCGGCTGCTGGCTGAACTGCCCCAGTCGGGGCTTGCCGATCGCGGGCCGGCGGGTGGCCATCACCTCGCGGAAGTATTCGAGCTGATCGAACACCATCCCGGTCCGCCCCGGCAGCACGGGATAATCGGCGACGGCGGTGCCATCCGTCCTGATCGCGAACAGCCCGAACTTGAACAGGCCGAGGATGGTCAGCCGCTGGCTGAGAAACTCGGCCAGCACCGGGGAATCGTTGAGCCACTCGGGTCTGATCCGGGCCGCGACCGCACTCAGGGCGTTGACCCGGCTGGAGATCTGGTCCTCGATGCCGCCGGCGATGTAGTGGACCATGGTCGATTGCTGCGCCGCGATTTCCTCCTGAAAGCCCTGGCGCATCTCCTGGGTGGCGCGAAAGGCCAGCAGCCAGATGCCGGCGACGAACAACGCCAGGGTGAGCACGGTGACCCGGGCCTTGAGGCTGGTCCGGCCCAGGCGCCGCAGGACCCTCTTGCGTCCGGGGACCACCATCAGGCCCTCCCGCCGGCCGGAGACGCGTCGACGGCCGCGCCGGTATGGACCCGGAGCGCCTCGCACAGCACCTTCCGGTCGATCGGCTTGGGCACGAGATCGTTGACTCCGGCCTGCAGGTAGCGCTCGCGGTGCCCGGCCATGACGTCGGCGGTCAGCGCCAGCACCGGAATGCCGCTCCACGGACCGGGCAAGCTGCGGATCGCCCGCGTCGCCTCCTCGCCATCCATCTCGGGCATCTGCATGTCCATCAGGACGATGTCGAGGTCGCCCGCGATCACGGCATCGAGGGCCTGGCGGCCGTTTTCCACCACCCGGACGCTGTGGCCCAGTTGCTGGAGCATCGAGCGGACCAGCATCTGATTGATCCGGTTGTCTTCGGCCAGCAGAATCTTCAGCGGTCGCGCGCCTTGACCGGCCGGCGACAGCGCGATCGGCCCCGACTCCGGCGCCGGCTCAAGCCCGGCCGCGCAGCCGAACGGCAGGACGAACCAGAAGGTCGCGCCCGCGCCGGACTGGCTGTCGACCCCGATCCGGCCGGACATCAGCTCGACCAGTTTCCTCGATATCGCGAGCCCGAGGCCGGTGCCACCGAACCGGCGGGTGGTTGTCGCGTCGGCCTGGGTGAAGGCGGTGAACAGATGGTCGCGCTGGTCGGCATCAATGCCGATGCCGGTGTCCTCGACCTCGAAACGGATCACGGCGCCGGAGGCCGCCGACACCGGTCCCGGCGGTTCGGCCAGCGAAAGCCGGACGGTGGCCGAACCATGTTCGGTGAACTTGATCGCGTTGTTCAGCAGGTTGAATAGCACCTGTTTCAGGCGGGTCGGGTCGCCGACCACGACGGCGGGGACCGCGGGAGCGATGTCGAGGGTGAGCGCCAGCCCCTTGGCCGAGGCGGTGCCCTGGCCGAGTTCGACCACCTCGCGCACGGCATCGCGCAGCCGGAACGGAGTCGCCTCGATGGCGATTTTGCCGGCTTCGATCTTTGAGATGTCGAGAATGTCGTTGAGAATGGTCATCAGGGTCTTGGTCGAGGAGCGCAGGATCGCAAGATAATCGCTCTGCACGGCGGTCAGCGATGTGCGGTAAAGCAGATCCGCCATGCCGAGCACACTGGTGATCGGGGTGCGGATCTCGTGGCTCATCATGGCCAGAAAGTCGCTCTTGGCCCGGGCCGCCTCTTCGGCGGCGCGGCGCGCCTGCCGCAGTTCCTCATCGCGGATCTTGCGCTCGGTGATATCGCGGGACGAGGCGTAAAGATAGCGCTTGCCGGCCATCTCGATGCCGCCGGCGTTGATCTCGACATCGAATTCGCTGCCGTCGCGGCGACGGTGCCGGGTCTCGAACACCGCCGGCACCCGGATCAGCGCCGCCAGCCGTTCGATCAGGCGCTCCCGGGGAATCGCGGCGTCCCAGTCGGCAATGGAGAGGCCGGCGCCCTCGCTCTCGGCATAGCCGAGCGTGCCGAGGAAGCTGCGACTCCACATCACCAGCCGGCCGTCCTCACCCAGAATATGGATGCCGTCACTGGCAAGATCGAGCAGGAGCCGGAAGCGCTCCTCGGAGAGGCCGACCCGATGAAGCAACCGGCGGCGCTCGATAATGTGGTGGGCAGTGCCGAAACTGATCAGGACGACAAAGAGAAAAAAGCCGCCGCCCAGCAGACGCGAAACCGGCAGCAGCGGTTCGGCGCGACCCCAGCCGGCCTTGGGGATCGCCGCCAGCCGCCAGGTGCCATAGGGAAAGATGACATCGGTCTCGACCGGCTTTTCCGCAAACACCGGGGCCTGGCCACGGATCATCTCGCCCTTGTCGCCGAGGCCGTCCCGGCCGCGAATCGCCACCGCGATCGGCAGATCGTCGCGCTCCAGCCCGGCCTCGGCGTAAACCGCCGGAATGTTGAGCACCACGCTGACCAGCCCGAACAGCCGGTTTTCGCCGCCGCCGGCATCGGGAAGGAAGACCGGTTCGCGCACGATCAGGCCCGAGCCGCCCTGAATGAGGGAGATCGGTCCGTGAACCGCCGGCGCCCGGGTCTCGATCGCCCGCCGCACGGTGGGCCATTGCCAGTCGACGGCCCGATAATCGGCGCCGAGCGCGCCCTCGTTGCCGGCCAGGGGATAGATCATGTCGAGAACCGTGCCGTGACTGACCCCGATGTTGCGGATCGCGGCGTGGCCGCGCAGCAGCACCTCGGCGGCCTTGTCGAACGCCGGTAATGTGATGTCGCCGTGGGCGGTAATCTCGGCCACCATGCCCCGGGCCGCGAGGATCGGCCCCGTCAGGGTCCGCTCCAGCCGCAACCGGATCACATCCAGCTGGTTCTCGACCTCGGTGCGCTCCTGCCGGTCGCGCACCAGCCGCTCGCTGTCATCGGTCTGCATCACCACCGCGCCGGCCGCCAGCGACAGCAGGGAGGCCAGAGCATAGGGCGCAACCCGGCCCGCCTGCCCCCGATCGGTCAGCCGGGGCAGCGGCATGACCCCGGAGGCGTCCGAGTCACGCTGGCGGCGGCTCAGCGCAGCCGAAATCAGCAGCCAGGAGATGAAGGCGATCAGCACGCTGATGATGCCGCCGAAAACCTCGATCAACATCGCCCGGTTATCGAAATACTGGCTGTCAAAGACCTCGGGAGAGTGGATGACCACGGTCCAGAAACGACCGCCGAAGCTCATCACCCGCTTGAACAACAACAAGGGCTGGCGCCCGCCGGAGATGACCGGGTCGACATCGTTGTCGTTGTGGAACATGACAGAGTCGGCGTCGGACTTATCGCCGTCAAAAATGATCACATCGAGATACTTGTTCTGGATGCTGAAGCCGTCCCTGATCAGGCTTTTCATAAAAAGATCCATGCGAAACGGCGCATAGATCCAGCCGAATAAATTTTCCTGGCGCTCAGCCAGCGAATCCTTGGGGGCATTATTTCTATAAACCGGAACATACATCAGGAATCCGGCCCGGCTGTCGGCATCGATGTCCTGACCCGGCCTGACCTTGCCGGTGATCGTGATGCGGCCCTGGTCGCGGGCGGCCTCCATCGCGGCCCGGCGGCCCGGTTCGCTGTACTGGTCAGCGCCGACCGCCCGGCGATCGCGACCCGAGAGCGGCTCGAAATAGAGCACCGGCGCATAGTGCTCCCGGCTGCCCTCGGGAGTGATGCGGTATTCGGTCAGGCCCTCGCGCCGCACCTCCCCCAGATAGCCCACGAGGTCCTGCGCCTTGACACTCCGGGAAAAGCCCAGCCCTTGAAGTCCGTGCAAGGTCTGATCGAGGGCGAGTGAGCCGACGTATTTGCGCCACTCATCGTGGCCGATCGTCTGGCCGCTGGCGAACAGACCGGCGCCGCCGCGCAAAATCTGGCCGTAATTCTCCAATCGCTCGCCGATCCGGCTAAAGATATCCTGCGCCCGCACCGTGAACTCGCGATTGAGCGCGCCGTAAGATTGCTGTCGTTGGCCAATATCACACACGAAGGTAATCAGCAGGCCGATGGCCAGAACAAGGGCGGGCAGCGTCTGGGGAAGGGCCTTCCCGACCGTCACCGCCATTCTGCTCATCTTCATGACCGGCCCTGACCAGAGTTCTTATTGGAGGCAAGCCGCCGGCCTGCGCAAAAAATGTCTGGCGCTTCCGGCTGATCGCCGGATTCCATTCTACTTATCATGCCCAAGGTCCGGCCAACGGTTCCTTAACGTACGACACAACCGCCGCGGGGTGCGACGGTTTGTCCCACCGGCGCCGTCCGCTCGCCGGATCAGACGTCGATGCTGAAGGCGAGACGAATGGCTCCCCAATGCCGGTCGCCGATCACCACCGGGGTATCAACCTCCTGGATCAGGATGGTCTGGCCGGCACCCATGCTGCGATCGTAGGCCTGAAGCAGGAAGGGCCGGGTGTTGCGGCCGGCGCTGAGCCCTGCGTAATCGTCGAAGATGCGGCGGTTGCGGCAATTGGCGGTGTTCCAGTCCCGCTCGTTTGGCCTTTGGGGATGAGAATATTTGCGGTTATGGGTGGCGATGTAGCCGTTGCGGTCGGTGGCCAGCGCGAAGACCACGCCGCCGAGGGCGGTGAGGGCCGGTTCCATGATCGGCGGCATCAGCTCGTCGAAAATCAGGGTGTGGCCGGCCATGCATTGCTGCGGGTCGGTCCCCTCGACCGGTACATAATCATGGTCGAACAGCACCTCGTGGGTCAGCCGGCCGCTGGCGATGGCGGCTTCGAGCACTTCGGCGGTTTGGCGCGCCAGCCCGGTCGCCTGCTCGATGTAGGGGCGGTAGCTCTCCTGGAGCGCCGCCAGCTTGGCGTGGAGACGGCCCCGAACCTCCTCCGCCATCTCCTCGAAAGCCAGATGGATGCCGCGGGCGCTGGGGTAGATGAAGCGCGCGGTCATGACACCGACGCCCTGGATGTCGAGGGCCATCGTTGCGCTTTGCTCCAGCCCGGCGCCCTCCTGGGGCCGGAAGAGGCAGCCGCTCTCGGACAGATCGACCAAGAGGCCGGTCACCCGCCGGCCCCGGCACTCGGCACTGGCCGGCAGCTTGACCGGCATCCGGTCCTTACCCCGGCGGTCGCCGGCCACCGACTGCCGCAGCGCCAGCGTCAGCCGCTGCTTCAGTTCCGCGACCGCGGCGTTGGTCTCCTTGGCGTTGCGCTCGACCGCCTCGGCCAGCGATGCCGCATCGGTGGTGCGCCGGGAAATATCGGTAACGCTCTCCGAAACCCGCCCGGCCCCGGCGGCCAGATCCCGCGACTTGTCGGAGATCAGGCTGTTGGCCGCTTCCTGCTGGCCGATCGCGGTCGACACCGCGCTCGCCATCTGGTCGATATCGCCGATCGAGCGGATGACGTCGTCGATCGCTTCGATGCTGCGCCGGGCCGCGTCCTGAACATCGGCGACCTGACGGGAGATGTCGCCGGTGGCCTGGGCGGTCTGGCTGGCCAGCGACTTGACCTCCCCCGCCACCACCGCGAAGCCCTTGCCGGCGTCCCCGGCCCGCGCCGCCTCGATCGTGGCGTTGAGAGCCAGCAGATTGGTCCGGGAGGCAATCTCGGCGATCAGCTTGGCCACCGCCGCGATCCGCCCGGTGGCACCGCGCAGACCGTCCATCGCCTCGGCGACATTGCGGGCATGCTCGACGCCGCCCTTGGCAAGACGGCTCGAGGCCAGGGCCTGCCCGGAAATTTCGCGGCTGGTGGCGGCGATGCCGCCGATGACCAGCGCAACCTCGGCGGCATCGCCGTTGGCCCGGGTTGCGACCTCGGTCACCGCCGAAGCCTCTTGGCGGATGGCGCCGACGGTGGTGGCGACCTCGACCGCGCTCTGCTCCATCACCGTGCTGCGCGCCATCAGCTGGCGCACGGCGACGGTCAGATCCTCCTCGACGTTCTGGCTCATCTCCAGCATCGCTGCCCGCATCTGCCGCTTCTGCTCCTCCTCGAAGCGCTCGCGCTCGGCGCTCATGCGGATGCGTTCGGCGAGGCGCCGCTGGAAGATGCGCATCGCCGCCATCATGGCGCTGGCCTCGTCGCGGCCGCCGAGATCGGGAATTTCGACCGACAGATCGTCGGAGGTCAGGCGGGTCATGATCTGGGTCGCCCGGGCCAGCGGCCGGCTGACCCGCACGATCGCGATCCACCAGGCGCCGGCGGTGGCCAGGGCGGCCAGCACCATCAGACCGAGTCCCCAGACCAGAGCGGTGGATGCCGCGCTCCGGCTCGCGCTCAGCGCGGCGGCAACCGCGGCCAGCGCCTGCTTCTGGGCGCCGAGGATGGCGTCGATGCCGCCGCTGGCGGTGGCGAACCACTCGGCCGGGCTGAGCGGATAGGGCTGGCCGGCGGCGCTGGCCTCGGCGATGCGGGCGCGCAGCGGCTCCAGCACCGCGAGATAGCGGTCCCTGATCGCAGCCACCGCCGCGGCAAAGCCCGGACCAAGATCGTCGCGATGCGCGCTCACCAGCACCCAGCCGACCTCGACATGGCCGCGGGCGCGGGCCACGGTCTCGATCTGGCCGCTGGTCATCGGCTTGCCGGCGGCGATGATGCCAGCCAGCTGGCCGCGCTCCCGGCCGGCATATTCGCTCATCCGCCACAGCGCATCCTCGATGGCGAGACCCTGGCGCACGGCGTAATCGACCCGCGGGTCGATCCCGGCACCGACCAGCGTGCGCAGATCCTGGCTGGTCATGATCAGGGCGGTGATGGCGGGAAACCACGCGGTCCGGACCGCGGCATCGACGCTGCCACCGGCCAGGGCGCGATCGACCTCGGTGCGCAAACCATCGGTGGCAGCCCGGCTCTGCTCCACGGCCCCGAGGGCGGCGCCAAGGCGGGGGTCGGCGCCCCCGGCGGCGATCAGCGCCCGGGCCTCGGCCAGCGCCGCCATGCCCGAGCGCCGGCGGGCCTGGATGGTCTCCTTTTGCGCCGGCGTGGCGGCGCCGGGATTGGCCAGCGCGGCGTTGGTCAGACCGCGTTCGACCGCCCAGTCGCCGGCCGCGGCCAGCAGTTCTTCCGAGATCCGATTGATGGTTTCGGCCGACGTCGCGGCGCTGAGAGTGCCAGAGGCGTCGACGAGTCGCATCGACACCAGCGCCAGCAGCAAAATCGCCAGAACGGCGGTCGACAGCACCAGCTTCAGTCTGATCGTCACCGGACACTCCAGGATCTCGGCCCGGAGGGAAGGCAGGGCCATGCCGCTACTCTGATCGCGTCGCCGTGGCGGCGTCAATGAAAGAGTCCTGCCGATAACCAAGTATCAACCCGAAGATATTGCGCTACCCCGCCGACTGCGAACGGTCTTTGCTGTGATCAATCAGGGGTTCTCTCTGGCCCCTTATTCAATGCTTTGCAAACGAAGCAGTCGACTGGGGCGGGGCAGCCGACAGGATAATGAATTTTGGGCTGGATTTATTGAAGCCGAGCCCTCACCACCCGTGGCAGTGAGGGCAGCGGCGGCACGGGGTCGCCCGGGGGCGCCGCGCCGCCGCGGGCACAAAACGCGAGACCGGACGGTTCCGCCCGGTCTCGCGTTCCACGCCAGGAGCGATCATCCGCGGATGGCTGCGGTGATCCTTACTTCTGCGACCACCAGACGCGCTCGGAACGGCCGGACTGGCGCGCCTGACCTTCGCGGCTCAGACGTTCGGCCTCTTCGCGGGCGCCGCCCTGAATCTTGGTCGCGACGGAGCTGAGAATATCCCAGGCAAGCGGACGGCGAGTCTCGACAGCCATACTGAAGTCCTCCACGGGTTCAAACGTTGATGGCTGACTATAGGGGCGTTTCCGGGGGAATATCCAGGACAAAATCGTGATGTGCGACATTCCGTCACAACATAAACCGACATTTTTGGCAGTAATCATTGTTTACGATTGATTAACCATTGGCTTGAGCAGCGGAATTCCTACCCGGTTATTGGATTAACATTTGGTTATCATCCCGTCATCCTCAGGAAAATCCCGATATTCGTCGGGCATCATGGGGTTCAGACCGCTTTTGGCGCGACTGTCCGATGATCCCGCTGAGGACTCGTCAAGACTTGACTGAACCCGGCTCGCGGTGACCGGCCGATTCACTTTCCGGGGGTCCTGGGGTCCGCCCACGGCGCCCCCGGGCACCCGGCTATAACCTTACGTAGTTCTACAGATCCGCCGGGCGATCAAGCGGCCCGGGCAACGCCCGCTCGGCCTCGAGCTGCAACCGCGCCTCGTGGCGGCGGACGAACAGACCGCCGCCGACCATCACCGCCGCCGCCGCCACCAGCGCAAAGATGCCGAGCGGCCCGAACAGCCGGTGCACTTCATCGCCCAGCAGGTAGGCACCGAAGCCGAACAGCGCGGCCCAAACGATGCCGCCGCTGGCGTTGAAAACCAGGAACTTGAGGAACGGCATCCGGTTGACCCCGGCCAGAAACGCGGCCAGGATGCGCAGCAAGGCGACAAAGCGGCCGAAAAACACCACCTTGCCGCCATGGCGGAGGAACAGGTACTGGCCGAGCTTGAGCCGGCCCTCGGTCAGCCGGATGAAACGGCCATAGGTCAGCGCCAGCGGAAAACCGATATGGCGGCCGAGCCAGAAGCCGGCGTTGTCGCCGAGAATGGCGCCGCCGGCGGCGGCGGCGACGACCAGCCCGATGTCGAGCCGGTGGGTGGTGCCGGCATATATCGCGGCGATCACCAGCGTCGTCTCGCCGGGCAGCGGTATGCCCATGCTTTCGAGCGCGACGATCACCGCGACAAACCAGTAGCCGTAGCGGGCGATGAGATCGGGCAGCGTGTCGATGAGCGCGGACATCAAGGGGGCGTCGGCTCCGGAGTGGTCAGGGCCAGGGCAACTGAGCCAGGCCACCGGCCCGACCCTTGGTACAGTAGCGTGCGAACCCGGCTCCGGCCATCGGGTTTTCTCCTGACCCGGCGCGGAGGAAGCCCTTGACTCGCCGCCGCCGCTGTGACCCAGTCGCGCCCGGAACCGCCCCAAACCAGCCGTTTTCCGTCCCCGGCCCGGCGCGGGGACGACTGTCCAACAAGAGACCGCCGCGATGACCACTGAACGCGAACTGGCGATGGCGGCCAAAGCCTGGCCGTTTGATGAGGCAAAGAAGCTGCTGGCCCGCCTTGGCGGCCGCACCCCCGCCAAGGGATATGTCCTTTTCGAGACCGGCTATGGCCCCTCGGGCCTGCCCCATATCGGCACTTTCGGTGAGGTGGTGCGCACCACCATGGTCCGCCGGGCCTTCGAGCGCCTCTCCGACAGTCCGACCCGGCTGTTTGCCTTTTCCGACGACATGGACGGGTTGCGCAAGGTTCCGGACAACATCCCCAACCCCGAACGGCTGAGCCCGCATCTCGGCAAGCCGCTGACCCGGATTCCCGATCCCTTCGGCACTCACGAGAGCTTCGGCCATCACAACAACGCCCGCCTCTGCGGCTTTCTCGACGGCTTCGGCTTCGAGTACGAGTTCCAGTCCTCGACCGACTGGTATCGCTCGGGCCGCTTCGATCCGGCGCTGCTGGCGGTGCTGCGGCACTATGACGAGATCATGGCGGTGATGCTGCCGTCGCTGCGCGAAGAGCGGGCCGCGACCTACAGCCCGTTCCTGCCGCTCTCGCCGGTCAGCGGCCGGGTGTTGCAGGTGCCGGTGCTGAAAACCGACGCCGACGCCGGCACCATCGTCTTCGAGGACGAGGACGGCGTGAAGAAGGAGGTTTTGGTCACCGGCGGTGCGGTCAAGCTGCAATGGAAGCCTGACTGGGGCATGCGCTGGTTCGCCCTCGACGTCGACTACGAGATGTCGGGCAAGGACCTGATCCCCTCGGTCGAGCTGGCACGCAAGATATGCAAAATCCTGGGCAAGCCCGGCCCCGAGACCTTCATCTATGAACTGTTCCTCGACGATAAGGGCCAGAAGATCTCGAAATCCAAGGGAAACGGCCTCAGTGTCGAGGAGTGGCTGACCTATGCCCCGTCCGAGAGCCTCTCCCTCTTCATGCACCAGAAGCCCAAGGCGGCCAAGCGGCTGTACTT
This sequence comes from Rhodospirillaceae bacterium, assembly GCA_037132135.1. Classification (GTDB taxonomy): domain Bacteria; phylum Pseudomonadota; class Alphaproteobacteria; order Azospirillales; family Azospirillaceae; genus BOG-933. Next base: position 18,096 of record JBAXPR010000018.1, read on the forward strand.
CGACGTCATTCCGCGCGCCGTCGACGATTACCTGACCTTCGCCGGCAAGTTTCAGAGCGAGGACCCGGCGCGGCGGCTCGACAATCCGGCCTGGCACATCCACAACGGCGCCGTGCCGGCCACCCGGGCCGATCTCTCGTTCAACCTGCTGCTCAATCTGGCCGGCGCCGCCCACGCCGAAACCAAGGCCGCGATGTGGGGCTTCATCAGCCGCTACGCGCCCGAGGCGACACCGGACAACGCCCCGTTCCTCGACCGCCTGGTCGAGCACGCGCTGCATTACTACAAAGACTTCGTGCTGCCGACCAAGCGCTACCGGGCGCCCGACGCCACCGAGCGGGCGGCGCTGACCGATCTCTTGGGCGCGCTCGAAACCCTGCCCGCCGACAGCCGGGCCGAAACCTTCCAGGCCGCGGTCTACGAGGTCGGCAAGCGCCATCCTTTCGCGGAGCTGAAGCTCTGGTTCGGCGCCCTTTATGAGCTTCTGCTCGGCCAGACCACCGGGCCGCGGCTCGGCTCGTTCATCGAGCTTTATGGTCTGGCCGAGACCCGCTCCCTGATCGGACAGGCGCTGGCACGGACCGGGCCGGCACCCCGGTAGGGCGACGCCGCGCGGGGGTCATTTTTGTCAACCATTCGGTCGCGGCCCCGGCCTGCCCGTGGTAAACTCCTCCGCTGGCGAGTCCGGTCTCGCAGCGGGGGGCAGGGCCGGGATCAGCGAACTGCGAAGTAGACGGCCATGCCAAAGACATCAGTATCGACCACCGCCGCCATCGCGGCCGGCGCCGGCGACGAAGAGGTGGTCCTGAGACCCTATCAGGCCCCCGATCTTGGCCGCAGCCTCTGGCAGATCGTGACCTCGTTCGGCGGCTTCGCCTCGGTCAGCCTGCCGCTGTACCTCGCCGTCGATCGGGGCTGGTATTGGGCGATCCCCCTGCTGACGCCTCTCGCGGCCGGGTTCCTGATCCGCATCTTCATCATCCAGCACGATTGCGGCCACGGCTCCTTTTTCCGCTCGCGCCGGGCCAACGATCTGGTCGGTATGCTGTGCAGCCTGCTGACGCTGGCGCCTTATTCGGCGTGGCGCCGTCAGCACGCCCGCCATCACCGCATCTCGAACAACCTCGATCTCTGCGCCCTCAGCGCCGACATTTATTCGTCGTGCCTGACCGTCAGCCAATATCAGGCTCTCAGCCCGGGGCAGCGGCGACAGCAGCGCCTGCTGCGCCATTGGTTCGTTTCCAATCTCCTGCTGCCGCCGCTGATCTTCCTGGTGCTCTACCGGTTGCCGCTCGACACCCCCCTTTCGTGGCGCTCGGAGCGCCGCGGCGTCTATCTGACCGACCTGGCACTGGTTCTCGAGGGCGCCCTGGTGGTCTGGCTGCTCGGTGCCCAGGCGCTGGTGGCGATCGAACTGCCGGCGGTCGCGCTGGCCTCGATCGCCGGGGTCTGGATGTTCTCGATCCAGCACCGGTTTGAACACACCCTCTGGATGCGGAAGGACGAGTGGTCGTTCCGGGCCGCGGCCCTCAAGGGCTCGTCCTACCTCCGCTTGCCACCGCTCTTGCAGTGGTTCACCGGCAACATCGGCTATCACCACATTCACCACCTCAACCCCGCCATCCCCAACTACCGGCTGGAGGAATGCCATCAGGCGAACCCGCCCCTGCACGGCGCGAAGGTTCTGACCCTCAGGCAGGCCCTCGGTCAATGGCGCTACGCCCTTTGGCACGAAGGTCTCGGGCGCATGGTGCCGTTCCCCGCCGCCGCGGACTGACGGCTGCCGCCTCCCGGCTATTCCACCTCGATCGAGACCGCCGGCGAGCGGTCGGCGCCGTCGGGCGTTGTCACCTCGAAGCGGTGGCGGCCCGGCGACAACGGCCAGTGGACGGCATCGCGCGGCCCCGCGGCACGCCAGGGCCGGCCATCGACCAGCCAGATCAGCCGGTCAACCCCGGTGCCGGCCACGGCTCTGAGGTTGAGCAGCGCCGCCTCGGCCGGGGTTTCGGGGTTGCGCACCATGCGCAGGCCATCGCGCGGGGCGACCACGGTCAGCCGGCGCGACGCGGCGCTGCCGGAACCCGCCGCCGCGGCCGGCACCCGGCCCGGGCGGTCGGGGCGGTCGAGCGGACTGAGGGCCAGAGGCGGCGGCGGCAGGTGGTGCGCCTCGCCCCAGGCGGCGAGATCCGACGGCAGGGCGGCGAACAGGCGCTCGCCGACATAGCCGGCCGGAGTCCAGGGCGCCGCCAGCAGGCCGTTCCGGAGATCGACGCGCAGATGCTGGAAGACATCGTCCTCTTCGGGCACCTGACCGTCGGGAAACCATTCGGTGATCGTGCGGGCGCAGCGGCCGACCGCGCGCAGCCCGGTCTCGGCACAGAGCGCGACCGGCCGATAGCCCGCGGGCGGCGGAAAGGCGCGCTCGGTGGTGGTGTCGCCCAGGTGGCGGTGCAGCCCGATCAATACGGTCTGGGCCAACTGGGCCGAGGACTGGGCGCCGGAAACGCTGCGCATCGAGGCGCCGCGAATCCGGCCGGTCCAGACCCCGACCAGATAGCGCCCGGTCCAGGCCACCGCCCAGGCGTCGCGATAGCCCTGAGAGGTTCCGGTCTTGACCGCGATCGGCAGCCCGTCCTCGCTGGCGCCCAGGCGCGGGAAGCTGGGCAGGCGGGCGGCTGGATCGGAGAGAAAGAGGGTGATCTGGCGTGCCGCCGCGGCCGAGATCACCGGACGCGGCTCGTCCCGAGGCTCGCCCGTCCACCATGCCAGATCCAGCAGCCGGCCGTCGTCCGCCAGGGCGCCATAGGCCCGGACCAGCCGCTCCAGGGTGGTCGGCAGCGCCCCCACCGCCAGCACCAGCCCGAAGCGTGCCGCCGCCGCGCTGCCGTTGTGGAGCCCGAGGGCGTTGAGAAAGAGATAAGATTCGTCGAGACCCTGCTGGCGCACCAGCCACGCCGCCGGGACGTTGCGCGAATTGGCCAGGGCCTGGCGGGGCAGCAGCGGCCCGAGATAGTCGTGATCGGCGTTCTCGATCCCCCAGACGCGATCGGGAAGATCGGCCAGGATGGTGTTGGCGTTGATGCGGCCGCGCTCCAGGGCCAGGGCATACAGAAAGGGCTTGAGGGCGCTGCCCGGCGAGCGGCTGACCGTGGCGAAATCGATCGCCCCGGCGCGCCTCGAGAAATAGTCCGAGGAGCCGACCCAGGCCAGCACCTCGCGGCTGGCCCGATCGAGCAGCACCACCGAGACCTGCTCGGCGCCGCGCTCGCGCCACTCGGTCATGTGGACGGCGGCGAGATCGCTGACCTGCCGCTGCAAGCCGAGGTCGAGGGTCGCCTGAACTCTCGGATTTCCCGCGTAATGGCGCCGCCGCAGCTCGCGCTGGAGGTGGAACACCGCATGCAGCGCACTGGCGGGGCGGACCTCCCGGTGCGGCGGGCCGATGCGTTCGATCTGCCCCTCGGCCAGCGCCCGTTCGGCCGGGCTGATCACGCCGTCGCGGCCAAGGGCCGAGAGGATGGCGTGGCCGCGCCGTATCGCCCGCCGCCGCCCCTCGTCACTGAACGGATTCATGCGGGCCGGTGACTGCGGAATGGCGCAGAGAAAGGCAATTTCGGCCCAGCTCAGATCCTCGACCGGCTTGTCGAGATACCAGCGCGCGGCATGGGCGATGCCATGGCTGCCGTTGCCGAACGGTACCAGACGAAGATAATGCTCCAGCACCGCCGTCCGGCCATGGCGAAGGATCATGGCCGTCGCCGTCGCCGCCTCGAGCCCCTTGCGCCAGAGAGTGCGTGGACCGGGATCCTGCATCCGCGCCACCTGCATGGCGATGGTCGAGGCCCCCGAGCGCCCCGCTCCGGTCAGCCGCTGTCCGAGTGCGCGCAGCATGGCCAGAGGATCGACCCCGGGGTGGAGCGCGAAGCGCCGGTCCTCGATCGCGACCACCGCCGCCACCACCCGCTCGGGAACCGGGTCAAGCCGCCAATAGCCGACGTCGCCACTCTCGCCGCCGCCAAGCTGGCCAAGATAGGCGCCCTGGCGGTCGAGCAGGAGCAGCGTCGGTGCCGGTGCCAGCAGCGCCGAGCGTTGCCAGCCGGCAACCATCAGGGCCGACGCCGCCGCCAGCAGGGCGGTCGCGGCCAGGACGGCGATGGACCGGCGGCAGATCATCGGCCGGGGCCCCGGTCAGTCCGCCCCCCGCGTCACCGTGACCAGAGCGCCGTTGCCGCTGCCGATGGCCGCGTCGTCATAAAGGGCGCGCGCCACCGCCGGCGGCTGGATGAAGCGCCCGGGCACGGTGGCCCGGCTGCGGATGCGGAAGTGATAGGTGCCTTTGGGCAGCTGGTCATAGACGAACATCACGCGGTCGTCGAGAAAGGCGGTGAAGCCCGGGGCCAGGGTCGGGGGTTCGGACGGCCGGGCTTCGGGCGGCGCGGTGCCCAGATGAGGATTGAGCGGTTCGAGGCCAGCGGCCAGCGGCAGAATCACCGCGACATGACTGCGGTCGGCGGCATTGGCAACCACCACATGATCCTCGACCACCTCGCCCACGGCCAGGGCGACCGGCGCCGCCGGCCGGTCGAGCGCGATGCGGCGCAGGGCGGCACCGTCGCCCGCCACCACGGCCAAGGTGCGGTCGACGGCGAAGCCCCGGGCCGAGGCGGCGGCGGTGCTGCCATCGGCCAGCGGCAGGTAGGAGCTGCGCACCAGCACCGCCAGCGGCGGCCCGGCGGCCTCGCCGAGCGCGACCGTGCCCGCCCCGGTCGGAACCGCGAGCAGGGTCGCCGGCGCTCCCTTGCCGAGGACGACGCTGCGCCGATCCTCGCCGAAGGCCAGGGCCAGAGTGCGGGCGGGCTGGGCGCCGGCGCCGGAGAGCACCGCGGTGAGGGCCAGCAGCGCCTCGGCATCGGCGTTGGTGCTGCCCCAGCCGCCGCTGCCGCCCAGGTGCAGGAGGGCCTCGGTCAGCAGCCGGTTGCGGGGGTCGGCCGGCGCCACCGCCTGCCCGGCCCGCAGAATCTGGGCCAGGGTCCGCACTTCCGAGGAGAGAATCAGGCCGGTGCCGCCGGCGCCGACACTCTCCTGCAACCCGCCGTAGACCTCTTGGCCCTGCTCGCGCCGGATGATCACGCCGGACCACAGCGTCTTCAGCACCTCGGCGAGGGTGGCCGGCGGCGTGGCCGGTGAGCGCGCCAGCACCACGGCCACCTGCGCCCGGGATTCGAGCGAGAGGAACGGCGCCTTGCGCGCCAGTTCGGCGGCATAAGCCGAATCGCCGGCCCCGGCCGCGGTCAGCGCCGCCAGCGCCCAGGTTCGCTCGGCCCACGACTGGCCGTCGATGAAGAAGCGGAAATCCGAGCGGAGGGACTGCCTCAGACTCTGGACCAGACGGTCGCGCAGCGCCTGGTCGACCGGCAGGCCCGCGGCCTTGGCCTCGACCAGGAGGTGCAGCGCCCAGGCGGTGACCGTGACGTAGCCGCGATCGCCCGGCCAATAGGCCACAAGGCCGTTGTCGTCGAACGCCTGGGCAATCCAGGCCTGGGTCGCCTGCACCGAGACCGAAACCTGCCGGATGCCGGTCGAACCGGACAGCGCCGCGCCCAGCCCGAGCGCCGCGATGTTGGCCCGCGCCTGACTGATCCGCTGCTCGGTGCAGCCGAACGGGTAGCGGACCAGAGCCTCGAAGCCGCCGGCCAGGGTGGCGAAGAGCGGCGGCGCGATCAGCAACTCGCGCCGCAGGCTGCCCGGCCGCGCCGGCTCGCTCATCGCCGCCAGCGTCACCGGCTGACCGGCGATGAGAGGCGCGAGGGTCCGCGCCGTCACCGGGTCGCGATCGGGCTGGAGCGGCAGGCTGACCTGAACGGCGTCGCGCACGCCGTCGGCGGTGCGTTCAACCGCGACCGTAACCTCGACATGGTCGCGCAGCGCCCGGCCATCCGGACCGGCCGCCGGTGTCGGCACCCGCGCCGGGAAATCGAGCCGCCGGGCCTGACCGGCAACCCAGGTCACGGGCCGCTCGGCGGGTCCGGTCAACTCCAGACCGGCCACGGTGATCCGGGCCCGCCCGGCCCCGCCGTCGCCTTCCACCACCCGGCCGACCGCCGCAAGCTCAAGGCTGTCCCCCGGCCGAACGAAGCGGGGCAGCGCCGGTTGGACGATCAGGGGCAGACGGACATGCATATCGCCGGTGCCGACACCGAAACGGTCGGGACCGCTGACCGCCTTGGCCCGCAGCTTGAAGTTGGTCAGGCTGTCGGGCAGCCGGACCTTGACCGTCGCCGTGCCCTCGGGACCGATGCGCAGGGACGGCTCGTAATAGGGCACCGGCGTAAAGTTCTTGCGCACGGTGGCGCGCAGCAGCGGGCTGCCTTCGTCGCCCTCGTCGCCCCCCGGCTCCTCCTGCAGCGGCAGCAGGCCGAAGGCCATGTTGCGGCTGTCGCGCAGCCGGGTCACGCTCGGGCGCGGCACGATGAACTGCGGCAGCGGATCGAGCCGGGCCTCCCGCGCCAGCGCCAGCACCGCCTGATCGACCATCCAGAGCGTGACCTCGCCGGCCAGCGGCTGGCCGCGTTCATCGCCCAGCCGCACGGTCAGCTCGACCTCCTGGCCCGGCATCGCCTTTCGCGGATAGGCAAGGTCGACCTTGACGATGTTCCTGGCCGGGGTGACCGTGACCCACTCGGTCGCGGCCAGGGTTGCGGGCTTGCGAAGATCGGCATGGACCGCGGCCTGACCGTCGTCGCCCTCGATCCGCCCGCGCATCAGCACAAAATGGACCGCCACCCGCGGCAGGTACTCCGCCTTCACCGGCATCAGCAAGGTACCGTAGCCCTTGCTCACCGGAACCCATTCGTAATGATTGTGGCCGTCGGGCTGCTCGATCACCGCCAGCGCCTGCCCGGTCTGGAACGGGCTCTGGAGCACCAGTTTTGCCGTTTCGCCCGGGGCATAGGCGTCCTTGTCGGCGGCGATGGCGAACACTTCGGCCGGCGGGCGCGACCAGGTGGCCGGGCGCTCGCCGCCGGCGAAGAGGTCGACCTTCACCGTCTGGAGCCGGCCCAGCCGGTCCTGGCTTTCGACCTCGACCACATACACCGCCGCACCCTGGATCGGGAACGCGAGCCGGGCCGGCGCGGTGCCGCTGGTCAGGGTGGTTTCGGCCACCGTGTCCTCGATCACCTCTGTGATGTATTTCGCCGAGCCCTGGGTGAAGTCGCTGGCCTGGAGGATCGAGTTCCACTGGCGGCGGATCAGCCGCACCGTCACCGGCTGGCCGGCAACCGCCTTGCCCTGGGCATCCTCCAGCAGCACCTCGGGCTCGATCCGGCTGGCGTTCTCCAGAAAGCGCGGCACCTTCAGCCCGAGCACGAAGGGCGGCAGGGCCAGAATCTCCTGACTGTTGGTCACGGTCTGGTCGTCATCGCCGACCACGGTCGCCTCGACGAGGTATTTGCGCGGCTGCGCCGTCGGTTCGATCGTCGGGTCGAGGGTAAGGCGGGCGGCGCCGTGCTCGTCGGTCTTGTCGTCCCGTTCCAGCACCGGGCTGGAGCGGAAGGGCAGGTTGCCGGAAAAGCGCTGGTCGACCGAGAACACGAAGCCCGGCCGGGCTTTCGGCACCCAGGTATAGGGCACCTGGGAGACCCGCCAGTGCAGCGGCCGGCCGGCGACCACGCCACCGGCGTAATATTCGGTGGTCAGCCCGACCGGGAAGGCGGCGTCGAGCGCGGCGACCAGCGGCGCCTGCATCTGCACCTCGAACCTGGGCAGACGATAGGCCTCCTTCTTGAAGCGGACGAAATGGCAGTGGCGGACGGCGGGACGCTCGGCGGCGCTGGTGTCGGTGTCCGGGACGGGGGCGGGATCGTCGGTCTGGTCGGCCGGCCTGGCCGGGCCAGCCTCTTTGCCACCGAATTCGACGTAGGCCTTGTACTCGCCGGTGGCCACCGTCTTGTCGTCGAACTTGTGATAGAAGCTGCCATATTCATTGAGGTCCAGCGGCCAGCGCCATTCCGCGCCGCCCGGCCCCTCGACCACCAGCGAGCCCGGAAGATCGGCGATGTCGAGCCTGCCGTCGCGGTAGCGGCGGACGTAGCCCTTGATATGCACGAAATCATCCGGCCGGTAGATCGGCCGCTCCGTGAAGATATGGCAGAGACTCTTCTGCGCCGCCGCCCGGGGCGCGAGATCGGCGAGGGTCCAGGCAAGCCAGCCCTTCGACGGCGCGGTTTCGCCGTCATCGTCGCGCCAGCCGCCCTCGGCATAGGCGCGCGGCGGATGCGCGGCATCCAGCACCAGCAGGTCGCCGTCCTTGCTCACCACCACGCGCCGGATGCTGGCGCGGTTGGCGGTGGGCGGTCCGGGCGCCTGCCAGTCGATCAGGCCGTCGCTGCCGCTGATCCCCGAGCCTATGGTCTTGAGCGCACCGTCAATCACGGCCTCGACCGTCACCGCCGCCCCCGGCACCGGCAGGCCGGTGGCCAGCGAGGTCACGGCGAAGCGGACATGGTCGGTCTCGTCGACCGCCGTGAGCGAGAGATCGGTGACCTGCAGCCGCATCCATTGCCGGACCGGCTTGGCGTCGAGCCGGCGGATGCCGATCAGGTAATGGCCGGGACGGCCGGCACCGGCGATGCGCGCCAGCGCCGGGCGCAGATCGACGCCGAAGCTAGCGGTGGCGTCGGCCTTGCCCACCGGCAGGCTGACCAGTTCCGAGAGGCTGGGCGAGCCAAAAGCCCGGATCCGGGCCGCGATGTCGTCGCGGCCCGGATCGGTGCTCCAGCGCCAGGGCGGGGGCTGTTCGCCCGGCGCCGGCGGCTGCACCGTCTCATCGACATCGATGCCCTTTTCGGGAAACGGCCAGAGGCCGCGGTCGAGCGGATCGACGGCATGGATGCGCAGGTCCACCCGCTCGACGCTCCGGCCCCGGGCCGGCACCATCTGCGGCCCGAAGCGCTCGGCGATGCCGTCGCCCTTCTGCCAGCGCAGGAAGCCGGGCAGGCCGGGAAAGGAGAGATAGAGCTGGCTCGGCCCGCCCTGGACCAGCGGCCGGCCTTTGGTGTCCTTCAGCGACGCCGGCTCCAGCCGCACCTGATAGAGCGTGTCGGCGGCAAAGGCGCCGGTGACGACCAGGGTGTTGTCCACCGTCTTGAAGCCGAGGCCATCGACCTGGGGGCTGAACCGGATCAGGTCGCGGCCTTCGATGGGTCCGACCGGGGCCAGCCGGTCGGAAAAGCTCACCACCACAGAACGTTCCTCGGCCGGACACTCCAGGTGGCGCTCGGGGCCGTAGGCCACGCCCTCGGTCAGCGCCGGATAGCCGAGACCGCGGCAGCCGAAGCGGGTGACGTGGAACGGCTCCGCGGTGGAGAAGCTCAGGCGCTGCTTCTCGGCGCCCTCGCCGCGTTCGGGCGACAGCCGGAGGTGGACGATGATCCGGGTGCCCCAGGGGATCGGGTGCAGCAGCGCCACGACATAAACCGCCGGATCCGAGGGCTGGCCGCGCTCCAGGGCGCGCACTTCGAAATCATGAAAGTCGAGCCGCCGCTGCGGCTCGCCGCTGACTCCGGGCAGCGGCCGCAGCTCGAGGGTAATCAACTGGCTGAGGGTGTCGACCGCGACCGGATCGCGAAAGCGCAAGGTGATGGTCTCGACCGGCTCCAGCCCGGCGGCACCGTCGGCGGGCTGGGTCGCGACCGGCGCCGACATCAGGGTCACGAGGTCGGACGGACGGCCCTCGACGGTCCAGGTGAAGCGGCCCATCGGCGGCCAGGCCACCGCCGGGCGGAATTGCAGGGTATGGCCGTCGAGCCAGGTGAAGGCGCCGGGATGGGGCGGAGTCTGGGTCAGCAGCCGCTCGGGATGGTCCTCGGGGCCGCCGCCGGCCGGGCCGGCCTCGCGGTCGAAGAACACCGTCACCGGATCCCACTGGCGCAGAAAATGCTCGGGCACCAGCACGGCGCCGGCGGGCCGGAGCAGGCGGTCGCCGGCCGGGGCCGTCGCGGCCGGCCCGGGAAGCAGGAGGAAGAGGGCAATAAGAGCCGGGACAGCGAAGCGTCTAATTGTCATCGTTCGGTCCGTCCTCTTGGCCGGTGACCAGATCCCAGTAGTGGCGCCTGACCGCCTCGGGCGGCTCCCGGCCTGGCCGCGCCACCCCGGCCAGCACCGGCTGCACGGTGCTGGCGGCGGCGTCCGAGCGATTCTCGACCAGGAGGAAATAGCGCCCGGGCGCCAGCTCCTTCATGGCCACCGTGCCCTCGGCCAGCGTCCGGCCAGCCGGATCGAGCAGGCGCAGCCGGGCACTGTCGGCGTCGCCGCGCACGCCGACCCCGACCGCCCCCGCCTGCTCAAGAGCGAAGGTGAACAGCCGGGCGTCGCCGGGAGCCAGCCGCAGCTCGGGTCCGGCGCCCTCGCCGATCGGCACCGCGGCGCTGCGGGTGATCCGCACGGCGCCCGCCAGCGCCCCCGCCTGGACCGGCCGCAGCCCGACCACGGCGTCTTCGCCCGCGGGCAGGAAGAGGTGGAGGTTGGCGCCCTCGGGCCAGACCGCGAGATCAGGCGCGGCGCCCGCCCGCAGTACCCCGGCCAGCACCGGCGCCGTGGAGGCGAGATGAAGCAGGGCCGGCTCGGGGGCGGCGAAGCGCCATGCCGTCTCGGCGCCGGCCAGCGCCAGGGTCGCCGGCACCGGCTGGAGCGGCGCCCCGGCCACGCCCTGCAGCCAGGCGCGCTCGTCGCCGTTGCCGAGCCAACCGACGATCGCCCCCGGCCGGTGGCGCAGCAGCAGCACAGCGGCATCATCCACCGCCAGCGGGCCGGGGCCGCGGCGCACCCGGCCGTCCCGCTGCATCAGCATCGCCTCCTCGACCGGACCCGAGAGGCGCAGCACCAGTCCCCGGCCGCGGTCGGCCGGGACAAGTTCAAGCTCGACCAGCAGCGTGCCGGCGGTCGGCAGGGAGCGGCGCAGCATCACGCCCGGGGCCAGCCGCAGCCCCTCGGCGCCCTCGCCGACCGGCGTGAGCAGCAGCGACAGATGCCCGTTCCGGGCGCCGGCATTGAGTAACAACAGCCGGTCCGCGCCGCTGTCGAGGGTTTGGGTGGTGCCGGCGTCCGACCAGACCACCCGCTCCACCGCGCCGCCCCTGAGCAGCGCCGCGGCGCCATGGGCGGGCAGGGCCAGCCGCAGCCGCTTCGCCCCCGCCGGCAGCGCCAGCTCCTGGGCCGCTCCGGCGCCGAGGGTGCGGTCGCTCGCGCCCCAGCCGAGGCTGCCCGGCTCGGGCGGCCCGAAGCCGAACGGGTGCAGCACCAGCGGCAGCTCGCCGCTGCCGTCGGCGCGCCACAGCCGCAGCGCCGGTTCGCCGCCGCTGCCGGCGGGCAGCACGACGGCGGCAACTCCGGCGGCAAGACCCGAAACACGGCCGTCGGCGCCGCCACCGCTTCGCGGTCCAAGGGCCAGGCCGGGCTGGCCGACCCGGGAGTCCGCGACCCACAGCCGGGGGCCGGCGGCGTCGGCCGGCACCGGCACGATCGCGCCGCCGCCCTCGGGCAGGGTCAGGGCCAGCGGCACGCCGGCCTCGGGGAGGACGCGCCGGGCCTGGATGGGGCCGGCGGCCGGCGGCTGGAGGAACCACAGCGAGCCGCCCCCCGCCACCACCAGCTCCGGTCCTTTCGCCAGTCCCCGCCCGCTGCCGGCCGCCGACCAGATCAGGCCGGGCGCCGGCGCCAGCAGGCGGAAGAGGCCGGGGCTGTCCAGCCTGACCTCGGCCACCCCGAGCGGCGGCTCGAGGCCGGGCACCGCCACCGGAACGATGCCCGCGGCCAGTGCGGACTCGGAAACCGGGAGCGGCGCCAGTGCGCGAAGCGCGAGGGCCACCCTGGCCGGGCTATGATCCATCGACCAGACCTGAAGACGGTAATCCTCGGGAACGGCGCCATCCCGGGGCAGCGCCAGCACCGCGCTGCGCCCGACGGCCGAGGCCGCGGTTTGCCAGAGGCCGTCGGCGCCGCGGCGCTCGAGGGCCAGCCCGACCGGCTCGTCGGAGCGGGCCGCCGCCACCAGCAACGGCCCGTCGCCGGGCTTGAGCGCCAGCGGCACCACATGCAGCAGACCGTCGGTCAGGATGCGCCCGCCCGGCGCCGCCAGCGGCGCATCGGCGACCTCGGCCAGGGTCCGAACGCGTACGGTGGTGGCCACCGGCGTGCCCGCCATCGGCTCGATTTTCAACAGATACTGGCCGGGCGGCGGGCGGGTGGCGATCACGAAGTTCCAGTCGCCGGGCCGCTCGCCGCTGCGCGCCACCTCGGCGCCGCCGGCATCGAGCAGCACGGCCCGGACCTCGCCGGCGCCAAAAGAGGAAATCTCCACCCGCTGCCCGCCCCCGAGCGCCAGCGGAACCCGGGCCGGCGCGGTCACGGTGCGGCTGCGACCGGCGGTGAGCTGGGTCACCGCCGCGCTCACGGTATAGTCGAGGCGGTTGTTGGGCCGGGCGCTCCGGACATCGAGATGATAGGAGCCGGCGCCGAGGCGGCCCCGCCAGGGCGCGCGGAACGAGACCGCGGCCACCGCCCGCCCGTCGCCGTCGCCGTCGCGCCAAAGCTCGCCCACCATCGGCTCGCCGAGGCTGAGACTGAGATCCGCTTCGGCGGCCAGGGCAAAGGTCCAGACATCGGGCCGGCGCGGGCCGCCTCCGGCCGGTTCTTCCCAGCGGTTGGCGGCGCTGCCGTCGAGCGGCAGCGGGTGGGGGCCGTGACCGGCCAGCGCCGGCGGCGACGGTTCGGCTTCGACCAGGGTCAGCAGGCGGCCGGGCAGCGGATGGGGCAGCACCACGAGGCGGTAGCGGCCCGGCGCAAGCTCGCGGCTGAGGTCACCGGCCTGATCGGGCTTCGTCAGCGGCCAGCCCTCGGCATCCTCGAGGCGGATCGCGGTGGCGCCGGTCAGGCTGAGCGCCTGAAGATGGTAGCGCCCGGCGGCGGCGACCTCGAGGCTGTAGGTCACACCTTCACCAACCCCCAGGCTGGCGCGGGCCGGCAGACCCGGGGTCAGCAGGCCGCCGTCCCGCATCGGCGACGCGGTCATCACGATGCCGAGATGGCCGGCGGTGGCGCCCTCGGTGCCGACGGTCAACTGGTAGAGGCCCTCGCGGAGATAGTGCTGCAGCAGAAGATTGCGGCCGACGCCGTTGGCCGAGGCCCTTGCCAGCGCGGGCTGGACCCGGGTCCGCAGGGTGCCGGCGGTCTGCAGCAGACCGGTGGTCTCGACCCGGTACAGCGCCGCGGCTCCGACCTTGAGCGTGAAGGTCGCCTCCTGGCGCACGCCGAGATCAAGAAAGCGCGGCTGACCCGGCTCCAGCAGCGGAACGTCGGGCACCTGGCGAAGGGTGGCCGCGGCCATCGGCGGCAGCGCGACCGCGGCCGGCCGCTCGGCCGGCACGGCCCGCAGCGAGCCGATCACCGGTTGCAGCCCGGGATTGGCCACCTCGACGGTATGGATGCCGGGGCCGACCGGCGTCGTGTCGGCGGCGCCGGCGCCATCGACACGGACCGGCAGGACGGCGTTATCGTCGCTCAGCGCCTGGAGGGTACCGGCGACGGCCAGCGACACCGGCAGCGGGCGGCGCTCGCCCGGCGCCAGCACCAGCGGCACATCCTCGGCCAGCTCGGCCGGCAACCGGCGCAGCGCGGCGCCAAAGCCGGCCCCGGGCGCCTCGTTGAGACGCAGACGGTGGTAGCGGGCGGTCTTTCGCAATTTGAACGGGCCGAAGCTGGCGCCGAGCAGCGGCGGCGCCGGCTCGGCGGCTTCGGCTTCCCCCTCGAGATGGAGAGAGAGGCCGAGACTGCCCCGCCCCTCCTGCCGCGGCACCAGCCGCAGCTCATAGAGCCCGGCATCGAGCGCCCAGCCGGCGCCGCCGGCCGGCGCCGAAAGCTGTGGCCCGGCCTCCCCCGAAAGAGCGAGCGGACGCAGTTGCAGCTCGACATCCAGCCCGGTGGTCTCGAGGGTATAGCGGCCGGGCCGGGTCACCTCGAGAAAGAGGCTGAGCGGATCCAGGAGATTGAAGCGGCGGCGCCAGCCGGCCTCCGGCCCCAGCCGGATCGTCTGGCGGGCGATCACCGCCTCCCGCCGCGCCACCGTTCCGGTGCCGCCGGTGACCTCGCTGAGGATCGCGGTCAGGTCGACGTCGTCGCCACCCCGCCCCGGACGCAGGGTGCTGAGCAGATAGTCGCCGTCGGCGGGCACGGTGAGCGTGTCGTCGCTGAGGGCGGCGTAGTGCTGAAGAAGATAGGGCGCGCCCGCGGGCCGCCGGACCGTGACCAGATGGGCGCCCTGAGAGACCGGCGCCGGCCGCAGCTCGACCGCCGCGGCGCGCGCCGTCCGGTCGATCGCGGCATGGGAGGGCGAACCGGCGACGCCGTTGCGAAAGGCCGCGACATCGAGGCTGCCAACCTCGCCCCGCGGCAGTTCCAGACGGAAAAAACCGGCGGTACCGGGAACCAGCCAGCGATCGAAGCCGAATGGCCCGGCCACGAACTGCCGGCGGCCCGCCTCGGGCAGGGTGGGAAGGCCCCAGCGCAGCGCCAGGGGCTCTCCCGCACCGGCCTTGCTCCAGGTCTCACCGGCGCCGCCATAGGCGGTCAGCAGATAAAGCCCGGGGGCGAGGTCGGCGGTCAGCTGCCGCACCGCCAGCGGCTGACCCGAGTCGCGCTCCGCGCGCGCTTCGGCCGGCACGGCATCGACCAGCCAGGTGCCGTCCCTCCAGAGGCGCAGATCCTGCAAGTGGCGGCCGGCGGCCTCGATGAACACGGTCCGGCGCCTCGGGATTTCCAGCCACCAGGAGCGCTGCTGGAGGTCGCCGAGTTCGGTCTCGACCAGCGCCAGCTCGAGCAGCTGCGGCGGCGTGCCCGGACTAAGCTCCTGAAAGGGCTGGACCGCCAGCTCCGGCGGCCGCGGTTCACCGGCGCCGAACGAAACCTCGGCCTTGTGCTCGCCGGGGCCGAGGAAGAGATCGATCCGGCCATCGCGCCCGCCCGGCACACCGTCCTCGTCGCCCGGCCCGGCCATGCGGTCGACCAGACGCAGAGCGGCGCCCCGGACGCTGACCGGCCGGACCGCGTACCGGCCGAAGCGCTCGACGGTGAAGACCGTGCCGTGCCGCCGGAGGGCGCCGGCCTCGGACCGGACCGGAACCGTGGCGCCGGCCGCCGGGGTTTCCCGGCTCTCCTGCGCCCGGCCGCCGCTTGCCGGACCGCAAACGGCCAGCAGAGCGGCCACGGCCAGGGCACCCCGGTTTGGAAAGCCTCGCGATGGCAGAGAACCCACGGCCGCCACCCTGATCAAGGCGACCAAAATAAGCCCGCCGGCCAAGCCCGCCAACAGGAAACGACGGCGACAGAGTGGCATCGCCGAAGCCGTTCATATTGTTGTTGCGGCGTTCAGGTGACAGCGGTATCGACGAAGAGGCGGCACACACCGGGAGCCAGAGATGCCACCAGCGGCACGATTGACCGATATGCACGTCTGCCCGATGGTAACCGGGACGGTTCCTCATGTCGGCGGGCCGATCGTCAGCCCCTGCGTGCCGACGGTGATGGTCAGTTTTCTGCCCGCGTCGGTGGTCGGCGACCAGTGCGTGTGCGCCGGGCCGCCCGATGTGATCGTTAAGGGGTCGGCGACGGTGATCATCGGTGGCCGACCCGCGGCCCGCATCGGCGACCAGACCGCCCACGGCGGTGTCGTGACCACGGGGTCGCCAACGGTCATGATCGGGGGGTGAGGTCCGGGCCGGGGCGGTCGAGCGCGCGCACTCCAATTTTCCATCCCCCGATCCCGACCACGGCCGGTCCGACTCCTGCTGAGAACTGCGGCCCGGTCACCACGGCTTTTGACTTGCCGGGCGGTTGCGCCCATTATGCCCTCCGGCGGCCGGTCGCGGCCGGCGCCGGGGCTGGCGTGTGCGGTGGGGTTCGAGTTACTGATGAACGTTTTCAAGGGTTTCCGCCAGCAGCTGCTGGATGTGCTCGGGGATATGGTCGAGGCCGGGGAGCTGCCGGCCGGGGTCGACACCGCCCGCGTCACGGTCGAGCCGCCGCGCGAAGCCGTTCATGGCGATGTATCGACCAATGCCGCGATGGTGCTGGCCGGGCAGGTCAAGGCCAATCCCCGCCAGCTGGCGCCCAAGATCGCGGCGCGGCTCTCTGCGCTGGCCGGGGTCACCGGGGTCGAGGTTGCCGGCCCCGGATTCATCAATCTGCGCTTCACCGCCGGCTTCTGGCAGGCCCAGATCGGCGCCATCCTGCGCGCCGGTCCGGCCTATGGCGACAGCGACGCCGGAGCCGGCCAGCCGGTGAACGTCGAATACGTCTCGGCCAACCCGACCGGACCGCTGCACGCCGCCCACGCCCGCGGCGCCGTGGTCGGCGACGCCCTGGCCAATCTGCTCGAAAAGGCCGGCTTCGCCGTCACCCGCGAATATTACATCAACGACGCCGGCGCCCAGGTCGACGTGCTGGGACGCTCAACCTACCTGCGTTACCGCGAGGCGCTGGGCGAACCGATCGGCGAGATTCCGCCCGGGCTCTATCCCGGCGATTATCTCAAGGAGATCGGGCAGGCGTTGGCCGCCGCCGACGGCGCGCGTTGGCGCGAGGCGCCCGAGTCGGTCTGGCTGCCGGTGATGCGCGAGTTCGCCATCCAGACGATCATGGCCGGCATCCGGCAGGATCTGACCGCGCTCGGGGTCAGGATCCAGGTCTTCAGCTCCGAGCGGGCGCTGGTCGCGGCCGGGGCGGTGCAGCAGGCGTTCGAGACTCTTTCGGCGCGCGGCCTGATCTATGAGGGCGTGCTCGAGCCGCCCAAGGGCAAAATCCCCGAGGATTGGGAGCCGCGGCCCCAGACCCTGTTCCGGGCGACGCACTTTGGCGACGATGTCGACCGGCCGCTGCGCAAGTCCGACGGCTCCTGGACCTATTTCGCCAACGACATCGCCTATCATTTCGACAAATGGCGGCGCGGCGCCACGGTGCTGATCGACGTCTGGGGCGCCGACCACGGCGGCTACATCAAGCGCATGCAGGCGGCAACGGCGGCGATCACCGGCGGCGGCGCCGCGCTCGACGTCAAGATCTGCCAGCTGGTTCACCTGATGGATCGGGGCGTGCCGGTCAAGATGTCGAAGCGGGCCGGGACCTTCGTCACGCTCAGCGACGTCATCGAGCGGGTCGGGGCCGATGTCGTGCGCTTCATTATGCTGACCCGGCGCAACGACCAGACCCTGGAGTTCGATTTCGCCAAGGTCACCGAGCAGTCCAAGGACAATCCGGTGTTCTATGTTCAGTACTGCCATGCCCGCTGCCGCTCTGTGCTGCGGCTGGCCGGCGAGCCGGCGGCGGAAACCCTCGCTGCCGGGGCGCCGCTGGACCGGCTGTCGGGCGCGGAGGAACTGGAACTGATCCGGTTGCTGGCCGGTTGGCCGCGGCTGGTCGAGGCGGCAGCTGAGGCACATGAGGCGCACCGCGTCGCCTTTTTCCTCTATGACCTCGCGGCAGGCTTCCATGCCCTCTGGAACAAGGGTAAGGACGATACCACGATGCGGTTTCTGGTCGAGGGCGATGCCGGGCTGACCCTGGCGCGCCTGGCCCTGGTCAAGGCAGTGGCGACGGTGGTCGCTTCGGGATTGAAGGTGATCGGCGTCGAGCCGGTGGAGGAGTTGCGGTCGTGAGGTGGTGGACACCATGAGCCGGTGGCACGAGAGGGATTTTGACGCCGAGGATGAGGCTGCCGATCCGCGCGGCCGGCGCGACGGCGGCTTTCTGACCGGTCTGGCCCGGCTCGGCTTCGTTTTCGGAGCCGTGGCGGTGGTCGGCGGTCTGGTCTGGCTCGGCTTTCGCCATTCGGCCGGGGTCACCGACGAGGCTTCGCTGCCCCTGATCAAGGCGGATCCGCGGCCGCTCAGGGCCCGCCCCGCCCAGCCCGGCGGCATGGAAGTGCCCAACCAGGGCATTCTGGTCTTCGACCGCCTGGACCCCGGTTCGGCGCCGCCGATGGTCGAGCGCCTGCTGCCGCCGCCCGAAGCGCCGCTGCCGAGACCGGTGGCGCCGGTGGTGCCGCCGCCGCCCGCCGATGCCGCGGCCAAAGGGGCGTCGCGCGTCGCCATTGAGACCGTGATGGCGCCGCCGCCGATGGCGGCAAAGCCGGGCGAGGACAGCGCGCCACCGGCCGCCGCCCCCTTGGCGCCGGCGGCTGCGGCCCCCCCGGCGGCTCAGGCGCCCGCCCCAGCTCCGGCGGCGAAGGCCGCGGCGGTGCCGGCTCCGGCGACAGCAGCCAAACCGCCGGCGGCCAAGCTGGCCCCCGGGACTCAGGCCCCGGCTCAGGCCCATCCGGCCCCGGCGCCGAAAGCGGCGGCCACCGCCACAGCCGCGGTGGCCAAACCGGCGCCGCTGGCGCTCACGGGCGGCAGCTACCGGGTCCAGGTCGGCGCGGTGCCGAAGGAAGCCGATGCCCAGAGCGAGTGGCGGCGCCTGCAGTCCCGGCACCGGGATCTGCTCGGCTCGCTCTCCTTGAGCGTGGTCCGGGCCGACCTCGGCGACAAGGGCGTCTATTACCGTCTCCAGGCCGGACCGCTCGACGAGGCGCGCGCCCGCGCCATCTGCGACCAGCTCAAGAGCCAGAATGTCGGGTGTCAGCTTGCCCGGAATTGACCAGACCCCCCGCGCCGCCCAGCCCGTGACCGCCGAGACGCCGCGGGCGGTGGTGTTCGGCTGCCTTGGAACCGTGCTCGGCGACGATGAGCGCCGGTTCTTCCGCGAGGCCAATCCGCTCGGCTTCATCCTCTTCAAGCGCAACGTCGAGTCGCCGGAGCAGGTCAAGGCGCTGATCAGCGATCTGAGGGCGGCGGTCGGCCGCGACGACGCGCCGGTGCTGATCGATCAGGAGGGCGGCCGGGTGGCGCGGCTGCGCCCGCCCGACTGGCCGGCTCACCCGCCGGCCCGCTGCATCGGCGCCCTGGCCGAACGAAGTCTCGACCAGGGATTGGAGGCAGCGTGGCTCAATGGCCGGCTGCTGGCGGCGATGCTCCACGATCTCGGCATCACCGTCGACTGCACGCCGGTCTGCGACGTGCCGGTGCCCCACGCCCACGACGTGATCGGCGACCGCGCCTTTTCCGATGATCCGGCGCTGGTCAGCACCCTGGCGCGGGCCTGCTGCGACGGTCTGCTGGCCGGCGGCGTGCTGCCGGTGATCAAGCATATTCCGGGCCATGGCCGCGCCCGCACCGACAGTCACGAGGAACTGCCGGTGGTCGATGAGTCGCGCACCGAACTCGACAGCACCGACTTCGTGCCCTTCCGCGCGCTGGCCGATCAGGCGATGGGCATGGTCGCCCATGTCGTTTACCGCGCCATCGACCCCCGGCATCCGGCCAGCACCTCGCCGACCGTGATCGGCGAGGTGGTGCGCCAGCATCTTGGCTTCGACGGCCTGCTGTTCAGCGACGATCTCTCGATGGGCGCGCTCGACGGCTCGCCGGCGGCCCGGGCGGTCGCGGTGCTCGAGGCGGGCTGCGACATCGCGCTTCACTGCAACGGCACCATGGCCGAGATGCGGGAAATCGCGGCGGTGATGCCCTATCTTGAAGGTCAGGCCGGGATTCGCTGGCAGCGGGCACGGGGCGCGCTTCAGCCGCCGCAGCCGATGGTGCTCGCCGAGGCGCGGGCGCGGCTGGATCAGCTGCTGTTGGGCGTGCAGCTTGACCCGGTCGGCGGCGACTGGGTGGCGGTCGCCGAGGATCCCACCACCCGCCGGCGCCCCCCCGCCGGGGCCTGAGAGGGCGCCATGGACATCGGCCGCATTCTTTACGACCTTTCGATGATCGCTGTGCCGGTGATCCTGGCCATCACCTTCCACGAGGCGGCCCATGGCTTCGTCGCCTGGAAGCTGGGCGACGACACCGCGTGGCAGCTGGGCCGGGTGTCGTTCAACCCGATCCGCCACATCGATCCGGTCGGCACCGTCATCCTGCCGGCGCTGATGTATTTCACCACCCCGTTCGTTTTTGGCTGGGCCAAACCGGTGCCGGTGAATTTTGCCCGGCTCGGCAATCCCAAGCGGGACATGGTCTGGGTGGCGCTGGCCGGGCCGGCGATCAACATCGTGCTGGCGCTGCTCTCGGCCTTTCTCGTGCCCGCGATGGCCGGGCTGCCCCAGCCCGCCTACAGCTGGGCGGTGCGGGCGCTGCTGACCTCGGTCGAAATCAATGTCGTGCTGGCAGTGTTCAACATGCTGCCGATTCCGCCCCTCGACGGCGGCCGGGTGGCGGTCGGCCTGCTGCCCCGGCCGCTGGCGATCCGGCTTGCCGGCATGGAGCGGGAGGGCATGGCGCTGCTGATGCTGGTCTTTTTGATCCTGCCCGCGGTCGGCTCCCAGATCGGGGCCGAGCTGGACCTGTTTTCCACCCTGGTGGCGCCGGTGGCCGGCGGCATTGCCAATGGCATCTGCGCCCTGGCCGGTGTTCACACCCGGTTTGGCGGTTACTGAGGAGCGGCGGCGATGGCGCCGGTTCAGGAGTTCGTCGAAGACGTTCGGGACGATGCGGCGACATCCGAACAGTTGGTGCTGGCCCTCGACGGCTTCGAAGGTCCGATCGATCTGCTGCTGACCCTGGCCCGCGACCAGAAGGTCGACCTCACCCATATCTCGATCCTGCAACTGGCCGACCAGTTCCTGGCGTTTGTGGCCGCGGCGCGACGGGTGCGGATCGAGTTGGCCGCCGATTATCTGGTGATGGCGGCCTGGCTGGCCTACCTCAAGTCGCGGCTGCTGCTGCCCGAACCCGAAAGCGCCGACGAGGAGCCGGGCGGCGCCGAACTGGCGGCGGCGCTGGCCTTTCAGCTCCAGCGCCTGGAGGCGATGCGCGCCGCCGGGGTCCGGCTGATGGCCCTGCCCCAGCTCGGGCGCGACATTTTCGTCCGCGGCGCTCCCGAAGGTCTGGAGGTGGAAAAGACTCCGGTGCTCGAGGTAACGCTTTATGATCTGCTGAAAGCCTATGGCGAGCACCGGCGGCGCGTCGAAACGTCGACCCTGACCATCCGGCCGCTGGAGCTTTATTCCCTGGAGGACGCGCTGACCCGGCTCTCGACGCTGCTCGGTTCCTTGCCCGATTGGGCGACCCTGGTCTCGTTCCTGCCCGGACGGGCCGACGGCAGCCTGCGCGGCCGTTCGGCCCTGGCCGCAACCTTCGCCGCCAGCCTGGAACTGGTCAAGGAGGGCCGGATCGAACTCCGTCAGGACGGCGCCTTCCGGCCGATCTGGCTGCGCCGCGTGCCGCCGGTGCGCTGACGCCATGAGTGACGAGACCCTCGCTCAGCCGGCGGACGCCGACGCCGAACCGGGGGCGCCGCCGGCGCCACTGCCGTTGCAAGACCCGGCCTATCAGCTGCGTCTGGTCGAGGCGCTGCTGTTTGCCGCCACCGAGCCGCTCGACGAATCGCTGCTCGCCTCCCGGCTGCCCGGGGGCGCGGAACTGGCGGCGCTGCTCGGGCAGCTCCAGGAGCGCTACGCCGGGCGCGGCATCGAGCTGGTGCGGCTGGACCGGCGCTGGGCGTTCCGTACCGCCGCCGACCTCGGTCCCTATCTCAGGCCAAAGGAGGATGTCCAGCGCAAGCTCTCGCGCGCGGCGGTTGAAACTCTGGCCATCATCGCCTACCACCAGCCGGTGACCCGGGCCGAGATCGAAAGCATCCGCGGCGTGGCCACCAGCAAGGGCACGCTCGATCTCCTGATGGAAAACAACTGGATCAAGCCGGGTCGGCGCCGCGAAACCCCGGGCCGACCGTTGACCTGGGTTTCCACCGACCATTTCCTCGATCATTTCGGCCTCGCCTCGCTGCGCGATCTGCCGGGGGTCGAGGATCTGCGGGCCGCCGGGCTGCTCGATGCCCGCCCGGTACTCGCGACCCTGCAGGCCCCGGTCGAGGGCGCCGGCCCGGTCGGGAGCGGCGGCGACAGCGACGAGGGCTAGGCGCTGCCGGCGCGCCTCTGGCGGCCCTGAATGGTGAGGCGGGAAGTATTGGCAAGAAGTCATGGCTGTGATACTATAAGAAACCAGAAAATGTAACGCATTTTCGATAAGTGCAGCCAATGCTGACTCTGATCATCATGATGATCATCGCGATCATGTTGTCCCTGGCCGGGCGCCGGGGGCAGGCGGTCGAGTATGACGCCGACGAGATCGATTTCAGCGGCCACAAGCCCGACAAAAAGGATTTGAACCGCGCCCGGGAGAAGGTCAGACACCACAAGAAGATCATGTTGATCGCCGCCGCGGTTATCGTCCCCCTGGCTATGATGATCGACTGGCGTACCGGCGGCAATCCCTTCGCCGGTGCCGGCGCCCAGGGCCGGGGTCAGGCCCGGTCGCCCGGGCTGGTGACCTTTCCAGGCTGGCAGACCGGCAGCGTCGAGATTGCGCCCCAGGGCTTCAGTGGCCGCATGATGGTGCGCTTCGAGAGCGGCGAGGTCTCGGGGGGCGGCTTCATGATCGTCGCCCCGGGCGAGACCCGGCACTTTGGCTGGCGGGTTTCGGGCCGGGACGCGCCCTCCTGCATTCTGCGTCTGGACTTCAAGGGCGGCAAGTCCCCCGAGACCGGATGGTTCGGCGGCTTCTCCTTTTTCAAGGCCCCGCTGACCGAGGGCGAACACGAGGCCACCTTCCACGCCTGGTGTCCCCGGGGACGAAATGACGCAGACTTCCAGTTCGCAACCCTGACGACCAGCCGCGACGGCCGGGCGGTGACCCAACCGGTCTGGAAAGCGGCCACCGGCGCCGATGTTCGCCATCGCTAATTGTTAAGCGTCCCTAATGATAATCATTCGAAATATCCAGTGATTATAGAAGTAATGATCATTGCCTGTGTTGTTTTTTGCAAAAAAATGTGGCAGATTTTTTGCGCGGGGGGAGTTTTTTCGCTGCGATTGAATCCACTCCTCATCAATCTGAACACCTCCAGTCGGGGCGCGGCATGCTCAATAATTTAAAAATCGGCGTGAAGCTGGTCGGAATGCAGGCGACGATGCTGATCCTGCTGATTGCCGTCGGCGTGACCGGCATCTATGGCATGGGACAAATCGCCGCCGGATTGCACACGGTCTACGAGGACCGCACGGTTTGTCTGGTCCAGCTCTCCCATATCCTCGATGCCATCCACCGCATGCGCGCCAACATCCTGCGGATGGCGGCAACGCCGGCCGGCGGCTCGGAGGCCGCGGTTCAGAGGGGACTCGAAAAAATCGCCGAGGCCGACCAGGAGCACGACAAGGAATGGCGGGACTATACCTCCAGTTATTTCACGCCCGAAGAAAAGCTCCTGGCCGACACCCTGGCCGGCAAGCATGCGGGCTATCTCAAGAAGCGGGCGGCCTCGCTCGATCTCGTTAAGGCCGGGGTCCGCGGCGAGCGTCTGGATGCCGCGGTCGTCGAGGCCGGCGCCGCCTTCGACGAAACCCGCGACGCCCTCAAGAAGCTGGTCACCCTGCAGGAACGGGTGGCGCTCGAAGAATACACCAAGGCGACCAAACTCTTCGAAACCCTGCGCAGCGGCGACATGGTGCTGATGGCCGCCGCGCTGGTGATGGCCGGGTTACTCTCGCTGCTGGCGTTCCGCTCGATCGCGGCGCGGGTCACGGGCATGACCGCCGCAATGCACCGCCTGGCCGGGGGCGACACCACCGCCGAGGTGCCCAGCGTCGGCCACGGCGACGAGATCGGCGCGATGGCCGATGCGGTGCAGGTGTTCAAGGACAACGCGCTGGCGATGGAGCGGATGCGCGCCGACCAGGAGCGGCAGA
>JBAXPR010000019.1:0-41205 GCA_037132135.1 Rhodospirillaceae bacterium
CGCGAAATCCTTCCTCGCCTTCCTCAATATCGCTGCCGCCCGAATTTGGCTACCCAGCTTTGTCAACAGGGACTGGTCAATTCCGGTCACTCTTCTGCTGACGCTTTGTTCAAACGCAAGGGCCAAACTGGCGGTCCCGCGCTCTGCCATGGAGATCGAAGCAGCCCTTGTCGTCTGCACATAGAAGAAAAACGCTCCCCAGATCACGGCAGAAAAGGCAACCACGAGGGCGATAATTTGTTGACGTATTCTCCGGCACTCAGGCTCATAGGGGGCAACAGCCGGAGACGGGAAGCTCATGATGCCTCCTTCTGCTTGAACACATCCCGCATGGTGTCGACCAGGGCTTCAATCGCGAACGGTTTGGTGAGATAATGAATGAAGCCGGCTTCCATTCCCCGTCGGATATCTTGCCGGCTTGCCGCAGCCGTCAAGGCGATTGCCGGGATATTCTGGCCTTCCTCCATCTCTCGAACCAGCCGAAGGACTTCGAAGCCATCCATGCCGGGGAGATTGAGGTCCAGAATGATGAGGTCTGGTCGCGATGCCCGGATCAGTTCGATCCCGAGTTCCCCTGTCGGCGACGTCAGGAGCCGAATGTTCCCGAAGGCGGAAAAGACCATTTCCATCAATTCGATGTTCGCCGGGTTGTCCTCGACATAGACAACAGTTCCAGACAGGGAGTCCGGCTCAACACTGGAAACGGCAGGAGTCGGTGCCGCCTCAGCGGCCCGGGTGGTCGACGACGGGATGAGAACCCGAAAAATCGTCCCCTCACCGACGACGCTCCGGAAGCCAATGCTTCCCCCCATCATTTCAACAAGGCGTTTGGTTATGGTCAGCCCAATGCCTGTGCCCTCAATATTTGACCCCTCCTGCCCAAGACGGGAGAATGGTTTGAACAATTCCTTCTGATTTGATTCGGAAACGCCGATCCCGGTATCGGAAACGCTGATGCTGACAAAGCGATCATCGTGACGTTCGCACGCGATCTCGACTCTTCCACCAGGGCGATTGTACTTAATGCCATTGCTTAGCAGGTTTAAAAGTACCTGTTTTATTCTAGTATAGTCAACCAGAACTGAAATCTCCGGACATGACGAGACCTTGACAACGATGCCCCGGCGTTCGGCGAGCGGCTGAATGAATGTCAAGGACTCATCAACGAGACCCTTTAAACCGACATTCTCAATGGACAACTCGACGCGTCCTGCCTCAATTTTGGCAAGGTCCAAGATATCACTGATAAGCGAAAGCAGGTGTTGCCCACCCTTAAGAATGCGATCTACGCATTTTCCTTGAGAAGGGGACAGCGGCTCTCTCGGATTGTACTCGAGCATCTGAGCGAACCCGACAATTGAGTTCAGAGGTGTGCGAAGCTCATGACTCATGTTGGCCAGAAACATCGATTTAGCATCATTCGACGACTGGGCTTCAAGGCGAGCGGATTCAAGCTCGACAATCAATGTCCGAACCTTTGTAACGTCGCGGGCAACGCCCAATACGCCAAGAAGTTTGTCGTCATTACCGCGAACCATGAGAGATGGGATGGCTCGGGATATCCCCGCGGACTTCGTGGCGAGGATATATCCATCGAAGCCAGGATTGTTGCGGTAGCAGACGTATTTGATGCCTTGTTGTCAAATCGGCCGTACAAGGTGAGCTGGGGCACAGACGATGCCGTGGATTTTATTAACGAACAATCCTGTCAACACTTCGATCCTGCAGTCGTCCGTGCTTTCAACCTTATCCTTCCTCAGATATTACAAATTCAGACCGAGCTACAAGATTCGTGAAGTGGCCGTCGATGTGTAACTTTTTACGGGGTTGGCATCCTCGAAGGTGGAGGCGATGTCGACCAGGACTCTATCGCATCGCGTTTTCTATGGCATAAGGGGACGGCCACGCCACAGGAACCCAGCCACACATGATTCGCTTTGAAACCATCAGCAAGCACAACAGTCATCGGATCCTCTTCTTTGAGGCTTCCGCAGCGCTCAACAGGGGCGAGAAAATCGGCCTCGTCGGCCCCAATGGTGCCGGTAAGACAACGCTGTTCCGGATGATTACGGGAGAAGAGTTGCCGGACGAGGGCCAGGTGGCTATCGAGAAGGAGGTCTCGATCGGCTATTTTAATCAAGATGTCGGCGAAATGTCCGGCCGCCGCGCGGTCGCGGAAGTGATGGATGGGGCCGGGCCGGTCAGCACCGTGGCGGCAGAATTGGCTGATCTCGAAGCGGCCATGTGCGACCCCGGCCGCGCTGACGAGATGGATACGATCGTCGAGCGCTATGGCGAAGTGCAGGCGCGGTTCGACGAGCTGGGCGGCTACGAACTGGAGGGGCGGGCGCGGGAAGTGCTCGCCGGGCTCAGCTTCAGCCAAGAGATGATGGACATGGACGTCGGGGCGCTGTCCGGCGGCTGGAAGATGCGCGTCGCGCTCGGCCGCATCCTGCTCATGCGGCCCGACGTCATGCTGCTCGACGAGCCGAGCAACCATCTCGACCTCGAGAGCCTGATCTGGCTGGAGGACTTTCTGCAAGGTTATGAAGGCGCTCTGTTGATGACCTCGCATGACCGCGAGTTCCTCAATCGGGTGGTCTCGAAGATCATCGAGATCGATGGCGGATCGCTGACCAGCTATTCCGGCGATTACGGATTCTACGAGCGGCAGCGGGCGGTCAACGAAAAGCAGTTGCAAGCGCAATTCGAACGGCAGCAGGCCATGTTGGCGAAGGAGCTGAAGTTCATCGAGCGCTTCAAGGCCCGCGCCTCGCACGCCAGCCAGGTGCAAAGCCGGGTCAAGAAGCTGGACAAGATCGAGCGCGTCGAGCCGCCGAAGCGCCGCCACGTCGTGTCGTTCGACTTCCAGCCGGCCCCGCGCTCGGGCGAGGATGTGGTGGTCTTGAGGAACGTCCACAAAGGCTACGGCAGCCGGATCATCTATCAGGGGTTCGACTGGGTGATCCGCCGGAAGGAGCGCTGGTGCGTGATGGGCGTCAATGGTGCGGGCAAGTCGACGCTGTTGAAACTGGTGGCGGGTTCGACCGAACCGGACACCGGGACGGTCACGGTCGGCGGCAGCGTCAGGATGGGATATTTCTCCCAGCACGCGATGGAACTGCTCGACGGCGCTGCCACAGTGTTCGAGTCCCTGGAAGGGGCGTTCCCGCAGGCGGGCGTGGGCGTGCTCAAGGCGTTGGCCGGCTGTTTCGGATTCTCCGGCGATGATGTGGAGAAAAAATGCCGCGTCCTGTCCGGTGGGGAAAAGGCCCGGCTGGTGATGGCCCTCATGCTGTTCAATCCGCCGAATTTCCTCGTGCTCGACGAACCGACCAATCACCTTGATCTCGATACCAAGCAAATGTTGATTAAGGCGCTGGCCACCTACGAAGGCACCATGCTGTTCGTTTCGCACGACCGGCATTTCCTGGCAACGCTTTCCAACCGCGTGTTGGAACTGACGCCGGAGGGCATCCACCAGTATGGTGGCGGCTACACCGAATACGTGGCACGCACCGGGCACGAAGCGCCCGGGCTACGCAGTTGAACCGCCCCGGGATTGGCGCTTGAGCCCGACGGCTCGGGCGCATCGAACGGAGAACCCCTCTCTCAACCGGCCAGCGGGAGGCTCCCCAGTGCCGGCCCCGATCCCCAAGGGCCGTGACCTCGAAAGGCCCAGCCCGTGCAACGGGCGCGACCGGCAATCTGATGGAGCCACAGGTCGCCGCTGTTTTCCAGTCGTCCGCCATCGCCTTGACCACGCCGCCGCCCGGTGGCCGGTTGAGAGAGGACGGTACGCGGTGCAGTTGGGCCAAGATCGGAGCGCGAGTCGTTCGGTTCGGCGACGATACTCCCGTTGCTGCCGGCGTCGTTCCCGGTGTAGGAAGTCGCACCTCCCTCCCCTCTCCCATCGGGGACGCCACGATGAACAAGAACAACCGGATCGCCCACGTCGCCGACGCCGCCGGCTTGACCAAAGGCGACGCCGCCAGATTTGTTGATGCGGTATCCTGGCAAAATTTCCCAATGCAACGGAGGACCCGATGATAATTGTAAGGACCGTGGCGATTCTGATCATATGCGTGATGTCATCCTCTGTTTTTTCACAAACAGCCGACAGACTTACAATCCAAAGGTCACTAGAAAAGAAACTTAATATGAAGTCCGATCATTATAATACAACGACATGCCAGCAGTTCATGGGCCGCTATGATGATAGATTTGGCTCGCACCAAGTCGATCACGCGCTTGATAAGGCGTGGGTCGCTGGCCTTGCATCTGGCCTTAATATGAATAACAACTTTCGCTCCATGTCTAAACTGAAAGCATCTAGTTATATTGATGCTCTGATGCCTGCTATTTACAGCCTCTGTCAACATGTAGATAATATAGATTTATTTGAGGCAGCCGTGGTGGCGCACCTGATGTTTCCGAGGGATGCTCGTTAACGAGGCGCACGAGGCTCGACAACCCCTGGAGTACTTTCGCCTCAATCGCGGTCATAGCCGTTTGCGCGACTTTTTGGGGGTTGAGCGGGGTAGCGGGTCGGCACTGTCGGGATTGACGCGGCGGAACATCGGCGGGAGGGCGACTTTCGCGGCCTGGAATACGGCGCCGGCACACCCAGGGGCTTGGTTTCGCAGGATGAAGCGGCGGCCGTCCTGTTCGGCGGTGGTTTCGATCAGGCGGTCGAGATCGGCGATGATGTCGGCCCCTTGGAGTTTCGCCCCTGAGGCCTCCAGCCGGCAGCAGCGGCCGGACATCGGTGGCGTTGCCCGGCCAGGCCATGGCGCAGTAGAAGTGGTGCAGCTCCAGATCAGCGATGCCGCCGATCCGATATCCGGTCAGCCACTGCCCGCAACCCCGATCCGATCCCGACACGCACACCCCGGACGCTTCCGGTTGACGCCAGTCTCATGATTTGGGCGGTATCCGGCCGCAATTCCCGGCTTATGGGCCAAACTTTCTCAGATTATGGGTCCCACCCCGGCGCGGAACCGTCGGAAACCCTCGTCCGCCATTCTCACCTTATGTGTCCAAGGACACCTGCGGCGCCGCGCCACACCCCGATATTCCGCAATGCAGCAAATCTTAACCGTATCATTACTCAAAATTAACCGCAGCCGGCTTAAGTTTCGGGGGTAAACGGCGCGGCGCCGCCGTTCTTCGTCTTTGGGCGAAGGGTCCTGTTCGCGCCAAACCAGGGGACATGGGGCTATGACCGTTCGCAACCTCGACTCTTTGCTGAAACCGACCTCGATCGCGCTGATCGGCGCCAGTCGCAGGCCCAACTCGATCGGTGCCGTGGTGGCAAAAAACCTGTTCCACGCCGGGTTCGACGGCCCGATCATGCCGGTCAACCCGCGCGAAAAGGCGATCGAGGGGGTGCTGGCTTACAAATCGATTGCCGAACTGCCGATTTCGCCCGATCTCGCGGTGATCTGCACCCCGCCCGACACCATTCCCGGCATTATCGACGAGCTGGGCTCGCGCGGCACCCGCGCCGCAGTCGTGATCACCGCCGGCTTCGGCGAGATCGGCGAGCAGGGCAAGGCCCTGCAGCAGAAGGTGCTGGACGCGGCCAAGCCCCATACCCTGCGCATTCTCGGCCCCAATTGCCTCGGACTGATGATTCCCGGCCGCGGCGTCAACGCCAGCTTCGTCCATGTCGCGCCGATGAAGGGCGACATCGCGCTGGTGGCGCAGTCGGGCGCGGTGCTGACCTCGGTGGTCGACTGGGCGACCAACCGCAAGATCGGCTTCTCGCACCTGATCTCCCTCGGCAACAAGACCGATGTCGATTTCTCCGATCTGCTCGACTATCTGGCCGCCGACCCGCAGGTGCGGGCGATCCTGCTCTATATCGAGGCCCTGACCCACACCCGCAAATTCATGTCGGCGGCCCGCGCCGCGGCGCGCCAGAAGCCGGTAATCGTGATCAAGGCCGGGCGCAGCGAGGAAGCGGCCAAGGCCGCCAGTTCCCACACCGGCGCCATGGCCGGCTCGGACCGGGTCTATGACGCCGCGTTCCGGCGCGCCGGCGTCCTGCGCGTCCACGATCTCGACGAGTTGTTCGATGCCGTCGAGACGGTGGCGATGGGGGTTTCGATCACCGGCGGCAGACGGGTCGGCCGTCGCCTCGCCATCCTGACCAACGGTGGCGGCATCGGCGTGCTGGCCACCGACTCGCTGATCGAGGGCGGCGGCCAGCTGGCCAAGATCGGTCCCGAGGCGATGAAGAAGCTCAACAGCTTCCTGCCGGCGACCTGGTCCCACGGCAATCCGGTGGACATCATCGGCGACGCCACCGCCAGGCGCTATTCCGATTCTCTGGCCGCTCTTCTTGAGGATTCCGACGCCGACGCCTTCCTGGTGCTCAATTGTCCGACCGCGGTCGGCGACAGCTACTGGGCGGCTCAGGCGGTGATCGACACCCTCTCAAAACATCCCAACGGCAAGCAGCGGCCGGTGCTGACCTCGTGGCTCGGCGAGGGCACGGCGATTCAGTCGCGCTCCCTCTTCGCCGCCAACTCGATCCCGACCTACGACACTCCCGGCGACGCCACCCGCGCCTTCATGCATCTGGTTCAGTACAGCGCCAACCAGGAGCAGCTGATGGAGACGCCGGACTCGGTGCTCGACGATTTCACCCCCGACGACGCCGCCGTGCGCCGGATCATCGATGTGGCGCTGGCGGAAAACCGGCCCTGGCTGAGCGAATACGAGGCCAAGCAGGTGCTGGCGGCCTATGGCGTGCCGGTGGTCGATACCCGCCGGGTCACCAGTCCCGAGGAGGCCGAAGAGGCGGCGCGCGCCATCGGCGGCCGGGTCGCGCTCAAGATTCTCTCTCCCGACATCACCCACAAATCCGATGTCGGCGGCGTCGTGCTCGGCATCCCCGATCCCGAACAGACCCGGATGGCGGCCCAGGCGATGCTGGAGCGGGTCAAGGTCGCCTGCCCCGACGCCCGGATCGAGGGCTTTACGGTTCAGCAGATGGCGGTGCGGACCGGCGCGCACGAGCTGATCATCGGCATGACCGACGATCATCTGTTCGGCCCGGTGATTCTCTTCGGTCACGGCGGTGTCAGCGTCGAGGTCGTCGCCGATCAGGCGCTGGCCCTGCCGCCGCTCAACCTCAACCTCGCGCGCGAACTGATTTCGCGTACCCGGGTCTATCGCCTGCTGCGCGGCTACCGTGACCGGCCGGCGGCGGCTATGAAGGACATCGCGCTGACCCTGATGAAGGTCTCCCAACTGGTGATCGATTTCGCCGACATCACCGAACTCGACATCAACCCGCTGTTCGCCGACGAGCAGGGCGTGCTCGCCCTCGATGCCCGGATCAAGGTGGCGCGGCCCAGCGAGGCCGGCTCGGCCCGCCTTGCCATTCCGCCCTATCCCAAGTCGCTGGAGGAAATGTCGGCGCTCAAGGACGGCAGCCAATATCTGTTGCGGCCGATCCGGCCCGAGGATGAACCGGCGATCCACCGCCTGTTTGAGCACATGACTCCCGAGGACATCCGCCTGCGCTTCTTTGCGCCGATGCGCCGGCTCTCCCATCAGGCGGCGGCGCGCCTGACCCAGATCGACTACGACCGCGAAATGGGCCTCGTGGCGGTGGCCAAGCCGTTCCATGGCCCCGTGTCCGACATCCAGGGCGCGGTGCGCATCGCCGCCGATCCCGACAACCAGAAGGCCGAGTTCGCCGTGATGGTCCAGTCGGACCTCAAGGGCCACGGCCTCGGCACCATCCTGATGAAGAAGATCATCGAGTACGCCAAGGGCCGCGGCATCGGCGAGATCTATGGCGAGGTCCTGCGCGAGAACCACAACATGCTCAACCTGTGCCGGGACCTCGGCTTCAGCCGCAAGGACGATACCGAGGACATGTCGATCGTCGAGGTCCGGCTGACGCTGGAGCCGTAACCCGGCTGATCTTTCCCCTTGCCGAAGTCCTGACCCCGGTCGGGATTTCGACGGGAGGGGATCAGCCTTTTTTGTCCGACGGCCTCAACTCTTCCAGTTGCCGCCGCTGGTCTTCTGCGACCGGCGGCGGGCGTGCTGCTGGTGGTGGCCGTTGGCCCAGCACCAGGCACAGTAATCGAGCCGGCCGGTCAGATTCCGCGCGCGGTCGAGCTAGTTCGGGCCGACTCTCGACCAGAGGGCAAGATCGGTTTCCGGGTTGCGCTTCAGCCGCTTGCCGGCACCGAACACCGGCGGCCCGCAATAGAGATAGACCTTGTCGCCGGCCAGCATGGGGCCGGCGCAAAGGCAGGGGCAGGGCACCGGTGCCGCGCTCCGGCCCGGGTTGTCGACGAAATCGTCCATCGGCACGATGAAGAGCTTTTCGGGATGGCCGGCGACGATCTCACGGATCGTCGGCGTCTTCTTGTTGCCCTGATAGAGGCTGATGTCCATGCAGTCGATCTGCGCCAGCTCCTCGGCGCCGAGGCGGTGCAGCAGCAGGCCGTTCGAGGTGATCCAGGTCCAGCACACCGCGCCCGAGCGCTTGATCTCGCCGAGGCCGGGGCCGAGCTGTTGCCAGAGCAAGGGCTCGCCCGACCCGTGGATCGCCAGCTGGCCGATGAGATACCCCGAATCGAGGGTCGCGGTCAGAAACGCCTGCAACTGCTCCAGCGACAGCTGATAGCCGATGTCGCGCTGGCGGAGTTCGCCGTGGGCGCAGAGCGGGCAGTCATACTGGCAGTCGGCCACCACCTCGCACTTCATGGTCGGGATGAAGCGGCGGATGGTGGCGCGCCGGCTGGCCAGCCGCTGATAGAAGGGAGCCAGCTGTGGCGCCGCCGCGAGCCCCTCGGCCTGGGCGGCTTCGGCGTCTTCGCCCTGACCGAGGGCCGCCGCGGCCGCTGCCAGCAGATGCGTCGCGTGGTGAAAACCGGGCGCGGCGGCACGGAGGCCCAGGCAGGCGCGGTGAACGGCGCCGAACTCGCCGGCGATGAAGGCCTCGATCGCGGTGTGGAGCACGCCATACGCGATGCTCACGGCCTGGCCGAATTTCTGGTTGGCGAGGGCGGCAGCTATCGCGCCAGTGGTATCGTCACCCGTGGCGATCATCGGGGCGGCTCACTCTCGGTTGCGGGTCGGGGATCGGTGAGCCGCGGCCGGTGGCGGCCGGCGTCGCATCACTGAGGGTGTCCGAGCAGGGTCAGCCGGGGCTGATCGATGGTGGCAGGCGGCAGCAGCAGGCGGCGGCTGCCATCGGCGGCCCCGGCCCCGGCCTCGGCCTCGGGGTCGCTGTCGAGGTCAGGATAGACCGGCACCATGACCATCATCATCGCCGGTTTTTCCTTTGGCCGGCGGGTGATGACCGCGACCCGGTAGACGATGAACAGAATCGAGGCGACCAGCCATTGGTCGAACAGCGGCAGATAGCGATGGTCGAAGATCATCAGGACGCCACCGAGGACAATGCCGATCAGCAACGTCGCCCCGGCCAGATCGGCCAGCGATGACAGAATGATCAGCGACAGGACTGCCGCGACATCAATGGCTTCCCGGGTCTCTCGATCACTGAGGTTCCGTATGATCATCATCCGGTCCTGGTCGGAATGCCGGTGGTTCAGGAGTCCCAGTCTACCCGAGATCGCTGATTTTGTCGACGGGCCGCCGCGCCCGCGGGCGGGCGGGCTCCGGACAAACCCGGATCGCCCCGGTAAGCCGCTTTCAATGCCTGAAAATGACGATATGATCGTTCGCCTCCAGGGTCAGCCGGGGGGCGGGCGTGGCAGGCGGATGCCGGTGGCAACGGGTTGGGAAGAATGATCGGGAACGATGGCAAGCCGATAAGTCGCGACATGGTTCGCGCCGCGGTCGCGGTCTATAATACCGAATCGCGAGGATCGAAGGCGTTTGCCGGCATTCCGCGGGCGCTGGTGATCATTCTCGACGCTCTGGCGGTGGGCAAGACGACTTACGTCAAGGGGGCTGACGGGCAGTTGCAGGTGACCCGGCGCAAGGACAAGACCATCGGCGTGACCTGATGCCCCCCGGCGCGACAGCACGCCTGTCGCGCCCCGCGCTCAAACCGGCTATGATCTGGCGATGATTTTTCTTTTTACCGATTTCGGGCCGACCGGCCCCTATACCGGTCAGGTCAAGGCGGTGCTGATACGGGCGGCGCCGATGGTGCCGGTGATCGATCTGTTTCTCGACGCGCCCTCGTTCGATCCCCAGCTCTCGGCCTACCTGCTCGCCGCCTATGCCGAAACCTGCATGCCCGGCGATGTCTTTCTCTGCGTCGTCGATCCCGAGGTCGGCACCAACCGGCGGCCACTGGTGCTCTATGCCGATGGCCGCTGGTTCGTCGGTCCCGACAATGGCCTCTTCGAACTGGTGCGGCGGCGGTCGCGGGATATCCATGTCTGGGTGATCGAGTGGATTCCGACCAATCTTTCGGCAACCTTTCACGCCCGGGATTTGTTTGCGCCGGTGGCGGCGCGGCTGGCGCGCGGCGAGGCGTCGCCCGGCATTCCGCTGGCCCCCGATTCCATCGCCCGGCCGACCTGGCCCGACGAGTTGCCCCGAGTCGTCTACATCGACGGCTACGGCAATGCCATGACCGGCCTGCGCGCCAAGACTCTTGGCCGGACGACGACCCTGGAGGTTCATGGCCGGCCGGTGCGGCGTGGCCGCATCTTCGCCGATGTCCCGCCCGGGGAGTGCCTGTGGTACGCCAACGCCAACGGACTGGTCGAAATCGCGGTCAATCAGGGCCGGGCCGCCGATGTGCTGGGTCTGCAGGTCGGCACACCGGTCGACATCGGCCCGGGCTGAGGCCCGGCGCCCCCGGGGGGCCGGCAGCCCGGAACACTCCCAAAAAAAAAGGGGGGCCATCAGGCCCCCCTCTCGCAAACCGCAATCCCGGACCCGGGATCAGAAGGTGATCATGTTCTTCCACAGGAACAGGTTGGCGTTGCCGCTGCCGGCCAAACCGTTGCCCCCGACATAATCCGAGGTGAGGCCGGTCTGATTGCTCGTGGAGCTGCGCAGATACTCGATCGACGTGGTGAAGCCCGGCGACAGCGTGTAGGTCGCGCCCACCGAATAGAGGTCGGCGGTCCGGGAGCCCGGCAGCGAGAGCTGACCGGCGTCTTCGCCGTGGGCATAGTTGAAGCCGACCACAACCGGGCCGGTTTCGTAGGAAATGCCGCCGGTGTAGGTTGTCTGGGCCGTCCGCTGGCGCACCGGGCCGCCGGCGCCCGGGGCGACCGCGGCCTTGGTATAGCCCGACTTGCCGGCATTCAGGTAGCTGCCGCCGACCAGGAAGCCCGCGTAGCCGACCTGGAAGCCGACCTGGAAGGCGTCCAGGTCGTTGAAGTACGCGATACCCGCACCCGGAGCCGGCGTCGGAGCATCGCCGTGCTCATAACCGACGCTGGAGGAAATGGTCACGCCCCGGAAGCTGCCGTCATAGCGCAGGCCGGCCTCGACGACGTTCTTCCAGCCGCAGCCCTGGAGCGGGGCCGCCGCGGTCGTGTAGCCACACACGCTATCCCCATTGCCGCCGGTAACGGTGGCTCTGCCGGTGCGGCTGACCGCGGTCCCGACGTTGATATTCTGCGGAGCAAACGACACCATGGCCAGCAGGCCGGTATTGGCGTCTTCCTGCGCGAACAGGCGCGGGGTGAAATAATTCAGCCGCGTCGCCCAGTTGGTGTTGGTGACGTTGTTGAACCCGCCGCCGAACACAGCTTCGAGGAAGGTGTTCTGGTTCTGGAGCCAGCCATTGCCCTCAGCCCAGTCGCCCATGACGCCGCCGGTGCCGAAGCCGCTGGGAGCGGTGATGCCGTACTGGTTGTTCGGACCCGCATTAAGGCCGGCTTCAACCCGGCCCCAGGTGCCGCCGGCAAAGATGTAAGCCTGATCGGCGTCGACGGTGCCGGTGCTGTTCCAGGCCCGGATCCGCAGGTTGGCGCCGTATTCCATGCCATTATTGGCCGTGGCGGTCGGCGTGATCACGAGGCGGGCGCGATTGGCAAAGTCAACATTCTGATCATTCAGGGTAAGGGCGCTGTCCCGGTTCTGGTGGACGTACCCGGCGGTGAAATAGGCGTCACCGCCAATCTTGATGTCGAACTTGCCGGGAGTCGAATCGGCGGCGGAGGCGCTACCACAAACAGCGGCGAGAGCAGCGGCGGCGCAGCCCGCCAGCAGGAACTTCTTCATGGTAAACATCCTTCCTAACCAATAGGGCCGAAACGAGCCGGCCAACGTGGCGCGTCCATTGACAGGGATAAGACCCTTCGGCGCCCGATTCGCGCAAGTTGAAAAGGCCAAGATTCCACAGACGCGGGGGGCTTGTGGCAAACTTACCACGCCGGGGTCTGGGAGATCGGAAGTCGCCGAAGAATAGGACCGCTCAAGGCGGCGCCTTTTGCCCCGGACGCGGCCGGCAGGTGTCGTCCGGGGATCGGCGAGGCGGTCCCGGGCGCGGGACTCGGCCCGCCTATGGTGCCGCAGATCAGCGGCCGCTGGCCGTGATTTCTCCGGCCAGCCGGGCGACTCCGTCCAGCCGTCCGATCTGGTCGAGGGCGAGGGCGAGCCGGCGGCGCCAGTTGGGATGCTCGGCCACGGTGCCGGGCAGGTTGGGCTGCTCGGGATCGAGCAGCAGATCCTCGATCTGGACCATCAGCACCTGCGCCGGGCTGCGGGCGAGAAAGCGGTAAATCGCCGCCGCCAGGTCGTCGTCGAGGGCGGGGATCCGGCCGTGGCGGGGATGAAGCCGGTCGGGCAGCACCCCGGCGGCGGCGAGGGCGTCGAGCAGGCGCCAGCGGTCGTGATCGCGGCTGCGGGCCTCGCCGTCCCGGATTTCGGCGCTGGGGTAGAGGCCGAGCCGGCTCCGCCATGCCAAGTCCCGGCCTTGCCAGAAGCCGGCCAGGGTGGCGAGGTCGTGGGTGGTGGCGGTAACCAGGGCGCTGGCGGGATAGGCCCCCGGGGGCAGGAAGCCGCCGTCGTGGCCGCGCTCGAAGTAGAACACCCGGCAGGAGAGAATGCCGGCCTGCTCCATCGCCGGGCGGAAGCCCTCGGGCACGGTGCCGAGGTCCTCGCCGATCACGATGCAGCGGTTGCGATGGGATTCGAGCGCGACCAGCCGCACCAGATCCCGGAACGGATAGGAGAGATAGCCGCCGATGCCGCCGTCGGGCGGAATCCAGTACAGGTGCTGCAGCGCCATGACATGATCGATGCGCAGCATCCCGGCATGGCGCATGTTGGCGCGCAGCACCGCGATGAACGGCCGGTAGGCGGTTTCGACCAGCCCGATGGGCGAGAAGGGCGCAAGGCCCCAGTTCTGGCCCTTGAGGTTGAACTGGTCGGGCGGGCAGCCGATGCGGGCGCCGAGCGCGATGGCCAGCGGCTCGGCCCAGGCGGTGGCGCCGCCCGGACTGACCGCGACGGCAAGGTCCCGATAAAAGCCGACGGCGAGGCCGGCGCCGCGGGCCTTTGCCGCGGCATCGCCCAACTGCTGGTCGGCCAGCCATTGCAGGTACTGGAAGAAGCTGACGCGATCGGGGTAGGCGGCGGCGAAGGCCGCGACCTCGGGGCTGGCCGGGTCGCGGTAGGCGGCCGGCCAGTCCTGCCAGTTCCAGCGGGTGAAGTCGCTGCCGAAGAAGTGTTCGTGGAGGGCCTCGAAGAGGGCGAAGCGATACATCTCCTCGCCGCCTTCGGCCTGAAAGGCGCGGAAGGCGGTGGCGCGGGCGCTCGGTTCCTCGGCTTCGGCCGGTTCCAGATGCAGGGTCTGGAAGGCGCGGAACAGCCGTTCCAGCACCGGCCGCTTCAAGGCCGCCACCGCCGGATAATCCACCAGCTCCGAGGCGCGCGCGCCGGCCAGGGCGCGCTGGAAGGCCGGGCTGCCGATCAGGTCGCGCGCTTCGGGGCACTCGGCCAGTTCGGGCACCGCCACCGGGTCGATATAGAAGACGTTGAGGAAGCCGCGGTGGGAGGGCGAATAGGGGCTGTAATGATGGGGATCGGCGGCAAAGAGTGCGTGCAGCGGGTTCAGTCCGACCACGCCGGCGCCCCGGCGCCCCGCGAGTTCGCCGAGGCCGGCGAGATCGGTGAAGTCGCCCATGCCCCAGTTGCCGGCGCTGCGCACGCCATAGAGCTGAACCCCCAACCCCCAGGTGCGGCCGCCGGTGACGAGATCGTCGGCGGTCAGACAGCGTTCGGGGGCGACGATCAGGCTGAGCCGGGCCTCGCGTTGGCCCTGGCGGACGGTCAGGCTGTGGTAGCCGAGCGGCGGGCGCAGCGGCAGCGGCAGCATCAGCCGGCGCATCGCGACGCCCTTGAGCAGCGCCATTCCGCCCAGCACCAGCTCGGCCAGCCGGCCTTCGCCCTCGTGAACGGCGCCGGTCTCTTCGACCATGGTCCAGTGGGCAGGGCGGTCGAGTTCGGAGTCGAACACCGTCAGCGGCAGCAGAATGTCCTCGTCGGCGCCGACGACCAGCACTGGCGGCGCGAGTCGGCGCCAGGGCGCGGTCTCGATCTCGTGCAGGCTGTCGGCGATCTCGGCGTCGCTGTCGGCGCCATAGCCGAGGGCGGTGATCAGCGCGCGCTTGGCTTCGGGCCTGACATCGGTGCGATTGCCCCAGATATCGAAGAAGAACGGCTCGATGCCGACCAACTCGGCGAGACGGTCGAGGTCTGAAGGCGATGTGGTCACAAGGAGGTCCCCAGGCTGACGGCGCCGAGGCCCCCCTTATACCCGTCCCCCCGCTCCATGGGGAAAAAATGTCGTCAGGGCGCCGGCTTGGCGGTGTCGGCCCGGGCGGCCAGAATCTGGTCGAGGCGCTTGCGGTAGCCGGATGCGGCCCCGGCGATCTCCTGCGCGATGGCCTCGGCCGGCCGGGCCGGGGCGACCACGCCCATCAGCTCGAGGGACTGTGCCTGCAACTGGGTGATCCCGGCCGCGGCAACGCCGGCTTCGGGGCTGCGGCGGATGCGTTCGACCAGCACCAGCAGCGTCCGGCAGGCGGTTTCAAGCCGGGGGTCATGGATGCGTCCGGCCGAGCGCTTCAGCAGATCCTCGACCAGGGCGCTGATCTTGAGAATCAGATCCAGGGCCAGCCGGTCGGGCGGCGCCGCAGCCAGTCCGGGGCGGGCGACCTCGACGTAGAAGGCGATCTGGAAGGCGTCGCGCTGAACCCGCTGTTCGTTGAGCCAGAGCACGCCCCGGGCGATCAGGTCGCGGGCGCCGGTCTTGTCCCAATGCCCGCCGGTCTTGAGGCGCAGGGTATTGGGGGCGTCGAGGGTCGGTATCGGCGCGCCGTCCCGGGGATTCTTGCGGCGGTCGGGGCCGATGTAGTCGGCCGAGACGGTAAAGCGCCGGCGGCTTTCCAGGAGGGAGAGCAGGCGGTCCTGCATCTGTTTGGGCGAGGCCGGCTTGACCAGCAGCGAGTCGGCGCCCGAATTATGAACTTTTTTCAGCAGGGCCTCGGTCGGCTGCCAGCTGGTGGCGATGATGCAGACGAAGGGGTTGAACGAGGCGGCATCCGTGCGAAGCCAGCGGATCAGCCGGAAGCCGTCGATCCCGGGGGACTCGACATCGATCACGATCAGATCCGGTGGCTGGGCGGCCAGGGCCTCGGTTACGCCGGCGGGATCGGAAAAACTGTGAATCTTGCGGATGCCCAGCTGGGTCAGGGCGTCGCGGACGGTGGCGAGCGCGGGCTCGATCACCGCGACGTCGATCAAGGAGAGGGCGGGCTCGGCCATGGCAGGTTCGCAAGACCAGATGTTTCCTAAGCTATCTTATCTGGTTTGCTCCAGCAACGCCAGCAAGCCCTCCAGCAGGGTTTGCGGGCTGGGCGGACAGCCTGGGATGCCGAGGTCCACCGGCACCACGGCCCCGGCGCCGCCGGCCACGGCGTAGCCGCCGGCGAAGACACCGCCCGAGATCGCGCAATCGCCGGTCGCGACCACCCATTTCGGGTCGGGGGTGGCCTCATAGGTGCGCTTGACCGCTTCGCGCATGTTGCTGGTCACCGGGCCGGTGATCAGCAGCACATCGGCGTGGCGCGGCGAGGCGACGAAGCGGATGCCGAAGCGCTCCAGGTCGTAATAGGCGTTGTTGAGGGCGTGACACTCCAGCTCGCAGCCATTGCACGAACCGGCATCGACGGCCCGGATGGCCAGACTGCGGCCAAGCCGGGCCTGGGTCTTGGCGCTGACCCGGCGTCCCAGCTGCTCCAGCGCCGCCGCGCCCGGCGCCGGGGCGGCGACGGTCACGGGGCGGCGGAGCAGAGCCCGGAGCAGCAGCTTGAGCATCATAGGTCGTGGCCCGCGTAGGAACAGTTGAAGGACTTGTTGCAGAGGGGGAAATCGGCCACCGGCGCACCCTCGATCGCCACCGTCAGCAGCGGCCACTGGAACCAGGAGGGATCGCGGAGATGGCAGCGGCCGACCGTGCCGTCGTCCCTGAGGCGCAGCCAGACCAGCACGTCGCCGCGAAAGCCCTCGACCAGCGCCATGCCCTGGCCGCGGCCATCGGCCACCGGCAGCCGCGCCGGCCCGGCGGGCAGCGTGCGCAGCAGCCGCTCGATCAGGCGCAGGCTCTCCCGCACCTCCTCGATCCGGATCGTGACCCGGGCGTTGACGTCGCCCGCGGTCAGCACCGGAACCGTCACCTGGAGGCTGTCGTAGGGCGGATAGGCGATGGCCTTGCGGGCGTCGAAGCTGCGTCCCGAGGCCCGGCCGACGAAGCCGCCGGCGCCCCAGCGCTCCGCCAGTTCGGGCCGGACTGTGCCCGAGCCGATCATCCGTGACTGCAGCGAGGGCGTGGTGTCGTAAAGCTGGAACAGCTCCTCGAAGCGCAGCCGGCATTCGGCAACCAGCGCCAGCAGGCGCCGCGAACCCGCCTCATCGAGATCGGCGGCGACTCCACCCGGCACCACCCGGTCCATCATCAGCCGGTGGCCGAAGCAGGCCTCGGCGGCGCGCAGCACGGTTTCGCGCAGCATGCCGCAATGGGCGAGCATCAGGCCGAAGGCGACGTCGTTGCAGACGGCACCGATGTCGCCAAGATGGTTGGCGACCCGCTCCAACTCGGCCATCACGCCGCGCAGGCTGTGGGCGCGGGGTGAAACCGGGGTGCCGGTGGCAGCCTCGACGGCGCGGGCGAAGGCCAGGGCATAGGCGACGGTGCTGTCGCCCGACACCCGGCCGGCGAGGCGGGCCGCCCGTTCGAGGCCGGCGCCGGTCATCAGGCTTTCGACGCCGCGGTGGACATAGCCCAGCCGGTCCTCCAGCCGGACCACGGTCTCGCCAAAACAGCTGAAGCGGAAATGGCCGGGCTCGATGATGCCGGCATGGACCGGGCCGACCGGAATCTGGTGCAGGCTTTCGCCCTCGGCGGCCAGAAAGTCGTAAGGCCGGGGCAGCGGCGCCGGCACGCGGGTACGGGCGGCGCCGAGGGGGGCGGCGAGCGGCCAGGTGCCGTGGTCGAGCCAGGGCCGGGTGTCCTCGAGATCGACCGCGGTCAGGCCCGAGAGGTCCTGGATCGCGCGCTCGAGCCGGATCGCGCCCGGCCGGGCGTGGGAGAGCGAGGGGAAGCGGCCGCCCTGGGTGTCGAGACTCAGCACCGCCACCGTGCCTTCGGCGGGATCGCCGATCGCGGCCAGCACGGTGGTGCCGTCGGCCCATTCGCCGAGCAGCGACCAGGGCGCGTGGGCCAACCGGCGGCTCGCGGCCAGCCAGACATCCTCGACCAGCGGCAACCGCGGCCACGGGCCATGGCCGGCGGTGTGCCGGCCATGGCCGAGATAATCGGCGAGACGGGCGGGCGGCGCGTGGGTGGCTTCGTGGCTCATGGCGGTGTCACCCCAACTGCGTCGCGACATGCTGGAACCACGCCACCAGCGGCGGCGGCAGCCACAGCCCGGCCGCCAGCACCAGCAGGAGATGCAGCACCAGCGGCAGCACCGAGCCCTCGCAGGGCCGTGTTTCACCCTCTGCGGCGCCGAGCACCAGATCATTGAGGCGCAGCACGAGGGCGCCGAGCGCGATCAGCAGGCCGGCGATCAGGATCAGGGTCAGCAGCGGCGCCCGCCCGAAGGTGGCGCTGATCAGCAGGAATTCGCTGAGAAAGACCCCGAACGGCGGCAGGCCGGCGATGGCCAGGATGCCGAGCGCCAGCCCCCAGCCGAGCACGGGATGGCTGTCGCCGAGACCGCGGATGCCCGACATCCGCTGGGTGCCCTTGACCTGGACGATGTGGCCGACGGCGAAGAAGATCGCCGACTTGGTCAGGCTGTGCATCACCATGTGCAACAGGCCGGCGAAATTGGCCAGCGGCCCGCCCATGCCGAAGGCGAAGGTGGCCAGCCCGATATGCTCGATCGAGGAGTAGGCGAACAGGCGCTTGATGTCGCCGCGCCGGTAGAGCATCAGGGTCGCGAAGGCGACGCTGAGCAGCCCCAGTCCGATCATCAGCGGCCCCGGCGGCAGCACGTTGGGATTGGCGGCCACCACCATCTTGAAGCGCAGCACGACGTAGAGCGAGACGTTGATCAGCAACCCCGAGAGCACGGCGGTGATCGGCGTCGGCCCCTCGGCATGGGCATCGGGCAGCCAGGCGTGGAGCGGCACCAGCCCCATCTTGGTGCCGTAGCCCAGCAGCAGGAAGATGAAGGCGAGATTGAGCAGCGAGGGCTCGAAATCGGCGGCGCGCGCCACCAGCACCGTCCAGGCCATGGCGTCGAGACCGTCGCCGACCGCGCCCGCCGCCGCGAAATAGACCAGCATGGTGCCAAAGAGCGCCAAAGCCACGCCGACGCTGCCGAGAATGAAATACTTCCAGGCCGCCTCCAGCGCCGCCGGGCTGCGGTAAAGCCCGACCATCAGCACGGCGGTCAGGGTGGCCAGCTCAATCGCCACCCACATCAGACCGATGTTGTTGGCCAGCAGCGCCAGCGACATCGCGAACATCAGCGACTGGTACATCGCGTGATAAAAGCGGCTGGTGCGCCGTGTCAGCCGGCCGGTGCGCCGCTCATGGGCGATGTAGCCGGCGCTGAACAGGCTGCTGGTGAAGGCGATGAAGGTGGTCAGCGTGATCATCACGACATTGAGATCGTCGACCTGGATCAGCAGTCCCGGCTGCGGCCGCTGATAGAGCAGCACCACCGAGGCCAGAAACGCGAGCAGCGACGAAAGGGCGTTGAGCCCGGCCGAAATGCCATGGCCGGGCAACACCATCACCAGCAGCGCGGCGACGATCGGACCGCCCAGCAGCACCGCCAGCGCGCCGTCGCCAAGAGAGGTGAGGGCGATCACGGCAGGTCTCCCCGGAAGCGGTCGAGGGTATGGACGTCGACGGAGTCGAATTCCTTGCGGATGTGGCTGAGAGAAACCCCGAACACCACCAGCGCCGCCAGCGCCGAAAAGGCGATCGACAGCTCGATCATGAACGGCATGCCGCGGGCGCCCGCCGCCGCCAGCATGATGCCGTTGTCGACCGAGAGGAAGCCGACGATCTGACCCACCGGGTTGCGCCGGCTGATCATGATCAGAAGACCAAGCATGATCACGGCAAGGGCAAAGGAGAGGTCTTCCCACATCAGCGGCGATTTGGCGGCCAGCGGCAGCATCACCACCACCGAGAGCGCGACGAGGCCGATGCCGAACAGCATGGTCACGCCGACCCCGACCACGGGTTCGACCGAGCGCTCGATGTGCAGGCGCCGGACCAGCCGGTGCAGGGCCAACGGCATCAGCATCGCCTTAAAGGCCAGCGCCAGCGCCGCGGTGGCATAGAGATGATCGGCGCTCTGAACCCAGGCCTGCCAGCCGATGGCCAGCGACAGCACCAGGGCGTGCAGGGTGATGAACTGAATCAGGGCAAACAGGCGATCTTGGAACAGCAGCATGAAGCTGACCGTGACCATGCCCCCGGCCAGCATGTGCGCGACGTCGAAGGCGAGGCCGTGAATGGCAGGCATCAGAAACTCCGCGACACGAACAGCAGGAGGGCGCCGAGCAGGCCGAGCATCAGCGCGAAATTGAGGAAATCGACGACCCGGAACACCCGCATCTTCGCCACCGCGACCTCGATCACCGCCAGTCCGACCCCGCCCAGCGCAAGCTTGCCGAGGTAGGTCAGGATGCCGAGCGCCAGCAGCGCCGGCTCGGTCCGGGCGTCGGCCATACCCCAGGGCACAAAGACGCAGGCCAGCATCGAGAGATAGAGCGTGAGCTTCATCGCGGCGGCCAGCTCGATCAGCGCCAGATGCCGGCCCGAATATTCGAGGATCATCGCCTCGTGAACCATGGTCAGCTCGAGGTGGGTCGCGGGGTTGTCCACCGGCACCCGGCCGTTTTCGGCGATCGCCACCAGGATCAGCCCCAGCAGGGCGAGCCCGCAGGAGACGCGCAGCCCGACCTCGACCGTCATCATGTAATGGGCGATTGATGACAGCTGGGTGCTCTGGGCCAGCAGCGACAGCGTGAACACGATCATCAGCATCGCCGGCTCGGCCAGCGAGGCGATCATCATCTCGCGGCTGGTGCCGATGCCGCCGAAGGCGGTGCCGACATCGAGCCCGGCCAGGGCCAGGAAGAAGCGGGCGGTGCCGAGCAGGCCGACGATCACGATGATATCGGCCGACCACGAGAAGATCAGCCCCACGGCATAGGTCGGCACCAGCGCCGCCGCGACCCAGATCGCCGAAAACACGATGTAGGGGGTGATGTGAAACAGCCAGGAGGCGCTGGAGGCGACCACGGTCTCCTTGCGCAGCAGCCGCGCGAGGTCGCGGTAGGGCTGGATCACCGGGGCGCCGCGCCGGGCGAGCAGCCGGGCCTTGGCCTTGCGCACGATGCCGACCAGCAGCGGACCTACCGCCAGCACCAGCAGCATCTGAAAGCCCTGGAGGGCCAGCAGCTGAAGCCCGGTCATTGCCATAGCACCAGCACTCCGAGCAGCAGGATCAGCATCGCGAACACCAGCGACAGATACTGGCGGATCGAGAGGTGGCGGGCCTGATTGACCCAGCGGCCGGCGGCCGTGACCGCGGCCACCGCCGG
This sequence comes from Rhodospirillaceae bacterium, assembly GCA_037132135.1. Lineage (GTDB taxonomy): Bacteria > Pseudomonadota > Alphaproteobacteria > Azospirillales > Azospirillaceae > BOG-933. Next base: position 21,049 of record JBAXPR010000019.1, read on the forward strand.
CAGATACAGCACCTCCCAGACCGGGTCGTGGAGCACCAGAGTCAGCCGCGCCGGCCGCAGTTCGCCCGGCCGCGGCATGTCGACGCTTTCCCGGGCGCCGAACAGTACGCCGGCAAAGACCCGGCGGATCGGTTGGACGATGCTGCCGGCGCTGTACTGGCTGTTCGGGCTGTTGTCGGGGTAGCCGCAGCCCCAGGGGATGGAAAGCCGGGTCCGGTGCGAGGCCAGCCGGTGGATCACCCAGGCCGCCACCATCGACGAAATCACAATGAACACCATCAGGATCAGGCCGTTATAGGAACTGCGCTCGGGGCTGGTCGCGACCAGGGTCAGCCAGGGCTGGCTCGCCTGATCGGGCAGCCGGCCGGCGACCAGCTGCCAGGTCACCGGCGCCAGCGCGTCGACCACCGCGCCCGGCAGCACGCCGGCAGCGATGCAGGCCACGGTCAGGGCGATCATCGCGGCCAGGGAGAAGGCGTCGGTTTCCCGGGCGCGCTCGGCGGCCACGGTGCGCGGGCGGCCGAGGAAGGCGACGCCGAACGCCTTGACGAAACAGGCCGCGGCCAGCGCCGCCGAGAGCGCGAGACCGGCGCCGACCATCGGCACCAGGAACTTGAGGCCCCATTGCGGCAGTTCGGGGCTGATCAGGATCGCCTGCAGGGCCAGCCATTCCGAGACGAAGCCGTTGAGCGGCGGCAGTGCCGAGATCGCGGCCGAGCCGATCAGGAAACAGAAGGCGGTCAGCGGCATGAAGCGGATCAGGCCGCCGAGATGCTCCAGGTCGCGCTCGTTGGTGGCGGTGTGGACGGCGCCGGCGCCGAAAAACAGCAGACTCTTGAACAGGGAGTGGTTGAGGACGTGGAACAGCGCCGCGGTCAGCGCCAGCGCCGCGCCCTGGGCGAAGCCGTTGGCCCGGAACGCCAGCGCCAGGCCGAGGCCGATGGCGATGATGCCGATGTTCTCGACCGTGTGGTAGGCGAGCAGGCGCTTGAGGTCGTGCTGCATCAGGGCATAGAGCACGCCGAGCACGGCGGTGATGCCGCCGAGGGCCAGAATGCCGGCGCCCCAGCTCCAGTCGGGCGGTCCGACCAGATCAAAGAGGATGCGCACCAGGCCGTAGATCGCGACCTTGGTCATCACCCCGCTCATCAGCGCCGAAACATGGCTGGGCGCGGCCGGATGGGCCAGCGGCAGCCAGACATGGAGCGGCACCAGTCCGGCCTTGGCCCCGGCGCCGATCACCGCCGCCAGCACCGCCAGCCGCGCGATCCCGGGCGAGGGCGCCACCGCGCGCATCGCGGTGAAATCGAGATGCGCGCCCTGACCGGAGAGGAGGGCGAAGGTCACCAGCAGCAGCAGGGTGCTCAGCACCGCCATGATCAGATAGACCGTGCCGGCACGCCGGTTTTCGGGGTCGTGGTGGTGCGAGACCACCAGAAACCACGAGGTCACCGACATGAACTCCCAGCCGAAAAGGAAAACGAAGGCATCGTCGGCCAGGACCACCAAATTCATGCCGGCAAGGAAGAGCGGATAGAACGGCAGCACCCGCTCGGGGCGCACTTCATGGCGGCCGTAGCCGAGCGCGAACAGCGAAGCGGCGGCACCGCCGAGATTGACCACCGCCAAAAAGAACGCCGAGAGGGCGTCGAGGCGGAAATTGGCGCCTATCCAGGGCACCCCCAGCGGCAGCCGCAGCGACTGCGGCCCGGCTCCGGTAGCCAGCAGCGCCGGCAGCGCCTGACTCAGCAGCAGGAGAGAGAGCGCGAGGCAGCAGCCATAAACCGCGCTCCCCGCCCAGCGCCGCCGCGCCACCGGCACCGCCAACGCCCCCGCGATCAGCAGAGCCGCACTCAGACAGACACTGAAAAACAAGGCCATTACGGGCTTTCCGCCCCTTTCACACAACGCATTGTGTTTTTTAGGGTTTATTGCTGCGGTCTGTCAACGGTGCCACGCGCGAGGTTTTTGCGGGGCAGCTACCCGCGCCGGGGAGGCGCTCCCGGCCCCGCCTTCTTTTTTTTCCGCGTTGCCAACGCCAAAGACGGATCGTCCCGAGGGCCGCAGCCCCCGCCAGCGCCCCCAGCAGGCCGAGCCAGACCAGCGCCAGAGCGAAGCCGAACTCAGGCGGCATCTCGCCGATCAGTTGGCCGTCTTGATCAAAATGCTCAGGCGGAAACAGGCACACCAGGACGACACCCAGCAGCCCGGTGCCGATCAAGAGACCGCAGGCGATCCAGTACCGCCGGCTCACACGTCGATATCCTGCACGAACTTGGCATTTTCCTGGATGAAGCGGAAGCGCAGCTCGGGCTTTCGGCCCATCAGCTTCTCGACCAGACTGCGGGTGGTTTCGGCGTCGTCGGCGTCCTCGGGGTCGCGGGGGTCGGGGACGGTGACGCGCAGCAGCTGGCGTTTGCCCGGCGCCATGGTGGTGTCTTTGAGCTGGGCCGGCATCATCTCGCCGAGGCCTTTGAAGCGGCTGATGTCGACCTTGCCCTTGCCGCCGAAGCCTTTTTTCAGCAGCGCCTCCTTGTCGGCGTCGTCGCGGGCGTAGACGCTCTTGCCGCCGGCGGCCAGACGGTAGAGCGGCGGCAGTGCGAGATAGAGGTGGCCGGCCTGGATCAGCGCCGGCATCTCGCGAAAGAAGAAGGTCATCAGGAGCGAGGCGATGTGCGCGCCATCGACATCGGCGTCGGTCATGATGATGATTTTCTCGTAGCGCAGCTTTTCCGAGGAGAACTCCTTGCCGGTGCCGCAGCCGAGGGCCTGGATCAGATCGTTGATCTCCTGGTTGGCGCGCAGCTTGTCGAGGCTGGCTGAGGCGACATTGAGAATCTTGCCGCGCAGCGGCAGGATCGCCTGGGTCTCGCGGTTGCGCGCCTGCTTGGCCGAGCCGCCGGCGGAATCGCCCTCAACCAGAAAGAGTTCGGTGCCCTCCGAGGAGGTGCGGGCGCAGTCGGCGAGCTTGCCCGGCAGGCGCAACTTGCGGGTGGCGGTCTTGCGCGCCTGATCCTTGGCCGCGCGTTTCCGCGCCCGCTCTTCGGCCTTTTCGATCAGGCGGTCGAGGAGGGCGGCCGAGGCGGCGCGGTCCGAGGACAGCCAATGGTCGAAACGGTCCTTGACCGCCTGCTCGACCAGCCGGGTCGCTTCGGGCGCCGCCAGCTTCTCCTTGGTCTGGCCCTGGAACGACGGCTCGCGGATGAACAGCGACAGCAGCACCGCGGCGTCGCCCACCACATCGTCGGCGGTGATCTGGCCGGCCTTGCCGTTCTTGACCCGCTCGCCATGGTCCTTGAGGGCGCGGACCAGGGCGTTGCGCAGGCCCTGCTCGTGGCTGCCGCCCTGGGGGGTCGGGATGGTGTTGCAATAGGAATGGGTGAAGCCGTCCTCGTCCTCGGGCCAGCCGATCGCCCACTCGACGCGGCCGGCATCGGCGGCAAAAAGGGCCTCGCCGGCGAACGGCGCCGGGGTCACGGTTTTTCGCGATTTCAGCGCGGCGGTCAGGTAGTCGAGCAGGCCGCCCGGAAAGCGCAGGGTTTCCGAGGCCGGCACCGGACCGTCGGGGTCGATCAGGGCGGGCTCGCAGCTCCAGCGGATTTCGACGCCGCGGAACAGGTAGGCCTTGGAGCGGGCCAGCCGATAGAGCCGCGAGGGCACGAAGCGGGCCTCGGCGCCGAAAATTTCGGGGTCGGGGCGAAAGCGGATCGTGGTGCCGCGCCGGTTGGGCGTGCCGCCCTTGTGGGTGATCGGTCCCGCGGGCTTGCCCCGACTGTAGCTCTGGACATAGAGCTGCCGCTCGCGCGCCACCTCGACGACCAGGCTGTCGGAGAGAGCGTTGACGACGCTGAGGCCGACGCCGTGCAGGCCGCCCGAGGTGGCGTAGACCTTGCCACCGAACTTGCCGCCGGAATGGAGGGTGGTGAGAATGACCTCGAGGGCCGAGAGGCCGGGGTATTTCGGGTGTTCATCGACCGGAATGCCGCGGCCATTGTCGCGCACGGTGACGGTGCCGTCGGCGCCCAGCTCGAGATCGATCCGGCTGGCATGGCCGGCGACCGCCTCGTCCATGGCGTTGTCGAGGATTTCCGCGACCAGATGATGCAGCGCCCGCTCGTCGGTGCCGCCGATATACATGCCGGGGCGGCGGCGCACCGGTTCCAGCCCCTCCAGCACCTCGATGTCGTGGGCGGAATAGGCATCGGCAGGCGGGGATGCGGCGGGGCGGAACAGATCGGTCATGGCCGGCATTATGGCCTTGGCCGCGGCGTGGCGCAAGCGGTGGTGCTCGGCTGCCGAAGTCATCCCCAAGGGTTGGAAGGCTTAGCTGTCCCGCTCGGAGAGCGGAGCCGTCCCGGCGGGAATTTCATGGCTGCCCCGGCCGGGGCGTGCCCATGTCAAAGCCAATCGACAGGAGCTGGGGGCACGAAGACGTTTCGGACGCGGAGGAAACCATGCTGAGTTTACAAGACTGCATCGATCTCGCCTGCACCGAATCCGGCATGAAGCCCGATGAAATCGCTGCGGTGGCCGAGCACGAGAAGCTGCCCTACATCGTCGCGGTCGAAAAGGGCGCCTGGATGATGGAGCAGGCCTGGGGACCGCCGGCGCTGCGGCAGATCATCCAGGACGATCTCTCGACCGCGGTCGCGCACGGAAGCTGGCAGCATGTCAACGAACTGACGGCGACCTATCGCGAAGCCTGCCAACATCTGCCGGCCGGGGTCGATCGCCGCCATTATCCTCGCCATTAACCGTGCGAGGTCTGGTCTGCACTGTGCTTTTTCGCGGACACGCCCGGTAAAAAACACGGGCGTGGCCGCTTTTGTCCGATTCACCCCGATCGTTTTGCCGGCTATATAGGGACCGTAGCGCCGATCACGGCGGTGTGACGGTTAAAGGGACCGGAGAGCGATCATGGCGAGACAGAAGTGGGCGGTGCTGGGCAGCGTGGTGCTGGCGGCGGTGGGGCTGGGGCTGCCCGGTTCGGCGAGCCGGGCCGAGACCACCATGATCGGCACGATCCGGACTTATACCACCGTCCATGAGGACACCCTGCTCGATGTCGCGCGGCGGAACGATCTCGGCTTCGTCGAACTGGTGGCGGCCAATCCGGGGATCGACCCCTGGCTGCCCGGCGAGGGCGTGACTCTGCTGCTGCCCACCGCCCATCTGCTGCCGGCCTCGCCGCGCCAGGGCATCGTGGTCAATCTCACCGAGATGCGGATGTACTATTACCGCACCGCCGGCCAGCCGCCCGAGACCCATCCCGTGGGCATCGGTTCGGAGGGCAACAACACACCGGTGAGAAGCACCACCGTCACTCACAAGATGGCCAATCCGGTCTGGTATCCGCCGGCCTCGATCCGCCGGGAAAAGCCGGAGCTGCCGGCAATGGTGCCGGCCGGACCCGACAATCCCATGGGCCTCTTTGCCCTCTATCTTGGCTTTTCGGGCGGCAACTGGCGGATTCACGGCACCAACGAACCCTACGCGGTCGGCCGGCGGGTGACCCACGGCTGCATGCGTCTTTATCCCGAGGATATCGAGGATCTCTTTCACAAGGTCAGTCCGGGAACTCAGGTCACGATCATCGACCAGCCGGTCAAGGCGGCGTGGGTGAACGGCGAACTCTATCTCGAGGTTCATCCGACCAAGCATCAGGCCGACGAACTCGAGGAAACCCGTCATATGACCGAGGAGATTGCGACCGAGGCGTTACCGATTGCCATCAAGGCCGCAGGCGATGCCATTGCCCGCCTGGACGAGCCGACCGTGCTGCGGGCGGCAAGAGAACGGCGGGGATACCCGATCCGGATCACCCAGTAGGGGGGTCCGGAGCCGGGCATCCCCGCCAGACCGATTACTTGCGCAGGTGCTTGTTGTACAGACGCTCGACCTTGTCGGCGGCGGCCTGGGCGGCAGCGGCAGCCTGCTGAGCAGCGGCGGAAGCCTGCTGCGCGGTGGTCAGAGCGGCGGCCGAGTCGGCACGGGCCTTCTCGTCAACGGTATTGCAAGCGGCAGCGCCGAGGCTGACGCCAGCGAGCAGAGCAACGGTAGCGAAAGACTTCACAATCTTATTCATCGTTTCACGCCTCCAAGAAGCAACGGTACTGACGGCTCTGACAGAGACTGTACCGTTGCGGGTTAAAAGATTCGATTTGCCGCAACCATCGACAATCACACAACGCCGGGCCCGAGATGGTGCCAGCCAGCCTCTGAGGACATTCTCTGCCGCCATCCACCTGCACCAACCCCCGGACCGCGTTTTTTGTTTAAACGAATCCGGGCGCGTTCGGGAAGCCCCTTGTGCGCTGGGCCGGAGTATACAAGCGCGAAGGCGGGTTTGGCGAGCGTTCCTTCACGGTTTTTGGCTGGGAATCCGGCGCGAATTGCCCGATCGCGCGGCGCACAGGCGGCCCCGGGTTGCGCAAAAGCGCGTAAATTCGGCTGATACGCTTGGCTGACGGCGATCCTGTGACATCTTTGCGCCAGCCCCGAGGTTTTTGCCGCGCCCGGACGCCGGCAGGGCCGGGAATCGGGTGAATAATTTACCGCTGGTCGAGTTTCAGCTCGATCCGGCGATTCCGGGCGAAGGCGTCTTCGCCCGGGCCGGAATCGAGGGGCTGAAACTCGCCGAAGCCGGTCGCCGCCAGGCGTTCCGAGGGAATCCCCTGTTCGATCAGGAACTTGACCACGGAAATCGCACGCGCGGTCGACAATTCCCAGTTGGACGGGAACTGCGAGGTGGCGATGCGCCGGGGATCGGTGTGGCCGTCGACGCGCAGAATCCAGTTTACGTCGGGCGGAATCGTGCGCGCGATATCAATGAGGGTCCGGGCAAGTTGGGCCAACTGGCCTTTTCCCGCCTCCTGGAGCGTTGCCGAGCCGGTCGGAAACAGCACTTCGGACTGGAAAACGAATCGGTCGCCCACGATTCGGATGTCGGGCCGGGCGCCGATCGCTTCGCGCAGCCGGCCAAAGAACTCGGAGCGGTAGCGGGCCAGTTCCTCGACCTTGTTGGCGAGGGCGGCGTTGAGGCGGCCGGTCAGGTCGGTGATCTGAAGCTTCTGGCTGCCGCTGCGGGCCTCGGCGGCGTCGAGGGCGGCGGCCAGTCGGGTCAGCTCGGTTCTGAGCGCGGCGATTTCGGCGGTCAGGGTCTCGATGCGCCGCGCGCTCTCGCCGTTTTGCTGCTGTTCTCCCGAGAGGGCGGTCCGAGTCGACTCGATGGTGGCCTGAAGCTCCCGGATGCGCAGCTCCCGCGCCTCGATCTCACGCTGGGCGAGGGCGGTGCGCTCGCTTTCGCTGGCGACCCGGGCTTCGAGCGCCTTGGCGCGGTCGCGCAGGCTGCCCAGTTCGGCCATCAGTAGCGTGCGCTGCTCGTCGGAGAGTCGCAGCGCCTCGTCCTGGCGCTGGTGATCCGCCGTCGCGGTCTGAAGCTGAGCGCTGAGGCCCTCGGCCTTGGCCTTGAGGGATTTGGTCAGCACGGTCAGGGCCGCGACCTCGGCTTCCAGGCGGTCGCGGGTCTCGCCGAGGGTCTTGATGTCGGCCTGGAGTCCGGCGATCTCGCGCAGCTGCAGCGTAATCTTTTCGCGGTCGGCATCGATGGTCTTGTAGGCCTCCTCCAGATCCCGGGCCACCCGGCCGGCCTCGGTGCTGGAGGCATCGGCGCGCCGGACCATCGCGCCCAGCCGGGCCGCCAGCTGGTCGCGCTCCTCCTTGAGCAGGGCGAGTTCGGCGGCGGCCTTCTCGCGCGCCGCCAGCGAAGTCTGCAATTGGTCCGAGAGTTGCGACAGGTTGAGCCGCTGGTCGGCGCCGGCGCGCTTCTCCACCGCCAGCAGGTCGCTGAGTTCGGCGATCTTCTGGTTGAGCCGGACCAGCGCCTGATCGCGGCCGGACAGGGTGTGGGCGAGGTAGAACTGCGCGACCACGAAAATCATCAGCACGAAGATGATGACCATGATCAGCGACGACAGGGCATCGACCCAGCCGGGCCAGATGTTCATCTCGTGTCGCGCCCTGCGCTGGCCGCTGCCATACATGGGATCGGTCCTCCGGGCGGGATCAGCGCGGCTCGGCGCCCTCGGCGAGGGCGGCGATGGTGCGGGCGATCAGTTTGATGTCGCTGCGCAGTTCCTGGACCATCTTGTCTCGGCCGCTGGTCGATTCCTGGACCAGCCGGGCCAGATGGACGTCGATGTTGCGGATGTGCTGGCGCGAGCCGTCGTCGATGCCGAAACCGCCGTTGCCGCTGTCAGAGAGCCGGGCCAGCACCGGCTTGAAGCCGACCATGCTCTCGGCCAGCGACAGCAGCAGCGCCTGCTCGGCGCGCATCTGGTCGGTGAGGGTGCTGAGCCGCTCGGCCAGCGCCGCGAGGTTGGCGTTGGTCGAGCGCCGGCCTTCCTCGTAGTGACCCATGGTGCGCTGGAGAGTGTCCAGGTTTTCCGCGGTTTGCTCCAGCAGCGCTTCGAGATAGGCCGGCACCGAGTGCTCGCCATCGCCCAGCCCGACCCCCGAGGAGAGCCGGGTCGCACCCGAAAGCCAGTCCTCGACCTCCTGGAAGAAGCGGTTCTGGGCCTGACTGGCCTGCAATTCGAGGAACCCGAGCACCAGTGAGCCCGCGAGGCCGAACAGCGAGGCGCTGAAGGCCGTGCCCATGCCCGCGAGCGGCGCCGCAAGGCCGCTCTGGAGGCTGCCGAACATGGTGCCGAGATCGTTGCCCTCGACCGAAAGGGTCGAAATCACCCCGGCCACCGAATGAATCGTGTTGAGCAGGCCCCAGAAGGTGCCGAGCAGACCGAGAAAGATCAGCAGATTGATCAGATAGCGCGACAGCTCGCGCGATTCGTCGAGGCGGGCGCCCAGCCCGTCGAGCACCGAGCGCATCGACTGGGCCGACAGCCGGATGTGGTCGGGGCCGCGGTCGGCCAGCATGTTGGCCAGGGGCGACAGCAGCACCGGCTCGGGCGCGCGCATCACGGTGCCCGGCTTGGCGGTGCGGAACTCGCTGAGCCAGCGCACCTCGCGAAACAGCCGGGTGACCTGGCGGAAGATATAAAGAATGCCAAAGGCGAGCACGCCGAGAATCAGGCTGTTGAGCGCGCCATTGACGGCGAAGGCCTGGGCCAGGGTCGGAAACAGCAGAAAGGCCACGCCGCAGACGGCGATCAGGAACAGAAACATCCGGTTGAGGTAGCGTTGCGGCCGCGACATGGGAGTTTCCGTGGCTGGGGGTGGCTAGTGGATCGGCAGGAGATCGACGCGGTCCCGGGGCGGGGCCTCGGCGGTGATGCCGAGGGCCAGCACGTCGATGCGGAGGCTGGGAATGCCCTCGCCGGCCAGAGCTTCGCGCACCTTGAGGGCGCGCTGCAAGGACAAGCGGCGGGCCGGCACCGGGTTTTCCGCCTCGCCGCTGGCGTACGCCGCGACCTTCAGGCGCAGCCGCAGGTCTTGCGCCATGGTTTCGGCGATCTCGCGCAGCACCGCCGCCGCGACCGCCGGCAACTCGGCCGACCCCGGTGCGAACAACAGCCGGAAACCGCCCGCGACTCCGATTTCATCATTCGCAGGCGGCGGCGAGGACGGGGTCGGCGCCGCGGTCGGCGGCCATCCGGCCTCATCCCGGAGCGGCGCCGGGCTCCCGGCCGGCCGCGGCATCGGCCGGGCGATCTGGCCCGGTGTGGCCGGCTGCGGCACCGGTGCCAGGGTGAAATCGAGTGGTTCCGGACTGGGCAGCGGCGCCATCACCGCTACCGGCCCCGGCGCCGCCGGCGGCGCCAGGGTCATCAGCCGCGGCGGTTCGGGCAGAGGCAGGGGCCTGGCCACCTGGGCGTTGAACTCGGGTGAAGGCGGCGGCAGCTGGGGCGCCACCATCGGTGCCGGCGGTCGGGGCGGCGCCGTCACCGGCGGCCTGCCATCGGCGCAGGCCGCGAGGGCAAGGCAGGCCAGCGCGATGCCGCGGCCTGCCCATCCGGAGCCGATGTCTCGTTTCGCAGCCCCTGCCATCGTCGTCCTCACGCGGGGAAGCCGGGAGCGGTAATCCCCGCCCCGGTCATACCTCAGCCGGCGTCGCGGAACAATCGGCAGCTCGGGGCGGACCGGCGCCGGGTCAGGGCGCCGGAGGCTCGGTCGCCGCCTTGGGGTTGGCCGCGACCAGCAATTTTGACAGCGGCCGGTGCAGATGGGAATTGGCGGCGAGCAGGGTCGGGCCATAAAGCGGATTGCGGCCGCCGGCAATCTCGGTGACGAAGCCGCCGGCCTCGGTGACCAGCAGAATCCCGGCCGCGATGTCCCAGGGGCAGAGCCCGCTTTCCCAATAACCTTCGTAGCGGCCGGCCGCGACATAGGCGAGGTCGAGGGCGGCCGAGCCGAAGCGGCGGATGCCCGCGACCTCGGCCATCACCGCCGTCTGCTGCCGGAGGAAGGGGGGGTGATCGCCCCGGCCCTTGAAGGGAATGCCGGTGGCCACCAGCGAATCTTCCAGCCGGCGCCGTTCGGAGACCCGGAGGCGCTGGGCGTTAAGAAAGCAGCCCTGGCCCTTTTCGGCCCAGAACATCTCGTCGCGCACCGGCTCGTAGACTACGCCGGCGACGATCTCGCCCTCGCGCTCGAGGGCGATCGAGACCGCCCAATGGGGCAGGCCGTGCAGGAAGTTGGTGGTGCCGTCGAGGGGATCGACGATCCAGCGGCTGCCCTTGTCGCGACCTTCGGCAGCGCCCGACTCCTCCATCAGGAAGCCGAACTCGGGGCGGGCCTTCTGGAGTTCGGCCTTGACCGCCTTTTCCGCCTTGAGATCGGCGGTGGAGACGAAATCCGCCGGCCCTTTGCGTGAAACCTGAAGCTGTTCGACTTCGCCGAAGTCGCGGATCAACAGTCGCCCGGCCTTTTCGGCGGCGCGGACCATGACGTTGATGGTAGCGGAACGGGGTGCCATAGGGGTGTGATCAGTCCTTGGCTCGTTCCAGATAAGTGCCCTCGGCGGTATCGACGACGATGCGGGTGCCGGCCTCGATATGGGGCGGGACCATGACACGGACGCCGTTTTCCAGCTTGGCCGGCTTGTAGGACGAGGAGGCGGTCTGGCCCTTGACCACCGGGTCGGCCTCGAGGATGGCCAGGGTCACGGTCTGGGGAATCTCGACCCCGAGCGGCGAGCCCTCGTGGCTCTGCACCGTGACCTTCATGCCCTCCTGCAGGAACACCGCCGGGTCGCCGATCACGTCGCGCTTGATCACGATCTGCTCGAAGCTGGTGTCGTCCATGAAGGTGAAATCGTCGCCCTCGCTGAAGAGGAACTGCATCTCGTGGTCGTCGAGCCGGGCGCGCTCGACCGACTCCTGGGTGCGGAAGCGCTCGATGGTCTTGGTGCCGGTGCGCACGTCCTTCATCTCGATCTGGATGAAGGCGCCGCCCTTGCCCGGCTGAACGATCTGAGTCTTGGCGACCACCCACAGCTTGCCGTTATGTTCCATAACGTGGCCGGGGCGCATCGTGTTGGCGTTCACCTTCATGGCAGATACCGTATAGTTCCTGAGCCGGGGATCGAGTCGCGGCGGACCCTAGCAGCTTGGCCGCCGGGAGGCAACGACGCGCTGGGTGAACGGAGGGCCAAGCCTCAGCGCACGCCCTTTTCATTGAGGAAGGCCGTGTAGAGGAAGTCGGTGCCCTGGATGTGGGTGAGCAGCCAGTTCTTGAGGAAGCTCATCACTTCCATGCTCAGCATCGCAGTGGCGCCGCTGTGGTATTTTCGCTGAATGTCGAGCACCTGTTTGGCCAGGGCGTCGTGTTCCTTCTTGTGGTCTTCATAGCCCGGGTAACCCAGCTTCTTGAGGTGATGTTCCTCATGCGAGAAATGGGTCTTTGTGTAGTCAATGAGTTCATCAAGCACGCTGCCCAGCGCCTGCCGGCCGCGACCGGCCTGAACGGCGTCGAAGAGGTCGTTGATGAGGACGATCAGTTTCTTGTGCTCTTCGTCGAACTGTGCGACGCCGACGCTCATGCGTTCCGTCCATTCCATCAGGGACATCGTCCTGCTCCTTCGTTTGGGCCTTGAGACTGGCCGTTGTTAGACGTCGCGCCGCCGGATTTCAACCGCGGCGCAACAAAAAAGACTCACAGCAGATGCTGGCCGCCGGTGACGAAGATTTCCGAGCCGGTGATATAGGCCATTTCGGGGGTGCACAGCCGGAACACGATCGCCGAAACGTCTTCGGGCGTGCCGAGCCGGTTGAGCGGAATCCGCGGAATGAGGACTTCGGTTTCCGGCGACAGCATCGCGGTTTCGATTTCTCCCGGCGCCACGGCGTTGACCCGGACCCCGAGCTGGGCGAACTCGACCGCCATCTCGCGGGTCAGGCCCGAGAGCGCCGCCTTCGAGGTGCTGTAGGCCGAACCGGCGAAGGGATGCACCGAATGGCCGGCAATCGAGGTGATGTTGACGATCGCGCCCTTGGCCCTGGCCAGCGCGGCGGCAAAACCGCGGGCCAGCACCAGCGGCGCGAACAGGTTGAGTTCATAGACCGTGCGCCAACCGGCGATGTCGCCGTTGAGGCAGCCCAGGCGCTCCTTGAACGGTGTTTTCGGCGAGACGCCAGCGTTGTTGACCAGGGCGTGCAGCGGCCCGCCCCCGAGAATCCGGTTCGCCGCGGCGATGAAGGTGGCCCGGCTCTCTTCATCGCCGAGGTCGGCGACGATGTGGTGAGTCCAGTTGCTGTCCCGCCGGCATTCGGGCGGCACCTCCTCGCGCGAGCAGGTGATGACGCGCCAGCCTTCTTCGCTGAAGCGCCGGACGGTGGCGTGACCGATACCCCGGCTGGCGCCGGTGAGGACGAGGATGGGACGATGCGGCATGGCAGTCCGGAGGGTATCACAAGGGCGGTGTTCAGAGGGGGCCGTTGAGTGCGACATGGCGCGCGATATGCGGGCGCAGCAGCATGTCCATCCCGGCGAGGTGGTCGATCAGCCACCCGGAGAGAAAGCCGGCCAACTCGGCGTGCGAGATCGCCGCGCCGCCCTCCTCCGCGAGCGCCCGCTTCAAGAAGCGCGCCTGCTCGCGCAGCTTGATGTGGGCGCGGCGGTGGCGGTGGAAATCGGGATAGCCGATCCGCACCATCACCTCTTCTTCATGGCAGAAATGCTCGATGGCGAGGCCGAGCAGACGGTCGATCATCGCTGCGCCTTCCTCGGCGCCGAAGGGCGTCTCGCCGCACCTCAGGCTGTCATTGATCAGGGTCAGCAACGCTTGGTGTTCGGCGTCGATGGCGTCGACGCCGATCATCAGACTTTCGGTCCAGATCAGGAGTGGCAATGATGTTGACATAGCCGGATCAGTCCTGGCGCATGACGCCGTCGATGTCAATCGTGGCGGAGCGCCATCGGGCCGCTCAGTCATGATCGGCCAGCACGTGGCCGGCCAGATAGAGCGAGCCGCAAATCAGCACCCGGCAGGGGCCGGGCCGGGTCGACACCAGGGCCGCGAGGGCGTCCGCCGGACCGGTCGCGGCCCGGGTTTCGGCGAATCCGGCGCTGCGGGCGACGTCGGCGGCATCGGCGGCGGTGAGTGCCGCGGCCTCGCCCGGGATCGGCACCGCCTGGAGCGCGACGGCGTGGCGGGCCAGCGGGGCGAGGAAGTCGAGCGGCCGCTTGGTGCCGAGCATGCCGAACACCAGCACCAGCGGCAAAGCGGGCGATGCCGCGGCCCAAAGCGCGGCCTGGGCGGCGAGGACTTCACCCGCGGAATCGTTATGGCCGCCATCGAGCCAAAGCTCCCAGCCCGCGGGCAGGGCGGCGACCAGCGGTCCCTGGCGGAGCCGCTGGAGTCGCGCCGGCCAGTTCACGGTGGCCAGACCGCGGAGCACGGCCGCGTCGTCCACCGGGAGACGGCCGGCCAGCGCGTCGAGGCAGGCCAGGGCAACGCCGGCATTGAGCCGCTGATGGCCGCCGATCAGGGCCGGGGCCGGCAGATCCAGGGCGCGCCGCGGGCCATCGTAGCGGAAGCCGCCGTCCTTGAGCCCCTTCACCCCCCACGGCACCAGGGGAGCCCCGCGGGCGGCGGCGGCCCGCAAGAGGGTGTGGGCGGCCTCGGCCGCCGGCTGGGGCGCCAGCACCGCCGGCACCCCCGGCTTCAGGATTCCCGCCTTCTCGCCGGCGATCGCGGTCAGGCTGTCGCCGAGAAAAGTCATGTGGTCGTATGAGATGCGGGTGATCGCGGTGACAGCCGGCCGGTCCACGACGGTGGTGGCGTCGAGTCGTCCCCCCAGTCCGGTCTCCAGCAGCACGACATCGGCCGGTTCGCGGGCGAAGGCCAGGAGGGCGGCGGCGGTGGTGATCTCGAAAAATGTGATCGGGTTGCCGCCGTTGGCGGTTTCGCACTCTTCCAGCAACTGGGTCAGGCGATGGTCGGAGATCAGTGTGCCGGCAAGCCGGATGCGCTCATGAAAACGCACCAGATGCGGCGAGGTATAGACATGGACCCGATAGCCCGCCGCCTCGAGACAGGCGCGCAAAAAGGCCAGCGTCGAGCCCTTGCCGTTGGTGCCCGCGACGTGAACCACCGGCGCCAGCCGGCGCTCGGGATGACCGAGCGCCGCCAGCAGCCGCTGAATCCGGTCCAGCGAGAGGTCGATGACCTTGGGGTGCAGGTGCCGGAGCCGCTCCAGCACCGGGTCGGCGCGGTCAGGAGGCAGGGCGCTCACCGTCGGCGGCTTCGGCCGTCTCGGCCTCCTTGCCTCTGGCCTTGTCCTTCTTGTCCTTGCCCTCTTTGCCGTCGCCGCTCTTGCGCGCCTCAGCCTCGAACCCCAGCTTCGGCACCTCGGTCTGCTCGACCGCGCCCAGCACGACCAGTTCGGCCGACGGGCCAGAGTGACGCAACAGGTTGAGAATGCGGGCCAGAGTGTCGCGCAGATCCTTGCGGTGCACCACCATGTCGACCATACCGTGGTCGAGCAGATACTCGGAGCGCTGAAAGCCCTCGGGCAGGGTCTCGCGAATGGTATCCTCGATCACCCGGGCGCCGGCGAAGCCGATCTGGGCGCCCTTTTCGGCGATCTGGATGTCGCCCAGCATCGCGAACGACGCCGTGACGCCGCCGGTGGTGGGGTCGGTCAGCACCACGATGTAGGGCAGGCCGGCTTCCTTGACCATCTCGACCGCGATTACGGTGCGCGGCATCTGCATCAGCGAAAGAATGCCCTCCTGCATCCGCGCGCCGCCCGAGGCCGGGACCACGATCAGTGGCGCGTCCTGCAACACCGCCAGCCTCGCCGCCGACAGCAGGCCCTCGCCGACCGCGATGCCCATCGAGCCGCCCATGAAGCGGAAGTCGAAGGCCGCGATCACGACATCCATGCCGCCCAGCTTGCCGAAGGCGACCACGATGGCGTCGGCCCGCGCCGCCTTGGCCTGAGCCTCCTTGAGGCGGTCAGTGTAGCGCTTGGTGTCGCGGAACTTCAGCGGGTCGACCGGCGTTTTCGGCAGATCCACCAGCTGGTAGTCGCCATTGTCGAACAGCATGCCGAGCCGCTTCTCGGGGTCGAGCCGCATGTGGTGGCCGCAATGGCGGCAGACATGCAGATCCTCCTCCATCTCGCGATGAAAGATCATCGCCTCGCAGCTGGGGCACTTGTGCCAGAGATTCTCCGGCACCTCGCGCGGCGCAACCAGAGCACGGATCTTGGGACGAACGTAATTGCTGAGCCAGTTCATGGGGCGGCCTCGGGGGTGGGGAGAGTGGTGTCGATCAATTCGGCGATGTATTTGAGGTCATCAACGATGCGCCATAGCTCAATCAACAGCGTGAGTTTGGCATCATGGACAATGCGGTTTCTGTCTCGATACAGCTCGCGGACGCGCTCATGGATAAGGGGGTGGTCAGGAAGCAACAGCTCGATCATGGATACAAAGTCTGGCTTATTTCCTTTGAGGTACTTCCAGGCGGCTCGGGTTGATCCGTTTGCGGTGGCTGTCTCGATGGCGATAAGATTCCGGAATCGTGTCTTTATGAAATTGTCGAACTGGGCAAATACTAAACAATAATAAGCGTGATCGTCAATTTTTTGCATTTGCTCAAGATACAGAACTTTCTTAATCTCACCCCTGGATCGCCACCGATGCTGCTCTGTACCGATCATGCTCGCACGGAGGACGTAAGCATCCCAGATATCGGAAATGTCATCCATGGCTAATTTCCACTAGGCCGCAAAGCTGATCACCATCAAAGCGGACTCCAGAAAGAAGGCGCGGATCCCTCGGTTGTAGTAGGCTCGATGGATCTTGAAGGGAAGGCGACGGCCAATCGCTTCGGTATAAGCGCCAACCGATTTTCGATGCCGGGAAATCGACTTCCACCAGCTTGTGCGGGCGATGGCTTCCGTTCGACACCATCACCCTGCCCAGGACTCCGATGATCCAGCAGGCGTCCGGAGTGAACGTCACCATCAACTCACCGTGCCGCAAAACCCTTAACTCCGGCACCGGTTGCGGCGGGACGCCCGCCATCCGCATCGGCCCTTCGTCGGTCAGGGTGTCGCGGATTTCGGTCTCATAGCCTTCGCCTTCCGGCAGCCAGGAGATGATGTCGGTGTAAAGGGCGTGCAGGCGCCGGCGCCAGTCTTCGAGCTGGGCGAAGACTTCCTCCCGCGTCGGCGGGCGGTATTCGAGATCGTCGTCGGAATCGGTGCCGCAGGTGCCCATGGCCGCGTCTCCTCCTACCGCCTCGCCCCGCGCACTCCGGCCGCCAGCTCGCGGACGAAGGCGAGGACATCCTCCACCAGCCCGGCGCTTGCCTTGCCCCGGGCATCCAGCCCTTTGGCCAGGCGACTGACGATCGCGGAGCCGACCACGGCGGCGTCGGCGACCCCGGCCACCGCGGCGGCGCGCTCGGGGCTGCTGATGCCGAAGCCGACCGCCACCGGCAGATCGGTGTGGCGGCGCAGCCGGGTCACGGCCTCGGTGATCGCCTGATCGCTGGCGGCGCCGGTGCCGGTGATGCCGGTGATCGAGACATAATACACGAAGCCCGAGGTCTGGCGCAGCACCGCCGGCAGGCGGGCGTCGTCGGTGGTCGGGGTGGCGAGACGGATGAAGCTGATGCCGGCGGCCAGGGCGGGCAGGCAGAGTTCCTCATCCTCTTCGGGCGGCAGATCGACCACGATCAGGCCATCGACTCCTGCGGCTTTGGCGTCGCTGAGGAAGCGGTCGACGCCGTAGCGGTAGATCGGGTTGAAATAGCCCATCAGAATGACCGGCGTGGCGTCGTCGCCGACCCGGAAGGCCCGGACCAGGGCCAGCGTTCCGGCCAGGGTCATGCCGGCGGCGAGCGCGCGCAAGGAGGCGGCCTGGATCGCCGGACCATCGGCCATCGGGTCGGTGAAGGGCATGCCGATCTCGATCAGATCCGCCCCGGCCTCGGGCAGGCCGCGGATCAGCTCCAGGCTGGTGCCGGCGTCGGGATCGCCGGCGGTGAGGAAGGTGACCAGGGCGGCGCGGCCTTCGGCCTTGAGGCTGGCGAAGCGGCGGGGAATGCGGCCTTCGGTGCTCATATCGTGGTCCCCAGCGCGTCGGCGACGGTGAAGATGTCCTTGTCGCCCCGGCCCGAAAGGCCAAGCACCATCAGGTGGTCCCTGGGCAGGGCGCCGGCGGCGCGGATGATGTAGGCCAGGGCGTGGGCCGGCTCCAGGGCGGGCAGAATGCCCTCGGTGCGGGCGCACAGCTTGAAGGCTTCGAGGGCCTCGGCGTCGGTTGCCGACTCGTAGTGGACCCGGCCGAGATCATGCAGCCAGGA
The DNA here is from genome assembly GCA_037132135.1 of Rhodospirillaceae bacterium. GTDB lineage: Bacteria > Pseudomonadota > Alphaproteobacteria > Azospirillales > Azospirillaceae > BOG-933. The sequence goes on from JBAXPR010000019.1 coordinate 38,828, forward strand.
ATGCTCGGGGCCGACCCCGGGATAATCCAGCCCGGCCGAGATCGAATGGCCCTCGAGAATCTGGCCGTCGCCGTCCTGCAGCAGATAGGTGCGGTTGCCGTGCAGCACTCCCGGGGCGCCACCGGCCATCGAGGCGGCGTGCTTGGGGGTGTCGAGCCCGAGTCCGGCGGCTTCGATGCCGATCAGGCGCACGCCCGGTTCGTCGAGGAAGGGGTAGAAGAGGCCCATCGCGTTCGAGCCGCCGCCGATGCAGGCGACCAGACTGTCGGGCAGCCGGCCCTCGGCGGCCAGCAGCTGTTCACGGGTTTCCTCGCCGATCACCGCCTGGAAGTCGCGCACCATCTGCGGATAGGGGTGGGGGCCGGCGACGGTGCCGATCAGATAATAGGTGTCGGAGACGTTGCTCACCCAGTCGCGCAGCGCCTCGTTCATCGCGTCCTTGAGGGTGCGGGCGCCCGAGGTCACCGGCTTCACTTCGGCTCCGAGCAGGCGCATGCGAAAGACGTTGGGCTTCTGGCGCTCGATATCGACCTCGCCCATATAGATGGTGCAGGGCAGATTGAAGAGGGCGCAGACGGTGGCGGTGGCCACGCCGTGCTGGCCGGCGCCGGTTTCGGCGATGATCCGGGTCTTGCCCATGCGCCGGGCGAGCAGGATCTGGCCGATGCAGTTGTTGATCTTGTGGGCGCCGGTGTGGTTCAGCTCCTCCCGTTTGAAATAGATCTTGGCGCCGCCCAGCTCCTCGGTCAGGCGCCGGGCGTAATAGAGCGCGCTCGGGCGGCCGACATAATAGGTCAGGTGATAGCGGAGGTCCTTGAGGAACTCCGGGTCGTCCTTGGCTGCGCCATAGGCCTTTTCGACGTCGAGGATCAGCGGCATCAGCGTTTCGGCGACGAAGCGCCCGCCATAGATACCGAAATGCCCGCGTTCGTCCGGTCCGCCGCGATAGGTGTTGAGCTGCGTCATGTCCCGCTTTCACGCCCCGCTGAGAGAGCGGCTACCATAGCGGCACCGCCGGGGATTTTAAAGGCCGGCGCGGCCGGGGAAAACCGCCATCCGGCGGAGCCCTGTCAAGAGAAAAGCGGATCGGCCATCCATGCCCCTTGCGCTTCGGGTCCGCGGTCTATCTAATGCCAATCTCATTCGTTGGGTGTGTCCCGCCGATCCCGCCGCTCTTGGCGGTCAGTCCGCGGCGTCCCCCAATCGAACGATGCCCGGCGCGGGTCGTGCCGGGCACTGTCCGCTAAGGGTTAAAGGATTGACATGGCTATCGGCACGGTGAAGTGGTTCAACACGACAAAAGGCTTCGGGTTCATTCAGCCGGATAACGGCGGTGTGGATGTTTTCGTCCATGTATCCGCGGTCGAGCGCGCCGGTATGCGGGGTTTGGTCGAGGGCCAGAAAGTCTCTTACGACGAGCAGCGCGATCCCAAGCGCGGAAAATCGTCGGCGGAAAACCTGCGGGCGGTCTGAAGCTCGGGCTCTTTGGTTCGTCGAGAGGGCGCCAGATGTCTGGTGCCCTTTTTCGTGTCGTGACCGCGCGGTGGCGCAGGAGAATGACCAATGGCGTTCAAGCCGAATTATAATCAGCAGCGTGCGGTGCGGTCCCGGGCCAAGGAGCAGAAGAAGCAGGAAAAGCTTCAGCGCCGGCAGGACGAGGCCGTAAAGCCGGAAGAGCCGAACGGCGATCAGTCGGCCCCGGACGCCGAGGCGTCCATTCCTGAGAGCGGAGAGACCGTTGGCTCGTAAGAAACCCGTTGTCGAGAGCGCCTTCATCCTCTTCGACGTCCTCTACGAGGACGGCCGCCGCACTTCGAACCGCAAGGTGCCGAGCGCGGACGTCGGCGGCACGGACGGCGAACGGCTGACCCGCTGCTTCCTCGAAGCCCAGGACAACAAGATTGCCGAAATGTCGGGCAATCCGCGCGGCCTGATCAAGGCGATCACGCGCTCTCCGGCCTGACCCGTCGGCGCCGTCCCAGGCCCGCGTCCCGTTATTGGCGCTTTCAAGAAACTCCGAAGTCTTCGGAGTTTTTGCCGCTCGAGCGCGATGCCCCTCAAAATTAATAAAATATTTGCTTTGCTGATTCATACTCACGGTGTAGCTGGCAACATGACGACGATAGATCGGTAAATAATTCTTTGACCCTCGCGTGTCGGGACTGCCGCAGACAGGCCCGCCTGACGCGACCGCCTAACCATGGTTCAGCAGTCATGCCGGAATGCCGTTTGCCTCACCGGCATCAAACCTATTACTGATCTTTGTTTCTAAGTATCATTACAGCGCTTCGTGAAATGCCATAATGCCAATCACCGATTCGATACCTAGTGCCCCGAGTCAGTCAAAATGTGGATACAAGTGCCGCAGCTTAATGCGT
>JBAXPR010000020.1:0-39492 GCA_037132135.1 Rhodospirillaceae bacterium
CGAACCGCCGTACGCGGATTTGCAGTCCGCTGCATCACCACTCTGCCACCGCGCCGTCCAGATGGCCGCTTGCCACCGGCGATCGGGCATGGCCACCGAACGCTGGGGCGCCTTATAGACCGGCGCTCGGGGCGGGTCAATGCCGGATGGCGGGGAAATGTCATATCCGATCAGCGGTCCCGGCATTGTTTTCCCACGGCGTCACCGCTATAAGTCGTGTCGGGTGAATGCTTCCAGACTCCTCCAACCGCCACGGCCGCCATGTCCAATTTTGCAAATGCTCGAGTCAATATGGTCGAGGGACAGATTCGTCCGAATCGCGTCACCGACCCGGCATTGATTATCGCTCTCAATACCGTGCCACGCGAGGCGTTCGTGCCGCAGGAGGCGCAGGGCATCGCCTATATCGACGAGGAAATTCCGGTGGGTAACGGCCGGCGTCTGCTGGAGCCGATGATTCTCGCCCGCATGCTCCAGGCGGCCGAGATTGCACCGGGCGATATCGTGCTCGACGTTGCCTGCGCCACCGGCTATTCGACCGCGCTGCTCGTCAGGCTGGCGAATGCGGTGATTGCCGTTGAGTCCGACCCCGACCTCGTCGACCGGGCATCAAGGACGCTGGCGGCGCAGGCCTGCGACTCCGCCACCGTGGTCACCGCGGGGCTGGCCGAGGGCTATCCGGCCAAGGCGCCCTACGACGTCATCATCATCAATGGCGCCGTCGCCGAGGTGCCGCCGGCACTTTTTGATCAGTTGGCCGAGGACGGTCGTCTGGTGGCGGTGATCTCCTGCCAGCATGACATCGCCCGGCTCGGCCAGGCCCGGCTGTATCGAAAGGCCGGCACCACGGTGTCGAGCCGGTCTTTGTTCGATGCCACGGCGCCCGTGCTGCCGGGATTCGAGTTCAAGCCGAGGTTCGTGTTCTGAGAGAGGCGACACCGCGACGTCGGGACGGAATCGGCCAATGAGGATGGCGACCAGACGCAGCCACAGCGCGCTGTGGATTTCGGGTGCGTTGACGGCTGCCGGGCTGGTCTCGGCCGGCATGGCTTGGGGCCAGACGCTGGACGAAGCGCTGGCCCGGGCCTATCTCAGCAATCCGGTGCTCAGCGGCGCCCGAGCGACGTTGCGTGCGGTCGATGAGGGTGTGCCCCAGGCCCGGGCCCAGTCGCGGCCATCCGCGGCCCTGACCGGCAGCGCCGGACAGACGGACACTCACGCCGGGGCCACCGGTTATTCCGAGGCCGGAAGCGCCGTCAGCAACTACCCCAATAAATGGTACCCGACCAATCCGCGCACGGTCGGGGTTGCGGTGACCCAACCGCTCTACAAGGGCGGCGGCATCGACGCCGGCATTGAGCAGGCCGAGGCGGCGGTGCTAGCCCAGCGCGCGGCGCTGCTCGACACCGAGCAGACGGTGTTGCTGCAGGCCGCGGCCGCCTATCTCGATGTCATTCAGGCCCAGGCGCTGCTGGAGTTGCAGGTCAACTTCGAGACGGTGCAAAAACGCGACCTTGATGCCTTTCGCGGTCGCTTCGGAGCTGGCGAAGTCACCCGGACCGACGTCGCGCTTCACGAGGCTCAGGTGGCCAGCGCCAGCGCGGCACGCACCGCCGCCGAGGGCAGTCTGGCGGCGGCCAAGGCCGCATTCGCCAAGCTGGTCGGCGCGCCGCCGGGCAAGCTGACCCTGCCCAGGCTGTCCTATCCGCTGCCGGCATCCCTCGATGAGGCGGTGGCCCAGGCCCGCGGCCGCAGCCCCAAGGTGGTTAACGCGGTGCATTCGGAGTCGGCGGCCAAGGCCGCCGTCGACGTCGCGGACTCCGGGCTGCTGCCCTCGGTCAGCCTCACGGCCAGCGCCCTGCATAATCTTGATACCACCAAGCGCAACGATTTCAGAACCGTCGGCAGCCTGATCGCCACCTTGTCGATCCCGCTCGACGGCGGCGCGCTGGCGGCCAAGGCGCGGGCAGCCCGTCAAACCGCCAACGCCGCCCGCATCGCGGTCGAACAGACCTCGCGGACCGCCGAGGAATCGGCGATCACCAGCTGGCAGTCGCTGGCCACCGCGCGCGCCAGCATCGCCTCTTATCAGGCTGCCGTGAAGGCCAACGAGCTGGCAGCCGAAGGCATGCGCCAACAGGTCGCAGTCGGTTCCAGTACAGTAATCGACATGCTGAATACCCAGCAAACGTTGTTGAACGCCCGAGTCAATCTGGTCAGGGCCCGACATGATGAAAGCGTTTCGATCTTCGCACTCTTGGCTTCGGTTGGAGAACTGACGGCGCAGACGCTTAAGCTGCCCGTGCAATACTATGATTATGAAGCTCATTATCGTAACGTCCGTGGCCGTTGGTATGGCTATGGCATTGACGAGTGACGAGTCCGCCGATTTTATTTTTCGGCTGGGGAGGACCTGGGGCGCGGGCTTGGCGGGCCCGGTCGCTCCCGACTGTGGTTGTGTGGCTTCGCTACCCTGTATTTGGCCCTAATTCAGCGCATCACGACATAGAGGTAGCCTTTCTCCCGGCGCCGAATTAGTCTGGCCCGAGGGAGCAAGCCTCGGAACAGTCAGCAATGAGCGACAGCAAGTCCCAGCAAGAACCGTCGATGGAGGAGATTCTCGCCTCCATTCGCCGGATCATTTCCGAGGATGGTGATACCCCCGCGCGTCCGGTCGAGGTGGCGGAGCCACCACCACCGCCGCCCCCTCCGCCGCCCCCTCCGCCGAAGGCTGCCCCTCCGCCGCCTCCGCCACCGCCACCGCCTCCGCCGCCCCCTCCGCCGCCACCCATGCAGGAGGAGGAAGAGGAAGAGGAGGAAGAGGACATCCTCGAGCTGACCAACGTGCTCGAGGATGAGTTCGGTGAACCGGAAGAGGATGACCCCTGGGGCGGGCGCTCGATGGCGCCGCCACCGCCCCCACCGCCGCCCCGGCCCCGGTATCAGCCGCCACCGCCGGTGGAAGACGACCGGTTGGTTTCGGACCGTCCGGCCGCGATGGCGACCGCCGCCTTTTCGTCGCTGGCCAACAGCCTTTCGGGGGAGCGCTTCATCGGTTCGATGCCGATCACTGCCGGCGCCCGGACGGTCGAGGACGTGATCCGCGAACTGCTGCGGCCGCTGCTGCGGGAATGGCTTGACGAACACCTTCCGAGTCTGGTCGAAAGACTGGTTCAGAAGGAGCTGGACAAGATGGTCCGCCACTCGCGGGACTACTAGGCCGGCATCCCCCCATTTACCGTTGAAAGACAAGGGGTTCAGCGATGCTGGACAAGACTTATCGACCCGCCGAGGTCGAAGCCAGACTCTATCCGATCTGGGAAGCCTCGGGGGCGTTCGCCGCCGACACCGGCTCGGCGGCGCGACCCTACAGCATCATGATGCCGCCGCCGAACGTCACCGGCAGCCTGCACATGGGCCACGCGCTCAATCATACGCTGCAGGATATCCTGATTCGCTATCAGCGCATGCGCGGCCTGGATGCTCTCTGGCAACCGGGCACCGACCATGCCGGCATCGCGACCCAGATGGTGGTCGAGCGCCAGATGGCGGCGGAGCAGCTGACCCGCCATCATCTCGGCCGCGACCGCTTCATCGAGCGGGTCTGGGCCTGGAAGGCCGAGTCCGGCGGCACCATCACCCGTCAGTTGCGCCGGCTCGGCGCCTCGCCCGACTGGGCGAAAGAGCGCTTCACCATGGACGAGGGCCTCAACCGGGCCGTGCGCCGGGTGTTCGTTGAGCTATACAAGCAGGGATTGATTTATCGCGACAAGAGGCTGGTCAACTGGGATCCAAAGCTTCACACTGCGATCTCCGACCTTGAGGTCGAGCAGCGCGAAGTCAAGAGCCATCTCTGGCACTTCAGATACCCGCTCGAGGATGGCTCGGGGCGCTTCATCGTCGTTGCCACCACCCGGCCCGAGACCATGCTCGGCGATACTGCGGTTGCGGTCCATCCCGAGGACGAGCGCTATCAGGCCCTGATCGGCAAGTTCGTCGTGCTGCCGCTGGTCGGGCGGCGGATTCCGATCGTCGCCGACAGTTATGCCGATCCCGAAACCGGTTCGGGCGCGGTCAAGATCACCCCGGCGCATGATTTCAACGACTTTGAGGTCGGCAAGCGGGCAGGGGTGGCCGCGATCAATATCCTCGACCGCGACGCCCGCATCAACGACAACGCTCCCGAAGCCTATCGTGGTCTCGACCGCTACGAGGCGCGCAAGCGGATCGTCGCCGACCTGGAGGCTCTGGGGCTGGTCGACACCATCGAGCCCCACACCCACAAGGTGCCCCATGGCGACCGCTCGGGCGTCGCCATCGAGCCCTGGCTTACAGACCAATGGTATGTCGACGCGCAGACATTGGCCCGGCCGGCGATCGCGGCGGTGGAAGAGGGACGTACGGCGTTCGTCCCCAAACATTGGGAGAACACGTACTTCGAATGGATGCGCAACATCCAGCCCTGGTGCATCAGCCGGCAGATATGGTGGGGGCACCAGATTCCGGCGTGGTACGGTCCCGATGGCACGGTATTCGTCGATGAGACCCAAGCCGAAGCCGAGGCGGCTGCCCTCAAGCATTATGGCAGACCGGAGGTGATCAGACGCGACGAGGATGTGCTCGACACTTGGTTCTCGTCGGCGCTGTGGCCATTCTCTACCATCGGCTGGCCCGATCAGACCACGGAGCTGGCGCGCTATTATCCGTCCGATACCCTGGTCACCGGCTTTGATATCATTTTCTTCTGGGTCGCCCGCATGATGATGATGGGGCTGCACTTCATGAAGGATGTGCCGTTCCGCACGGTTTACATCCACGCGCTGGTGCGCGACGAGCGCGGCCAGAAGATGTCAAAATCCAAGGGCAACATCATTGATCCCCTGGAGTTGGTCGACGAGTACGGCACCGACGCCCTGCGCTTCACCCTGACCGCGCTCGCGGCCCAGGGCCGGGACATCAAGCTCGCGCGCAACCGGGTCGAGGGCTACCGCAATTTTGCCACCAAGCTCTGGAACGCCGCCCGCTATTGTCAGATGAACCAGTGCCTGACCAGTCCGGGCTTCGTGCCGACCGGTCTGACCCAGACGGTCAACCGCTGGATCGTGACCGAGGTGGTGCGGGCGGCCGACCGGGTCTCGGCCGCGCTCGATGCCTTCAAGTTCAACGAGGCGGCGGGGGCGCTCTATCAGTTCACCTGGGGCAGCTTCTGCGACTGGTATCTCGAATTCACCAAGCCGATCCTCACCGGAGGTGACGAGGCGGCCAAAACCGAGACCCGTGCCGTCACCGCCTGGGTGCTCGATCAGGTGCTGATACTGCTCCATCCGGTCATGCCCTTCATCACCGAGGAGTTGTGGGAGCAACTCAGCCCCGGCGGCATTGCCGCCCGCCCGGGGCGGCTGATCACCGGTCGCTGGCCGACCTATGACCGGTCGCTGATCGACGCCGACGCGGACAGCGAAATGGACTGGGTGGTGCGGCTGATCTCTGGCGTACGCACGGTGCGCGCGGAGATGTCGGTGCCGGCCGGCTCGCAGATTCCGCTGCTGGTCCGGGATGCCGGCGCGGTCACCACGGCCCGCCTCGCCGGTCACCGCGACCTGATCCTGCGTCTGGCGCGGCTCTCCGCCGTCGATCGTCACGGCGGCGCGGCACCCCACGGTTCGGTGCAGACGGTGCTCGACGAGGCGACGCTGATCCTGCCGCTGGCCGGCGTCATTGATCTCGACCAGGAACGCGCCCGCCTGACCCGGGAAGTCGCCCGCCTTGAGGGCGAGGTGGCCAAGGTCGACAAAAAGCTCGGCAACGCCGAGTTCATCGCCAAGGCTCCCGAAGAGGTGATCGAGGAAAACCGTGAGCGCCGGGCCGAGGCGGTGGCGGCGATGGCGAAACTCAAGGCCGCCCTTGCCATGCTCTCCAGCTGACCGGCGGCGACCGGGCAACTCCTGCCGGCCGGGCACGAGTTGCCCGGTCAGGCCGGGCCGGGCCGCTTCAGGCGCCCCCGCAAGATCGACTCCCAGTGACCTGACCCGGCGTCCGCTTTGCGGCTGATACCGCGGTGGCATGGCGCTTGCGGCTGATCGACCAACCCGGTCCCGCCCCGTCATCCCGGAAGGGAGCCCGCCATGTCCCAGCACAGATCCGCCACCGGCAGCGATCCCTCACGCCTGGAAAGCCGCCGCCAGCAGGTGGCGCGCATCCTGCGGCGGCAGCGACTCCAGCGCTGCCTCCGCACCGCCCTGGTCGCCACCCTCAGCGCCTCGGCGCTGACCGGCTTCCTGACCCTGTTGCTGATTATCTGACGGCGGGCCGCTCACGGCACCGCCGGCAGGCCGGCGAGGGCGGTGGCGAGGGCAGCCTCATCATAATCCTGATCTTCGAGGCGGCCGGCGAAGTATTCGGAATAGGCCCCCATGTCGAAGTGACCGTGGCCCGAGAGGCAGAACAGGATCGTCCGCGGAATGCCCTCGGCCTTGGCCTTCAGCGCCTCCACAATCGCGCCCTTGACCGCGTGGGTGGCTTCGGGGGCGGGAACGATGCCCTCGCAGCGGGCAAACTGCAGGCCGGCGGCAAAGCACTCGGTCTGCCGGTAGGCCACGGCCTCGATCAGCCCCAACTCCTTGATATGGCTGACCAGCGGCGCCATGCCATGGTAGCGCAGGCCGCCGGCATGGAAGCCGGGCGGCACAAAGGTCGAACCGAGGGTGTGCATCTTGGTCAGGGGCGTCAGGCCGGCGGTATCCCCGAAATCGTAAGCGTAACGGCCGCGGGTCAGGGTCGGGCAGGCCGCCGGTTCGACCGCGACGATCCGGAGGTTGGGCCCGCCGCGCAGCTTGGCGCCGAGGAAGGGGAAGGCGATGCCGGCAAAATTTGAGCCGCCGCCGGTACAGCCGACAATGACGTCGGGATAGGCCCCGGCCATTGCCATCTGAGCGATGGCTTCCTCGCCGATCACGGTCTGGTGCAGCAGCACGTGGTTGAGCACACTGCCGAGCGCATATTTGGTGTCCTCGCGCGAGGCCGCGACCTCCACCGCTTCCGAAATCGCGATCCCGAGCGAACCCGGGCTTTCGGGATTGGCGGCAAGCACCGCCCGGCCGGCGTTGGTCTCGGTGGATGGGCTGGCAACGCAACGGGCGCCGTAGCTTTCCATCAACGCCCGCCGGTAGGGCTTCTGATGGTAGCTGCACTTGACCATGTAGACATCGATCTCGATGCCGAACATCGCACCGGCGAGGGCCAGCGACGAGCCCCATTGCCCGGCCCCGGTCTCGGTGGCGATACGCCTGGTTCCAGCCTCCTTGTTGTAGAAGGCCTGCGGAATCGCGGTGTTGGGCTTGTGGCTGCCCGCCGGGCTGACGCCCTCATATTTGTAGAAGATGCGCGCGGGCGTGCCGAGGGCCTGCTCCAGGCGCCGGGCGCGGTAGAGCGGGGTCGGGCGCCACAAGCGGTAGATTTCGCGCACCGGTTCGGGAATCTCGATCCGGCGTTCGGTTGCGACCTCCTGGAGAATCAGGCTGTCGGGAAACAGCGGCGCCAGATCGGCGGGACCAACCGGTTGCAGCGTGCCGGGGTGGAGCACCGGCGGCGGCGCTTCGGGCAGATCGGCGACCAGATTGTACCAGTCGACGGGCAGGGCCTCTTCGGGCAGCAGGTACTTGACGGGCTCGGACATGCGGATGCCTCTGGATTTGTGCACTGTTTCCAGAGACGAGCAGTGAGCCATCCCACCCGGCCCGGTCAAGAGGCAGGGTGCCGCGGCGTCATACCGGCAGCGACACCCTGCCGCCCGGCATCAGTTTGCCGCAGGCTTTTCCTGGTTCTTCTTGACCACGTCGACGACATAGCCGGTCGCGGCGCCGACCGCGCCGCCGATCGCCGCGCCGCATTCGATGCAGCCGCCGGTGATCGCCGTGATCACGGCACCGCTGGCCACGCCGACCCCGGCACCGGTCAAGACCCGCTGCTGCGAATCGCTCAGGTCGGCACAGCCGCCCAGAGCCAGAACGGCAACCACCGCCGCTGCCCAAGATTTCCGTGTCATTTCATATCTCCCACCACACAGATGCTCCCTGAGGGAAGTCTAGCACATTTGAGCGACTCGGGGTGAACCGCGCTGTGCCGGCGGTCACAGCTTCGCCTGCTTTCTGTAGCGGGCCGGCCACGGCGGCGCCAAAGCCCTCAGACCGGGAGGTCGCTCCGGAGGGCTTGGCAGGCCGAAAAAATTTGGTTAGAGTGCCGCTCACTAGATATTGGGGTGGGTTCGGATGCTGGCTATAGATGTTGGCCTGCGTAGAAACGGGCTGCCGGATTTGGTCCGGCATGCGTTTTTGCTTGCGCTGGTGCTGGCGCTCGGAGCTTGCGGCGGCTATAGCGGTCCCGGCGCGGTCGGCGACCGTGGCCGGGCGGCGTCGCGTGGCTATTACAAGGTTGGAAATCCCTATCAGATCAACGGCGTGTGGTATTATCCCGCTGAGAACTATGAGTATGACGAGTCCGGGATCGCCTCCTGGTACGGCCCAGGCTTCCACAAGGAGCAGACGGCAAACGGGGAAACCTTCAACCAGGAAGAGGTGACCGCGGCGCACAAGACGCTGCCGATGCCCTGTCTGGTGCGGGTGACCAATCTCGAAAACGGCCGCGTGCTGGTGGTCCGGGTCAATGACCGCGGGCCGTTCGTCGGCAGCCGGATCATCGACCTCTCGCATCGTAGCGCCCAGTTGCTCGGCTTCGACCGCGTCGGCACCGCCAAGGTGCGGGTGCAAATTCTGGCCGACGAGAGCCGGGCCGTCGCCGCCGCCGCACGCGCCGGTGCCCCGGTGGAGATGTCCGGCCTGGGTCCGGCGCCTGTCGCGGCGCCGCGCGGCGCCGTCGAAGTCGCAGGCCTGGCACCGCCGAAGCCGCCGGCGGCGCGGCCGGCGGTCGCTCCACCCGCCACCGTCGCCGGCACCACCGAGGAGGGCCGCTTTCTGCCGGCTCCGGTGGTGCGCCAGGGGCCGGTAACCGGTGGCCATCAGATTTATGTCCAGGCCGGCGCCTTCAGCCAGCTTGACAACGCCAACCGGGTCCGCGACCGGGTCGCCGGCTTCGGCGCGGCTTCGATCAGTCAGGCCCGGGTCGGCAACACCCAGTTCTATCGCGTTCGCCTGGGACCCATCGATTCGGTGGATCAGGCCGATGCCGTTCTCGCCCGCGTCGTCGGGGCCGGTAACTCCAATGCCCGGGTGATCGTCGATTGACCTTCGGGTGCGACGTCGTCCGGTATGATGCAGAGGGATTTTGAGATGCTTTCCGTTCGTGCGCTGATGCGTTCCGGTCTCGTGGTTGTCCTCGTGGTGTTCGGTCTGGCCGGCCCGGCCGGCGCCGCCACCATCGACACCATCGCGCGGCAGGCGATCTTGGTCGACGCCACCACCAACACCGTGCTCTTCGAGAAAAATGCCGATCAGCGCATGCCGACCTCCTCGATGAGCAAGGTCATGACCGCCTTCATGGTGTTCGAGGCGCTTAGGGCAAAACGGCTGGCCCTCGAGGACACGCTGCCGGTCAGCGAGCATGCGTGGCGCACCCAGGGCTCCAAGATGTTCGTTGAACTCGGCGCCCGGATCAAGGTCGAGGACCTGATCCGGGGCATGATCATCCAGTCGGGCAACGACGCCTCGATCGTGCTCGCCGAAGGGCTGGCCGGGACCGAAGAGGCATTTGCCAAGAAGATGACCGAGCGCGCCCACGAACTGGGCATGAACGACAGTAACTTTGTCAATGCAACCGGCTGGCCGGATGACAAGCATTATTCGACTTGCCGCGATCTGGCCAATCTGGCGCGGGCGCTGATCTATACCTATTCCGAATATTATCACTACGATGCCGAGCGGGAGTTTACCTATCACGGCATCAAGCAGGGCAACCGCAATCCACTGCTCTATCGCAACATGGGCGTCGACGGGCTGAAGACCGGGCACACCGACGTTGCCGGCTATGGCCTGATCGCCTCGGCCCAGCGCGAGGGCCGGCGGTTGATCCTGGTCATCAACGGGCTGCCCAGCATGCAGGCGCGGGCCGACGAACCGGCGCGGCTGATCGAATGGGGCTTTCGCGAGTTCAACGCCTACACCCTCCTGAAGCCGGGCGAGAGCGTTGACAGCCTGCCGGTCTGGCTCGGTCAGGCGCCGACGGTGGCCGCGGTGACCGGCGACGGCCTCACCGTGACCATGGCGCAGGAGGCGCGGCGCAGCCTGAAAGTGACGATGCAGGCCCAGGTGCCGCTGCCGGCGCCGATCGTCAAGGGGCAAACCGTGGGCAAGCTGGTGGTGACCGCGCCCGGTTTCCCCACCCGCGAAGTGCCGCTGATTGCGGCCGAGGATGTCGGCCGGCTCGGCCTTTTCGGCCGGCTTGGCGCCGCGGCCCGACACGTCGTGTTTGGCAGCAAGGCCCAGTAGATGATCGCGCGCGGCCGCTTCATCACCTTCGAGGGCGGGGAGGGGGCCGGCAAGTCGACCCAGGTCCGGCACTTGGCCGCGGCGCTGCGTCGGCGTGGCCGCGATATCGTGACCACGCGGGAGCCGGGCGGCGCTCCCGGGGCTGAGGAGATCCGCGCTCTCCTGGTCAGCGGTGCCGCCGGGCGCTGGAGTCCGGTCACCGAAACCCTGCTTCACTTCGCCGCCCGCCGCGACCATCTGGAGCGAACGGTCTGGCCGGCGCTGGAGCGCGGCGCCTGGGTGATTTCCGACCGCTTTTCGGACAGCACCATGGCTTACCAGGGCTATGGGCTCGGTTTTGACCGGGATATCATCGTTCGCATCTATGCCAACGTCATCGGCCGCTTTTACCCCGATCTGACCCTGATGCTCGATCTGCCGGCCGAGGCCGGGTTGGCCCGGGCTCAGGCCCGCAGCGCCGCCGATCGCTACGAGGGGATGGAGATCGGCTTTCATCGCCGGCTCCGCGAGGGCTTTCTCGACATTGCCGCCCACGACCCCCGCCGTTGCGCCGTCATCGACGCCGCCGGCACCGAGGAGGCGGTCGCCGCCGAGATCCTGGAGGTGGTCGACCGCCGCCTGCCGGCACCGGCACCATGACGCCGCGGGAAAATCCGGATCTCATCGGCCACCCAGAGGCCGAACGGACGCTGCTTTCAGCTTGGCTCAGCGGACGCATGGCCCACGCTTGGCTGATCGGCGGCCCCGCCGGCATCGGCAAGGCGACGCTGGCGTTCCGCTTCGCCCGCTTCGTGCTGGCCCGGGGCCGGGCCGGGCAGGGCGGTGGCCTCGACCTCTTCGGCGCCCCGCCACCGCCGCCGGCCAGCCTCCATCTCGCCCCCGACGACCCGGTATTCCGCCGCGTCCGCGCCGGCGGTCACACCGATCTGATGACCGTCGAGCGCCGCTATGACGATAAGCGCGGCAAGATGAAGACCGAGATCGCGGTCGACGACGTTCGCGACGTCAGCACGTTCCTGCGCCATACCGCGGGAGAGGATGGCTGGCGGGTGGTGATCATCGATGGCGTCGAGCAGATGAATGCAAGCGGTCACAATGCCTTATTAAAGGTTCTTGAGGAGCCGCCTGAGCAAGCCTTGCTGCTGCTGGTGTCCGAGACCCCGGGCGGTCTCCTGCCGACCATCCGCTCGCGCTGCCGCACGCTGCTGCTGCGGCCGCTACCTGAGGCGGCCGTGGCCGGCTGGCTGGACACCAACCGCCCCGATCTCGCCGATTCCGACCGCGCGACGCTGGCGCGGTTGGCCGAGGGCTCGATCGGCCGCGCGCTCAGCCTCGCCGGTGCAGGCGGCCTTGATCTTTACCGGCACTTGATCACGGTGCTGACGACGCTGCCGCGGCTCGATCTCAAGGCCGCGCTGGCCTTCGCCGACTCCGTGACCCGCAAGGGCGAGGACGACGCCTGGGATACCGCCACCGGGCTGGTGGTCTGGTGGCTGGCACGGCTGGTCAAGGCACTGGCCGAGGGCCGGTTGCCGGAAGAGATCACGGCCGGGGAGGGCGCGCTGCTGCAGCGGTTGGCCGCAGCGCAACCCGGCCTTGATCGCTGGCTGGAGGTATGGGAAAAGGCGAGCCAGCTTTTCGCCCGGGCCGACGCCGCCAACCTCGATCGCAAACAGGTGGTGCTGAACGCTTTGCTGAGCATCGAAGCGGCCCTACCTTAAAGGCGGTGATCCCGCGGGAGAGTTTCATGGCCGGCACGCCGCGCTATTACCTGACGACGCCGATTTACTACGTCAACGACGTCCCCCACATCGGCCACGCCTACACCACGCTGGCCTGCGACGTGCTGGCCCGCTTCAAGCGCCTCGACGGCTGGGAGGTCAAGTTCCTCACCGGCACTGACGAGCACGGGCAGAAGGTCGAGAAATCGGCCGCGGCGGCCGGCATTCCGCCGAAGCTGTTCGCCGACGGGGTTTCTCAACGCTTCCGCGCCTTGCCGGACCTGCTGAATTTTACCAACGACGACTTCATCCGCACCACCGAGGAGCGCCACCATGCCGCCTGTCAGGCGCTGTGGCAGGCGCTGGTGGCCAACGGCCACGTTTACCTCGGCTCCTATTCCGGCTGGTACGCGGTGCGCGACGAGGCCTATTACGGCGAGGACGAGTTGCGCGACGCCCCCGGCGGTAAGAAGATCGCCCCGAGCGGCGCCGAATGCGACTGGGTCGAGGAGCCGAGCTATTTCTTCCGGCTTTCGGCGTGGCAGCAACCCTTGCTGGACTTCTACGAGCGCAACCCCGACTTCATTCTGCCGCCGGGGAAGCGCAACGAAGTGATGGCCTTCGTGAAATCGGGCTTACGCGATCTTTCGATCAGTCGCACCACCTTCAAATGGGGCATCCCGGTGCCCGGCGACGAGAGCCACATCATGTATGTCTGGCTCGACGCTCTAACCAACTATATCTCCGCCCTCGACTATCCCGTGGCCGGCCCGGGCACGCCTTTCGAGCGGTTCTGGCCCGCCGATCTGCACATGGTCGGCAAGGACATTCTGCGTTTTCACGCCATTTACTGGCCGGCCTTCCTCATGGCCGCCGGCCTTGCGCCGCCGCGCCGGGTGTTCGCTCATGGCTGGTGGACCATCGATGGCCAGAAAATGTCGAAGTCGCTCGGCAACGTCATCGCGCCCGAGACGCTGGTCGCCAGCTATGGCCTTGACGCCACGCGCTATTTCCTGATGCGCGAGGTGCCGTTCGGCAATGACGGCGACTTCTCGCACCGGGCGATGGTCAACCGCATCAACGGTGACCTCGCCAACGATTATGGCAACCTCGTCCAGCGCGTGCTGTCGATGATCGCCAAAAATTGCGCTGGCGTCGTGCCCGAGCCGGGGCCGTTCAGCGAGGCCGACCAGACATTGCTCGGCTGCGCTTACGCCCTGCTGGAGACGGCGCGGCGGGAACTGGAGGTTCAGGCCTTCCATAAGATGCTCGACGCCTGCTGGTCGGTGACCGGCGCCGCCAACCGCTACGTCGACGAGCAGGCGCCGTGGGCGCTGAAGAAATCGGATCCGCCGCGCATGGGCACGGTGCTGTATGTCCTGGCCGAGACCATCCGTCACCTCGGCATCCTGACCCAGCCGGTGATGCCCGATGCCTCGGCGCGGATTCTCGATCAGCTGGCGGTGCCCGAGGACGCTCGGACTTTTGCCCACCTCGGCCCGGACCATGCGCTGACACCGGGGGTAAAGCTGCCGGCGCCCCAGGGGGTGTTTCCCCGTTATGTCGATGAGCCGAAAGCCTGATCCGATGCTGGTCGACAGCCACTGCCATCTCGATTTTCCCGATTTCGCCGAGGAAGAGGCGGCGGTGGTGGCGCGGGCGCGCGCGGCCGGAGTCGGGAGGATGGTCACCATCTGCACCCATATCAGTAAGTTTGAACAAGTTCATGGTGTTACAGATCGTTA
Organism: Rhodospirillaceae bacterium; assembly: GCA_037132135.1. Taxonomy (GTDB): domain Bacteria; phylum Pseudomonadota; class Alphaproteobacteria; order Azospirillales; family Azospirillaceae; genus BOG-933. Next base: position 13,906 of record JBAXPR010000020.1, read on the forward strand.
TTCTGACGTTGTCTGTACTGTTGGCGTCCATCCCCACCATGCCGCCGAGGAGCTGGCGGGTGCGAGCGTCGATCGGCTGGTCGATCTCGCCCGGCGGCCCAAGGTGGTCGGACTCGGTGAAACCGGGCTCGATTTCTTCTACGACCACAGCCCGCGACCGGCCCAGGAGGAGAGCTTCCGCCGGCACCTGGAAGCATGTATAATCAGTGGCTTACCAGCCGTTGTTCATAGCCGGGACGCCGAAGCCGAAACCATAGGCATTCTAAGGGATGTCGGCGGGGGCAGGGGGCTGACCGGCCTCATTCACTGTTTCAGCGGTTCGCGCGCCATGGCCGAGGCGGCGCTCGAGCTTGGGTTCTATCTCTCTATATCGGGCATCGTCACCTTCAAGAAGGCCGAAGCGCTGCGCGACAACATCGCGGCGGTGCCTCTCGACCGCCTGCTGGTCGAGACCGACTCGCCCTATCTGGCGCCGATTCCCCATCGCGGCAAACGTAACGAACCGGCCTTTGTCGCCCATACCGCGGCGGCGGTGGCCAGGATCAAGGGCGTCAGCGTCGCCACGGTCACCAGCGAGACCACGGGCAATTTCTTCCGGCTGTTTCCGAAGGCGCGTGCGGCATGCGGGTGACCATCCTCGGTTGCGGCGGTTCCAACGGCGTCCCAACCATCGGCAACCGTTGGGGCGCCTGCGATCCCACCAATCCGCGCAACCGGCGACGCCGGCCTTCGGTGCTGGTCGAGGATGGCGCGACCGCGATTCTGATCGACACCGCGCCGGATCTCCGTGAGCAGTTGATCGATGCCCGGGTCGAATACCTGAGTGCCGTGTTGTTCAGCCACGATCATGCGGACCACTGTCATGGACTGGATGACCTCCGCGAAATCAACCGCCTGATGCTGGCGCCACTTCCGGTCTATGGCCTGCCGGAAACCCTGGAGGGGCTCGACCGGCGCTTTGGCTATTGCTTCCGGCCGCTCAATCGGGGCGATATTTACTACCGGCCGGTGCTGGTGCCCACCGTGATTTCGGGGACAGACTCTTTCAATATATATAACACCCCCGTCACACCCTTCATTCAGGACCATGGCTACATCCGGACGCTCGGGTTTCGCTTTGGGTCATTCGCCTATTCCACCGACGTCCTGCGCCTCGACGAGGCCGCGTTTGCGGCCCTTGAGGGCGTGACTGACTGGGTGGTCGATTGCGTGCGGGTGGAACCGCACCCGGTTCATTCGCATCTCGACAACACCCTGGAGTGGATCGAGCGGGTCAAGCCCCGGCGCGCCTGGCTGACCCACATGAACAATACCCTGGATTACGAGACGCTGGTGACGACGCTGCCGCCGGGCGTCATGCCGGCCTATGACGGCCTCGTGATCGAGATATCCGCCGATGCCGGCCCCTGATCGCTCGCAGATCCAGATATTTTGGAACCCACCGTATATTATGGGCCCAGAATTTATTATGGGCCCAGATATTATGGAAACCATCGCCCGGACGTCGCCACCGTGTCAGTATTTTCCATAATATATCTTATGCGACGGATGTATGAGGAATGGCATGCAAGATATCGATATAGCTTTGAACCATGCCTGAGACGATTGAGCCCTATGGTCTGCTCGGCGGACTGCTGCTGCTGGCTTTGGCACTGCGCACGCTGGTGGTACTGGTGGTGCGAAGCCGGCTCAGCGCCCGGCAGAAGGAATACCGCGCGTATCTGCGCACCGAGACCTGGAAGCGGCTGCGCCGCGCCGCGGTCGAACGGGACGGCCGGCGCTGCCGGCTGTGCAACGCCTCGGGCGCGCTCCAGGTTCATCACCGTTATTATCCCGAGGTCTTCGGCACCGAGACCATCGACGCGCTGACGACATTATGCGGAGCTTGCCACGAGGCGGTCGCCCACCGCGACCGACATTTGCTAGGGTGGCTGACAGTTCTTGGCCGTTTCCGGTGATTGCCGCCATGCCCACAGATGCCCCGCCTGCCCACGCCCCGCAAGCCCAGCGCCAGATCGACCGCCTGCTGGCGATCATGGCCCGGCTGCGCGACCCGGTGACCGGCTGCCCGTGGGATATCGAGCAGAGCTTCCGCACCGTGGCGCCTCACACCATCGAGGAATCCTACGAGGTTGCCGATGCCATCGAGCGCGCGGATCTGCCGGCGCTGCGCGACGAGTTGGGCGACCTCTTGTTCCAGGTGGTGTTCCATGCCCAGATCGCCCATGAGGCCGGGGCTTTTGATTTCGAGGCGGTGGCCGAAGCGATCTCGGACAAGATGATCCGGCGCCATCCCCACGTCTTCGGCACGCTTCAGATCGCCGATGCCGCGGCCCAGACCGTGCGCTGGGAGGAGCAAAAGGCGGCCGAGCGGGCGGCCGGGGCCGCCGCCGAGGGCCGCTCGCCGAGTGCGCTCGACGGCGTGATTCGCGGCCTGCCCGGGCTGACCCGGGCGCTCAAGCTGCAAAAGCGGGCGGCCCGGGTCGGCTTCGACTGGACCGAGACGATCGATATTCTGGACAAGATCGAGGAGGAAGTCGGCGAACTCCGGGTCGAACTGCGCGCCGCTGCGGGCAGCACCGTCCGCGGCCCGGCCCACGACCGGGTGGCCGACGAACTGGGCGATCTCCTGTTCGTGCTGGTCAACCTCGCCCGCCGGTTGGAGGTTGATCCCGAAGGCGCGATCCGGGGCGCCAACGCCAAGTTCGAGCGTCGGTTCCAGCGCATTGAGGCGCTGCTGGCGCGGCAAGGCCGCGCGCCGTCCGACGCCAGCCTCGAGGAGATGGAGGCGCTGTGGCAGCAGGCCAAGCGCGAGGAACGAGGAGAGCAGTCATGAGCAGAACAATCCTGATCACCGGCGCCACCGGTGGCTTTGGCAGGGCGATTGCGGCGCGCTTCGCCGGGCTGGGCGACCGGCTGGTGCTGGCCGGGCGGACGCGCCAGCGGTTGGAGGCACTGGCCGACGAGTTGCCGGGAGTACCGGTGCATCTGCTGGCGTTCGACATTCGCGATCGCGCCGCGGTCGAGGCCGCGGTGGCGGGACTGCCGCCGGATTTTGCCGCCCTCGACGTCCTGATCAACAATGCCGGACTGGCCCTGGGCGCCGGCCCGGCCCAGAGCGCCTCCCTCGACGACTGGGAGCGCATGATCGACACCAACAACAGGGGTGTGGTGGTGATGACCCGGCTGATGCTGCCCGGCATGATCGCGCGCGGCCGCGGCCATATCATCACCATCGGTTCGGTTGCCGGCAACTGGCCCTACCCCGGCGGCCACGTCTATTGCGCCACCAAGGCGTTCGTGAAGCAGTTTTCGCTGGCCCTTCGCGCCGATCTTCAGGGCACCGGCGTCCGCGTCACCAACATCGAGCCCGGAATGGTTGCCGGCACCGATTTTTCGGTGGTGCGCTATGGCGGCGATCTTGAGCAGGCGGCAAAGGTGTACGCCAACACGAGGCCGCTGATGCCCGCCGACGTCGCCGAAAGCGTGGTCTGGTGCGCCGGCCTGCCCCAGCACGTCAACATCAACCGCATTGAACTGATGGCCACCGATCAGGCGTTCAACGGCTTCGCCATCCACCGGACGCCTCAATAGCGGCCGCGAAACGCCCGCCAACTCAGCACCAGTGGCCGCAGCGGATGACGCTGGACCCGGGGCGCCGTAACATCGTGTCCGGCGCGCTCCAGGGCGTCGAGGTAGAGATCGGCCAGCGAGGCCAGCAGCAAGGCCGGCAGGGCCGCTTTCGGCACCAGCGCCGCCGGCTGGCGCGCCCGGGCGAGATGGCTCCGGGCCAGCGCCACGATCTCGGCCACCAGCGGCGCGAGCGCGGCCGGGTCGAGGCTGCGGTCGAGGGCAGCGCAGGGGGTGATGCGGTGGCGGCCGAAGAGTTCGGCCGGCAGCACGGCCCGACGCCGGGCGGCGTGAAACGGCAGCGCCCGCACCAGTCCGGTCAGCGCCCAGGCGATCCCGGCCTGGCGCCCGGCCTCAAGGGCTGCCGCCCTGCCCGCTTCAGGCCAGCCGGCCGCGCCCAGCGCCTCCAGGAACAACGCCACCAGCGGCGCCGAACTCGCTTCGGCATAGGCGGTCAGCGCCGCCAGCGTTGCCGGCGGCTGATCCTCCAGGTCGGTCTCGCGGGCATCGATCAGCGTCTCGAAATGGCCGCGGCCAAGACCGCGCTCGCGGATCGCCGAGCCGAGCGGCCCCGCGACCGGATGGCCGGGCAGCGGCGTCTCGGGCCGATAGAGGCGGTCAATGGTTTCCCGCCACCATTGGAGACGGATCCGCCCCATCATCGGCTCGCGCACCAGATCCCGGATGCGGGCGATCTCGGCGTTGAAGGCGAGCAGGGCGAACAGCGCCTCGCGCGGCCCGGGCGCGGCAAAGAGACAGGTCAGGTAGCGGTCGTGGTCGGCGCGGCGGGCTTCCTGCCCGCACGACGACAGGCGATGATCGGACAAGGGAGCGGTCCCTTCCACTGTCTGGAGTTATTCGAAACTCGACGATAACTCGATGAAAAAATGATGGCCATCCCGATTATCATGGCGGCATGCCGCGATTGCGCCTTCCAAAATCCACAATCATGCGCAATATCTCATCGGTATCCGGGCGCGGGCTGACGGGGTGGCATCCGACCACCCTGCCCCGGCCCTCCAGAGCTTATCTCCCTTCGCCAGCGAAAGGTTATCCCAATGGCATTCGAACTCGCCCCGCTGCCCTATGCTCACGACGCTCTCGAGCCCTACACCTCATCCCAGACCCTGCACCTGCACCACGGCAAGCATCATCAGACCTACGTCACCAATCTGAACACTCTGACCCGGGACACAGCGCTGGCGGCGCTGACGCTGGAAGAGGTGGTCAAGGCGACAGCAGGCAAGGCAGACCAGCAGGGTATCTTCAACAACGCCGGGCAGGTCTACAATCACAACCTGTTTTGGAATTCGATGAAGCCCAAGGGCGGCGGCGCGATTCCGGCGGCCCTCGAGGCGAAGCTGGTGGCCGATTTCGGCAGCGTCGCAGCCTTCAAGGAGGCGTTCCATCAGGCCGGCCTGACCCAGTTCGGCAGCGGCTGGGCCTGGCTGGTGCTCGACGGCGGCAAACTGGCGGTGACCAAGACCGCCAACGCCGACACCCCGCTCGCCCACGGCAAGACCCCGATTCTGGTCTGCGACGTTTGGGAGCATGCCTATTACGTCGATTACCAGAACCGCCGTCCCGACTTCCTCAAGGCATTTCTCGAGTCCCTGGTTGATTGGGACGCGGCGGCGGCACGGCTGGCGGCAGCGTAAGCACAGTCGACCCCGAGTGAAAGAAGGCCCGGCCGGGATGCGCTCCCGGCCGGGCCTTCGGTCTCTGTGGCTGGCACCGGGCGCCGGGTTCAGCCTTCCGCGCTCTCCGCCGCCGGGGCTTCCTGGTCCTTGATCGTGCCACGCCGCAACCGGCCCTCGCCGAGGAATAGCAGGATCGGCGCCGCGATGAAGATCGAGGAGGAGGTGCCGACGACGATGCCGAACAGCAGCACCCAGGCGAATTCCTCCAGCGCCTCGCCGCCGAAGAGGGCCAGCGGCAGACAGGCCAGGAACACCGTCATCGAGGTGCCGAGAGTGCGATTGAGGGTTTCGTTGATCGAGCGGTCGATCAGTTCGCGCAGTGGCATCTTTTTATAAATGCGCAAATTCTCGCGCACCCGGTCATAGACCACGACCTTGTCGTTGATCGAATAGCCCATGATGGTCAGAATGGCCGCGATCGCGGTCAGATTGAACTGCAAATCGGTGATGGCATAAAAGCCGATGGTCTTGGTAACGTCGAGCACCAGGGTGATCACCGCGCCCAGGCCGAACTGCCATTCAAAGCGGAACCAGATGTAAATCAGCATCGCCAGCACGGCAAGTCCCAGCGCCAGCATGCCGTTGCGGAACAACTCGCCGCTGACCGAGGCCCCCACCGCCTCGACCCGGCGGATCTGGGTGCCGGCAAAGTCCTTGTTGAGGGCGCCGCGCACCTTCTCCACCGCCTTTTGCTGAGCCTGATCGCCGCCCGACTGCCGCTCGAAGCGGATCAGCACGTCCTGGGCGGTGCCGAACTGCTGCAAGGCCACCTGCCCCAGGCCGAGATGGCTGAGACTGCCGCGCAGAGCGGGGAAGTCGGCCGCCTGGGGCGTGCGGGCCTCGATCACGATGCCGCCGACGAAATCGATGCCGTAATTGAGTCCGGGATAAAAGAACAGCACCACCGACAGCGTGCTCAGCACCGCCGAGATGATCAGCCCGGCGTACCGGCCCCTCATGAACTTGATGTTGGTATCGTCGGGCGCCAAACGAAGCCGGAACATGCGCAAGCCTCTCGAAATGATCCCAATCCTGGTCGACGTCAGTAGCTCGGTGCCTGCCCTGCCCCTAGACCGGCAGCGCCTGCGGCCGCTTCCAGCGCAGCCAACTCACCATCATCAGCCGCGCAAGCACGGTGGCGGTGAACATCGAGGTCAGAATACCGAAGCTGATGGTGACCGCGAAGCCCTTGACCGCACCCGAACCGAGCGCGAACAGCAGCAGCATCTTGATCAGGGTCGTGAGGTTGGCATCGACGATGGTCGAGAAGGCCCGCCGGAACCCGGCCTCCATGGCCGCGAACGGCGACTTGCCCTTGCGGGTTTCCTCGCGGATGCGCTCGTTGATCAGGATGTTGGCGTCCACCGACATGCCGAGGGTCAGCAGTATTCCGGCCAGACCCGGCAGCGTCAGGGTCGCCTGCAACAGCGACAGCACGCCAAGAGTGAGGATGAGATTGAACAACAGCGCGACATTGGCGATCAGGCCGAACAGGCCATAGGCAGCCGCCATGTAAGCCACGACCAAAAAGAAACCGGCGAGGATCGAATAGATGCCCGAGCGGATCGCGTCGGCGCCGAGGTCGGGTCCGACCGAGCGCTCCTCAATCACGGTCAGCGGCGCCGGCAGCGCGCCCGCGCGCAGCAGCACCGCGAGATCATTGGCCGACTGGGCGGTGAAGTGGCCGCTGATCTGGCCCTGCCCACCCAGGATCGGTTCCCGGATCACCGGAGCGCTGATCACCTTGTTGTCGAGCACGATCGCGAACGGCCGGCCGACATTGGCCTTCGAGACCTCGCCGAACCGACGGGTTCCAAGCGAATCGAAGGTGAAGCTGACGACCCACTCGCTGGTCTGGCTGTTCAGATTGGACCGCGCATCGACCAGATTGGCGCCATCGACCTCGATCCGCTTGCGCACGAGATAGCGCGCCGGCGCCGCCGAGCGGCGGTCGGCCTCGGCGCTGGGCAGCAGTTCGAAGCCCGGTGGCACGCGGCCACTCGCGGCCTCCTGGTCGGAGCCAAGCAGGCGGAAGGTCAGTTTGGCGGTCTGGCCGAGCAGACGCTTGATGCGGTCGGGATCGTCGACGCCGGGCAATTGCACCAGGATGCGATTCTCGCCCTGGCGGGCGATGGTCGGCTCGTTGACGCCGGTCTCGTCGATGCGGCGGCGGATGATCTCGATCGACTGCTCGACGGCGCGGGCGGCCTTCTCGTGGAGAGCCGCTTCGGCCAGGGTGATCACCCCGGTGCCGTCGGCGCCAATCTCGATCTGCAGTTCGTTGACGCCGGCGCCCATCCCGACCCCGCCGACCGAGTTCGACAGAGTCTTGAGGTCCTTCAGTGCCTCTTCGCGGTCCTTGGGATCGCGCAGGCTGAAAGTGACTGAATGGTCATCGCTGGTCAGGTTGACATAACCGATGTTGGCGGTACGGAACTGGCTGCGCACACCGTCCTGAAGCGTATTCAGACGCTCCTTGACCACGGCCGGCATGTCGACCTCGAGCAGCAGATAGGAGCCGCCGCGCAGGTCGAGACCCAGGTGAATCTGACGATGGGGCAGCCAAGCCGGCAACCCGTTCATCAGATCGCGGCTGAAGAAGTTCGGCAGGGTGAGGATCAACCCGACCAAACAGACGCCTATGATCGTATAGACTTTCCAGCGAGCGAAAAACAGCATGATCCGAACGTCCCGGTGGCACCGTTATTTCTTGGCGTCGTCGCCTTCGGCCTTGGTCGGCTCGGTCTTGGCGAGCACGGTGGAAATGGTCGACCGGACCACCCGTACCCGCACGCCCTCGGCGATCTCGACCGTGACCTCGTCATCGCCGGTGACCCGGGTGACGGTGCCGATCAGGCCGCCGGCGGTGACGATGCGGTCGCCCCGGCGCAGGGCATCGACCATGGCCTTGTGTTCCTTCAACTTCTTCTGCTGGGGCTTGATCAGCAGAAAATAGAACACGACAAAGATCAAAATCAGCGGCAGAAACGACATGAAGTCGACCGCGGCCGGGGCGGCTGCGCCGCCCGTTGCCTGGGCGTAGGCCGTGGATATCAGCATCCCTGAATTCCTCTTAACGAGATCGGATCGCGCCAAAGGGCGGTCGCCGGGACTATAGCGAGCGGAACAGCGGTTGCAACGGAATATGGAACGGAGCGTACCAACGCGTATCGCCGCAGGGCCGCCGCGCTGGCTATGGTGGCCGGCGGGCGCCCCGACGCCAACATCACCAGTGATTATGGAGAGGCTGACATGAACCGGATCTGCTGTGTGGTCATAACGATCCTGACCGGGGTGCTGCCGGCGCCGGCGGCGCGGGCGGACCTGGTCGTGATCCGGGGTTCGGGAGGCGCGCCCGAGACCGGCCGCGTTCTAGCCGCCGGCGCCGCCCTCACCCTGCCCGCCGGGGCCTCCGTTACCCTTCTTGGCCAGGACGGTCGCATCCTGACCCTGGCCGGCCCCTACAACGGCAACCCCGAAACCGGTGGCGGCGGCAAGGGGACCGAAACCGCCGCGCTGGCCGCGGTCGCGCGGTTGCTGACCGCGGGCGGTGCCGACAGCGGCACGCTCGGGGTCAGTCGCGGCGGCAGTGACCGCAACCCTTACGCCATCGACCATCGTGGCGGCCTGCACTGTCAAGCGGCCGACCGTGCCCCGGTGTTTGCGCGGCAGGGCGCGGGGCACGAAGCCCGGCTCCGGATCACCAGCGCTGCCGGCAACGAAGCCGAGGCGGTGTTCGCCGAGGGGGCCGGTTCGGCCCCCTGGCCGGCCGGTCTCTTGTTCGACGACGGCGCCTATGCCTTGCGCACCGAAGGCCAGACCACGCCGGCCAGGCTGACCGTGCGCCGGGCACCGGCCGAGGCGCGCGACGTCGTCGCCCTCACCGCCTGGATGGCCGTTCATGGCTGCGCCGCCCAGGCGCGCGCGATTTTGGCGAGACTGCCATGACGACTCCGGAGTCGCAAAATTCGGCCCGTACCTGTGTGTACCTGCCGATGTACGCGACGCGAACGGCCGGGCGGCGGTTTCGAGTCGGCGGAATGCCATCGGTATGCTTTTAGTATGACGATCCAGCTACCAATCATGGTAGGTCAATCCTTTAGCGCGCCGTTATCTTGACGCTGCGGCGCAACGCCGAGTCGGGTCTCCGGGCGTACGTGTCCTGGCTAATAATGATATGGACTCTGGCGCCAGCAATGGCATACTTTGCCGCGTTTCCAGGGTGAGCCGCCGGGCGGTGGTTTTCGCTTGGAAATTCCGGGAACCGGGCTTGTGGAAAGGGTCCGCGGCCGGGGTGTTGTGAATTGTGTGGAGCCTCCGATGAAATTCCTGGGCACCCTGGCCTTCGGCTTTTCGACCATCGCGGCGATGATCGCGGCGTTGCTGTCCTTTGGCTTTCAGGTCAAGGTCGAAAGCCCGATCAGTCCGACTCAGATCGCCAAGGAGCAGCAGTTGAACCAGTGCACCGTTGCTCTCGGGCAGGCTGAGCAACAGGTGGCCGAGGCGCGGACCCGGGTTTTGGGTCTTGAGGCCCGCCTCGCCGAGTCGGCGCTGGTTGCCCAGCAGGCGGCAAGCCGCCTCTCCACCGAGATTGCCCAGCGCGTGCAACTGAGCCGCGAGGGCTCGGCAATCGGCGGCACCACCTCCACGGTCGCCGCCGGCATCGGGGTCGGGCTGCTGATGTTTCCGCTCGGCTTCGTGCTCGGACGGCGCCGGACCGCCGGGCCGCCGATCCTGGCGGCGCGGATTCAGGAGGCCGTGGTGGTCGAACCGCCGCGCGATCCCATCCATGCGCTGCCGCTGTTCACCGGCGCCCGCGGCAGGCCCCGCGCCCGCACCGCGCGCTGATGCGCTCTGCGCCGGGCCGTGGTCCCGCCCGGGGGCAAAAACAGGTTACGATCAGCCAGGGCAGGCCACCGGAACCCGGTGGCCTGTTTGGTTTCCGTTTCGTCCCAAAGGACGCCGCCATGGATCCGTTGATGCCGAAGGCCACCTTTCTCAAGGACTACCTGCCCCCGGCCTTTCTGGTCGATACCGTCGATCTCACCGTCACCCTCGGCGAGGAGGAGACGCTGGTGCGGGCGCGGCTGGCCATTCGCGCCAATCCCAGACGCGGCGGCGACCGTGGGCCGCTGGTGCTGGACGGCGAGCGGCTGGAGTTGCGTACGCTGACCCTTGACGGCCGGAGCCTGAGCGCGGCCGACTATCAGCTGACCCCGACCAGCCTCACCCTGCCCCGGGTGCCCGGCGTCTTCACCCTGGAGGTGGTGACGGCGATCCGGCCCCAGGACAATCTCGCCCTTGAGGGGCTTTATAAGTCGGGCGCCATCTTCTGCACCCAGTGCGAGGCCGAGGGTTTTCGCAAGATCACCTATTTTCCCGACCGGCCCGACGTCATGGCCCGCTACAGCACCACCATCGAGGCGGACGCCACGCGCTATCCGGTGCTGCTCTCCAATGGCAATCCGGCGGCCGGCGGCTCCCTGCCCGGCGGCCGGCACTGGATGCGCTGGGAAGACCCCTTTCCCAAGCCCTGCTACCTCTTCGCCCTGGTCGCCGGCCGTTTGGACCTGGTCGAGGACAGCTTCACCACCCGTTCCGGGCGCCGTGTGGCGCTGCGCCTCTATGTCGAGCCCGGCAACCAGGACAAATGCGCCCACGCCGTGCGCTCGCTGAAAAAGGCGATGACCTGGGACGAAGCGGTCTATGGCCTCGAGTACGATCTCGACATCTTCATGATCGTCGCGGTCGGCGACTTCAACATGGGGGCGATGGAAAACAAGGGCCTGAACATCTTTAACACCAAATATGTGCTCGCCCGCCCCGAGACCGCCACCGACGCTGATTTTCTGGCGATCGAGGCCGTGATCGCCCACGAGTATTTCCATAACTGGACCGGCAATCGGGTGACCTGTCGCGACTGGTTCCAGCTCAGCCTCAAGGAGGGGCTGACGGTGTTCCGCGATCAGCACTTCTCGTCCGACATGAACTCGGCCGCGGTCAAACGCATCGCCGATGTTCAGCGTCTGCGCGCCGGCCAGTTCGCCGAGGACGCGGGCGCGCTGGCCCATCCGGTCCGCCCGGACTCCTACATTGAAATCAACAACTTCTATACCGCCACCGTCTATGACAAGGGCGCCGAGGTGGTGCGGATGATCCACACTTTGCTCGGGGCGGCCGCCTTCCGCAAGGGCATCGACCTTTACTTTCAGCGCCACGACGGCGAAGCCGTGACCTGCGATGATTTCGTGGCCGCGATGGAGGATGCCAGCGCGGTCGATCTCCGCCAGTACCGCTCCTGGTACCGTCAGGCCGGCACCCCTGAACTGGAGGTCGACGGCGTCCATGACCGCAGCCGCGGCAGCTATCGCCTGACCGTGCGCCAGCACTGCCCGCCAACGCCGGGCCAACCGGTCAAGCTGCCGATGCACATTCCGCTGGCGCTGGGGCTGATCGGTCCCGACGGCCGCGATCTGCCGTTGCGGCTGGCCGGCGAGGCCGCGCCCGGCGGCACGACGCGGGTGCTGGAACTGCGCGGCGCCGAGCAGGGGTTCGAGTTTCTTGATGTCGCCGAGCCGCCGGTGCCGTCGCTGCTGCGCGGCTTCTCGGCACCGGTCAAGCTGCGCAGCCCGCATTCCGATGCCGATCTGGCCTTCCAGCTTGCCCACGACAGCGATCCCTTCAACCGCTGGGAGGCCGGGCAGACCCTGGCCACCCGGCTGATGCTGGGGCTGATTGGCAGCTACCGCGCCGGCCGGCCGCTGGGTCTGGCACAGAGCTTCATCGAAGCCTTCGGTCGCCTGCTGGCGGATGCCGGCCGGGACCGCGCCTTCGCCGCCAAGGCGCTGACGTTGCCCGGCGAGGGCTACCTTGCCCAGCAGATGGCGGTGATCGATGTCGACGCGATCCATCTGGTGCGCGAGTTCGTGCGCCGGCGGTTGGCGGAATCGCTGAAGGAGGGTTGGCTCGCCACCTATCACACCAGCCTGGCCCCGCAGCCGATATTTTCGATTGACGCCGAAGCCATCGGCCGGCGGGCGCTGAAGGGGCTCGCCCTCGCATATCTGATGGCCCTCGAAAGTCGCGAGAGCTATGCCCTCGCCGCCGGCCAGTACCGCGCCGCGGTCACCATGACCGACAGCATCGAGGCCCTGGCGCTGCTGGCCACCAGCGACGCGCCCGAGCGGGAACCGGCGCTGGAGGATTTCTACCGACGCTGGCATCACGATCCGCTGGTGGTCAACAAATGGCTGAGCATTCAGGCCGGCTCGTCCCGCACCGATACGCTGGCCCGGGTCACCGCTCTGCTCGACCATCCCGGCTTTGATATCCGTAACCCCAACAAGGTCTATGCCCTGATCGGCAGCTTCGGCTCCGGCAATCAGGCGCGCTTTCACGCCGCCGATGGCAGCGGCTACGCCTTTCTTGCCGACCAGATTCTGCGTCTAGACCCGATGAATCCCCAGGTCGCCTCCCGCCTTGCCGGGCCGTTCGCGCGCTGGCGCCGCTTCGACGCCGGCCGCCAGGCGCTAATGCGCCGGCAGTTGGGCCGGCTCGCCGGCTCGCCGGCGTTGTCGCGCGACGTCTCCGAGATCGTCAGCAAGAGTCTGAACGGCGCCGACTCGGCCTGAGCGGCGCCCCGGCGTGCCGGCCGGCGGTTCGGCGCTCAGTGCGCCAGCAGCACCGCCGGCCCACCGTGGGTCAGGATATGGCGGGTGGCGCCGCCGAGGATCAGTTCCCGCACCCGGCTGTGGCCATAGGCGCCCATCACCAGGAGATCGGTTTCGAGCGCGACCGCCCGGCGAACCAGGGCAGCATAGGGCGGTCCCGGCTCGGGCGCGATCGTCTCGACGCTGGCGCCGATGCCGTGCCAGGCCAGATAGTCGGCGAGGCGCGCGCCCTCGTGGCCCGCGGTTTCACCACCAGCCCGGAGGGTCAGGATCGATACCCGTTCTGCGGTGGCCAAGAAGGGGTGGGCGGCGGCGACCGCACGGCTGGCCTCGAGCTTGCCATTCCAGGCGATGGCCACCCGCCGGCCCACCGTGGGCTGCGGCTGTGATGTCAGCAGTACCGGCCGGCCGGTGTAAAGCAGCGCCGATTCGAGGACCTGGGTTTCGCGCAGCTCGTGATGTCCGGGCACTTGGCCGAACACCATCAGGTCGGCCAGTTGGCCCTCGGCAATAATCTCCTCGTCGGCGCGGCCGACCCGTTCACGCCAGCGGATCGTGACCCCGCCGGCCTCAGCCGGATCGGCAACCACCTTCAGCCCGGCGGCGCTGACCAGCGCATCGAAGCTGCGGCGGGCCGCGATCGCGCGCTGCTGCCACACGGATTCGGTGGCCGACATGATCTCCTCGACCATCAGGGTCGACAGGCCATCGCCGAGCACCAGCACCGAATCCCGGGGATCCGGGGTGAGGAACAGCACCTCGAGATGAGCACCCAGGCCGCGCGCGACGCCGAGCGCGGTCTCGAGCGCGAGCCAGTCGCTTTCGACCCCGGAAACCGGGACCAGAATCAGTCTTGGGGCCATCTGCATCTCCCTTAGGGCACTCGGGACTGGGTACACCATCGCCACCACTCTATCTGGTGTCGGATGGCTCTGTCGTTGCGCTCAAACGCCGGGCTGTTTCGCCGCACCCCCTGAGGTCCGGCAGCTTGTGACCCAATTGCGTCATGGCCCGGGATTCCGGCGGATCGGGCTGCGCCCCTGGTCAGATTTGCCGCCACTCCCCATCTCTTAAACGCTAGGATGGAGGTTGGTTTTCCCGGTGCCGTCCGTTGGCCTCCGGGGCGCGTCCGGGCCGGGGTTGAGACCGGCGGGAGTGGGAGTCGTGAAGAGCAGAGCGGGACTGGCCTGTCTTGGAGTGTTCGCCGCCGTGAGCATGGCGCTGCCGGTGCTTGCGGGGGGTGGCTTGTTGCCCTGGGGCGGCGGCGATCGTCCGCTTGACACCGGCCTGACGGCGCCCGGGATCGGCTTCATCAAGATCGAGCCGGGCGACACGCGGAACTCGGTGACGCCGACCCGGCAATACCGTTTCGACACCGGGCTGTTTTCCGCGATCGAGCCTTACGCCAGCGTCAAGCCATGGCTGGGCAGCGAACGCACTCCGGGACGGCAGTCCTTCGGCGTCGGCGGTATTCTGGTCGATGTCCCGCTCGGTGATTTCGTCTTCACCCCCAGCTTCAGCGCCGGCCGCTACGCCGAGAGCACCGGCCGCGACCGCACCGCCGCGCTTCAGTTCCGCTCGTCGCTCGAACTCGGCTATCGCTTCGAGGATCAGTCGCGGTTTTCGCTGGGCTACAGCCACACCACGAACACGGCGCAGACCCTGAGCGGTCCGATCGGCGGCAACGCGCTCTCGATCAGCTATCGCATCCCCTCCGACTGGCTGCTGGGCCCGTAATTCGGCCCGCGCTTTTTCCGCCGGCCTTTGAAAAAGGCGCGACAAGCGCCACCTCGGGCGCTATCGTAGCCGTCCGCGCCACCGGGCGCCATCGGCTGGAGATACGGATGATTGCCAACGACTCTTCAGGTGTCACGGAGGTCGCGCGCGGTGTGACCGCGGTAGCCGGCATCGACGATGATCTTTCGGTGCTCGATCAGGATGCCCGGGCACTGGCCGAGGCCGCCGACCAGTTGTCGCTGGCCGAAACGCCCGAACAGCTCGGCGAGGCGCTGGCGCACAATCTCCAGGTCTGGGTCGCGATCAAGTCGATCGTCGGCGCCAAGCGGAACCCGTTGCCGACCGAGGTCCGCCACAATCTCGATCTGCTCGCGGCCTATGTCATCCGCACCATCCTTGGACCCGAGGGCGGCCGGATCACGATTTCGGCGATCGAGACCATGATCCGGATCAACCTGCACATCGCCGAGGGGCTGGTGCGCAGCCAGCGCAATCGGCTGGTTCGTGACCGCGCCTACCATATCTGGGAAGACCAGGGGCGGCCGAGCGGACGCGAGATGGAAAACTGGGTCCAGGCCGAACGGGAAATCCAGGCCCTGCTGGCGGAAAGCTGAGCCTGCCCCGGGCCCTGCGGCCGGACATTCGGGCATGACCGCAAAAGCAGGCCCCGGCGCCGACCGCGTCGGGCTGGGCATCGCCTACATGATGGGCGGCGTGCTGGCGCTGGCGGTGCTCAACGTCTGGGTCAAGCTGCTCTCGGCCCGCTACCCGATCCTGGAAATCGCCTTTTTTCGCAGCGCGTTCGCACTGGGGCCGGCGGCGCTGGTGGTCTGGCTCGGCGGCGGCCGCGGCCGGCTCCGCACCCGGCGCTTCGGCTCCCATCTGCTGCGCGCCAGTGTCGGCCTCGGCGCGATGCTGCTGATGTTCTGGTCGTATCATCTGCTGCCTCTCGCCGATGCGGTGGCGATCGGCTTTTCCGCACCGCTGTTCCTGACCGCCCTTTCGGTGCCGCTGCTCGGTGAACGGGTCGGGCTCGCGCGCTGGGGCGCGGTGCTGGTCGGTTTCGCCGGCGTGCTGGTGATGGCGAGGCCAGGGAGCGCCCGGCTGGATCTGGGGACGCTGGTGGCGCTGGGCGCGGCACTGGGTTACGCCCTGGCCGTGATCGCGGTGCGCCAACTCGGACGCACCGAGCATCCCGACACCATCGTCTTCTATTTCACGCTCAACACCGGCGTGCTGTCGGCGCTGGCCCTGCCGCTGGTCTGGACGCCGCCGAACCTTGAGGATTTCGGCCTGCTGGCGCTGACCGGCCTGCTTGGCGGCATCGTCCAGTATTGCGCCACCCATGCCTTCACCCTGGCCCCGGCGGCGGTGATCGGACCCTTTAACTACTCGGCGATCCTGTGGGCAACGATCTTCGGTTGGCTGATCTGGGGCGACCTGCCGGACCAGCAGGTGATCCTCGGTGCGGCGGTGGTGATCGCCAGCGGACTCTTCATCCTCTATCGCGAGACCCGGCGCCATTAGCCGGCATCGGAATCCCGCCCGGCCAGAGGCCGGCATCGGAATCCCGCCCGGCCAGAGGCCGGCATCGGAATCCCTTGCCCGATTGTGACAATTCGCTACCATGCTGCATCGCATTCCTTTGGGACAGACCGCCGTGACCACGACCGATCTCGAAGCCCTGACCCAGGACCTGCTGCGCCGCGGCCAAGCCGCAAGAGCGGCCGCCGAAATCCTGGCTCAGACCCCGACTGCGGCCAAGGTTGCGGCGTTGCGGGCGGCGGCGGCGGCGGTGCGGGCGGCCGGCCCGGAGATTCTCGCCGCCAACCGTGAGGATGTCGCGCGGGCCGAGGCGCGCGGTCTTGCCCGGCCGCTGATCGAGCGGCTGGTGCTGGATGACCAGCGACTCGAGGCGATGGCCCGGGGGCTTGAGGATATCGCCACCCTGCCCGACCCGATCGGCACCGAGATCGCGCGCTGGCGGCGGCCCAACGGCCTCGATATCGCCCGGGTCCGGGTGCCGCTGGGCGTGATCGGCATCATCTACGAGTCCCGGCCCAACGTCACCGCCGATGCTGGCGGCCTCTGCCTGATGGCGGGCAATGCCTGCATCCTGCGCGGAGGCTCCGAGAGCTTCCGGTCTTCCTCGGCGATTGCCCGGGCCCTTTCGGCCGGGCTCTCGGCCGCCGGCTTGCCGGCCGAGGCGATCCAACTGGTGCCGACCACCGACCGCGCCGCGGTCGGGGTGCTGCTGACCATGACCGAGCATGTCGACGTCATCATTCCCCGTGGCGGCAAGTCGCTGATCGAGCGGGTGGCGCGGGAGAGCCGGATTCCGGTGATCAAGCACCTCGACGGCATCTGCCATGTTTATGTCGACGGTGCCGCCGACGAAGCCCGTGCGCGGGCGGTGACGATGAACTCCAAGATGCGCCGGACCTCGATCTGCGGTGCCACCGAGACCCTGCTGGTCGACCGCCGGGCCGCCGGCACGCTGCTGCCGCTGCTGGTCGTGGACCTGCTCGCCGCCGGCTGCGCGGTTCGGGGCGATGCCGCGACCCAGGCCCTCGACTCCCGGGTGGCGCCGGCCACCGAAGAGGACTGGCGCACCGAATATCTCGACGCCATCATCTCGGTGCGGGTGGTCGACGGTGTCGACGCGGCGATCGCTCATATCAACGGCTACGGCTCGCACCATACCGACAGCATCGTCACCGAGGATGCCGCCACCGCCGAGCGCTTTCTCGCCCGCATCGACAGCGGTATCGTGCTGCACAATGCGTCAACCCAGTTCGCCGATGGCGGGGAGTTCGGCATGGGCGCTGAGATCGGCATCTCGACCGGCAAGCTCCACGCCCGCGGGCCGGTCGGCGCCGAGCAGCTGACCAGTTACAAATACATGGTGCGCGGCAACGGCCAGGTCCGGCCTTGACCGTGCCGCCGCGGGCACTCGGCCCCTGCCCCCATGTCCTGAGCGGCGCCGCCTGGGCCGGGCGGCGGGTCGGCCTTCTTGGCGGCTCCTTCAACCCTGCCCATGACGGCCACCGGGAAATCACCCGCTATGCCCTCCGGGCGCTGGCACTCGATCAGGTGTGGTGGCTGGTCAGTCCGCAGAATCCTCTGAAGCCGGTGACTGAAATGGCGCCGCTGGAGGAGCGGCTGGCCGGGGCGCGGGCGGCGATGCGCCATCCCCGGGTGCTGGTCACCGACCTTGAGACCCGGCTCGGCACCCGCTACACCGCCCACACCCTGGCCGAACTGCGGTGCCGCTATCCGCGCACCCGCTTCGTCTGGCTGATGGGCGCCGACAATCTGAGCCAGATCCGGCGCTGGCGCTGCTGGCAGCGCATTTTTGAGCGAATGCCGGTTGCTGCGTTCGGCCGCCCCGCTTATTCTTTGATGGCGCTGGCAGGATCTGCGGCCCGGCGCTATCTCAGGAACAGGGTCGATCCCCGTAGTGCGGGCCGGCTGGCCGAAATGAGGCCACCGGCCTGGAGTTTCCTGCGTAACCCCCTGCATCCGGCGTCGGCGACCGCGATCCGCCAGAGCCGCCGGACCAACCTTGCGAAACACGAGGCAAAGCCATCTCAACCCTGACTTCCCCCCTGGCCCCCGAGCCGCTTCGCCCCACCCCGCCCGCACCCGACGCGGTGCTGGCCATCGCCCAAGGCTCTCTCGACGACGACAAAGGCGAGGACGTGGTCGTGATCGATCTCGCCGGCCGCTCGAGCATGGCCGATTACCTGATCATCGGCTCCGGACGCTCGAGCCGCCATGTCGGCGCCATGGCCGAAAATCTGCGCGAACGCCTGAAAGCCACCGGTGTTCACGGTATCGAGATCGAGGGCATGCCCCATTGCGACTGGGTGCTGATCGATGCCGGCGATGTCATCGTCCATCTGTTCCGTCCTGAGGTCCGTCTCTTCTATAATCTTGAAAAGATGTGGGGTGTCGAGTCGCCGCTGGCGGCCCGGGCCGCCCTGACCGGTGCCGGCGCCATCGGTTTCGAACATGCGTCCGATGAGGGCGACGGCGAAGCGCTGGACGAAGCGACCGATGGCGAGACCGACGGAGACATCCAAGATGAGTTCGATGATGACATCATCGACGGTTCCGGCCCCGGGGACGACTCGGACTTGTAACCACTGATGCGCATCCTGATCGCCGCAGTCGGCCGGATGAAGGCGGGGCCTCTGCGTGGCCTTTACGATGAGTATGCCGCGCGTATGACGTGGCCGCTGACGGTGCGCGAGGTCGAACTCAAAAAGCCGCTGCCCGTGGATGAGCGGCGCCGTCAGGAAGCGGAGTTACTGCGGACGGTGCTGCCGCCCGGGGCCAGACGGGTGGTGCTCGACGAGCGCGGCGCCGCCCTTTCCAGTGAAGCCTTCGCCCGCCGGCTGGGTGGCTGGCGCGACGATGGCGCCTCAGATGTCGTTTTTTTGATCGGCGGCGCCGACGGCGTCGATCAAAGTCTACGCACCGACGCGGATCTGGTGTTATCTCTTGGTTTGATGACTTGGCCACACCTGCTTGTTCGCGGTATGCTCGCCGAACAGCTCTACCGGGCCCAGCAGATTTTGGCCGGTCATCCGTACCACCGTTCTTGAGGGATCCGGGCTGATCCCCCGCGAGGTCGTCATGAGTTTGTTCGTGATCATATTCTTGATCGGAGTCGCCATTCTATGGCTGAACCCGCCCTCGGCGGGCGGGCACCACTGATGTCAGGTAGGGTTCCAAGAGCGTGATGACACATCCGTCCCTGCGGAGACGCCCCGTGGTTCTGTGCGTCCTCGACGGCTGGGGCTATCGTCCCGAAGCCGCCGACAATGCCATCGCCCTGGCCGAAACCCCGGTCTGGGACCGGCTGTGGGCCGCCGGGCCGCGAGCCCTGCTGCAGGCCAGCGAGGAAGAGGTCGGACTGCCCCGGGGCCAGATGGGCAACTCGGAAGTCGGCCATATGAATCTGGGCGCCGGCCGGGTGGTGTTCCAGGACCTGCCGATGATCGACAAGGCCATTCGCGACGGCGAATTTGCCGCCAATCCGGCCCTTGTCGAGGTCGCCGCGCGGTTGCGGCGCAGTGGCGGCCGGGCGCACATCCTGGGGCTGCTGTCGCCGGGCGGCGTCCATTCCCATCAGGATCATCTGGTGGCGCTGGCCGCGACGCTGGCGGCGGCCGGGGTGCCGGTGGCGATCCACGCCTTCACCGACGGTCGCGATGTGCCGCCCCAGAGCGCCGACGTCCAGCTTGGCCGCTTTTGCGCCGACATTGCCGGTTTGCCCGGGGTCAGCGTCGGCACGGTAACCGGCCGCTATTATGCGATGGATCGTGACCAGCGCTGGGAGCGGGTTTCACGCGCCTATGCCACCCTGGTCGAGGGCGTGGGCGAGCGCCGCGCCGCCGACCCGGTGGCCGCGGTCAGCCAGGGCTATGCCGAGGGCATCAACGACGAATTCATTCTGCCGACCGTGATCGGCGATTATGCCGGCATGCGCGACGGCGACGGCCTGATCATGGCCAACTTCCGCGCCGACCGCGCGCGGGAGATTCTCTCGGCCCTGGTGGATCCGGACTTCACCGGTTTTGCCCGCGCACAAAGGGTGGCCTTTGCCGCCGCCACCGGCATGGTCGAGTACTCCGTCGACCTCAGCCGCTTCCTGACCCTGGTCTTTCCGCCCAGGCAGTTGACCCGGGCGCTGGGCGAGGTGGTCTCCCTGGCCGGATTGAAGCAGCTGCGCATCGCCGAAACCGAGAAATATCCGCACGTCACCTTCTTCTTCAACGGCGGCGAGGAGAAAATCTATCCCGGTGAGGAGCGCATCCTGGTGCCCTCGCCGAAGGTCGCGACTTACGACCTTCAGCCCGAAATGTCGGCGGCCGAGGTCACCGACAAGCTGGTAGCGGCACTCGAGAGCGATGTCTTCGATCTGGTGGTGGTCAACTATGCCAACCCCGACATGGTCGGGCACACGGGAGATCTTGCCGCGGCGACGGCGGCGGTGCAGGCGGTCGACCGCAACCTCGGGCGGCTCGAGCTGGCGGTACGGCGCCAGGGCGGCGTGATGCTGGTCACCGCCGACCATGGCAACTGCGAATTGATGCGCGATCCCGACACCGGCGGCCCCCACACCGCCCATACCCTCGATCCGGTGCCGGCGCTGCTGGTCAATCCACCGGCCGACGTCCGGGGTTTCCGCGATGGCCGCCTCGCCGATGTCGCGCCGACGCTGCTGGCGCTGCTTGGGTTGGCGCAGCCTGAGGAAATGACCGGGGTCAGTCTGATCGGGACCCCGGCGCTGTCCCAGGCCGCCGACTGAGCCGGGCCCGGGCAGCGACCATGAGGGGCCCAGACATGGCTCGGCAACGGGTGGCGGCGGTGATCGGGCTGGCGGTGCTGCTGCTCGCGTCCGCGCCCTGGTCCTCGCCGGCTGCCGAGCCCTCCTCGGAGGCCCTGCGCCGGCTCGAGAAAGACCTCAGCGCCGGACGTGACCGGCAAACCCGGCTTGAGCGCCAGTCCGAGGCCCTCAAGGCCGATCTTGCGGCGCTGCGGGCCAAGCTGATCGTGGCCGGCGACGAGGCCGCCCGCAAGCAGGCCGATGTCGCCGCCATCGACGCCACCCTCGGCCGCACCGAAGCCGATGACCGCCAGCAGACAGCGGCGCTGGCCGCCCATCGTCGGGAAATCTCCGAACTGGTGGCCGCGCTCTACCGGCTCAGCCTGACGCCGCCCGAGGCGCTGATCGTGCGGCCCGAGGCGCCGATCGATGCCCTGCGAACCGCGCTGCTGCTGCAAACGGCCCTGCCGGCGCTCCGCGCCCGCTCCGAAGCGCTGGCCGGTTCCCTGGACCGGCTCCAGAACACCCGCCGCCGCCTCAAATCCCAGCGCGAGGAGGCGGTGGCCACCCGCATCGCCTATGCGGTCCGTTTGCAGGAAATCTCTGATCTGGTCGCGGAGCGCGAGGGTCTGGCGCGCGAAACCGACAGCGAGCGCCAGCAGAACGCCCAGCGCATGGCCGCTCTCGCCGGTCAGGCTACGGATCTGCGCCAGTTGATGGAGCGGGTCGAAGGCGAACATCGCAGAGCGGCGCTGGCCGAACCGCCGCCGCCGCCGCCGCCACGGCCACCCGAGTCCGGCCCGGCGGCGCCCGCCGAGTCGGCGCCACCGCTCCGGGCCGGCCATCAGGCCGCCCGCTTGCCCACCGCCGGCGGGATTGCCACCGACTATGGCGAGACCGATCGTTTCGGCACCACCAGCCGGGGTTTGCATATCGCCGCCCAGGCCGGCGCGCCGGTGGTGGCGCCGATGGACGGCACGATAAAGTTCGCCGGACGTTTCCGCACCTACGGGCAGATCTTGATCGTTGAACACCGCAATGGATATCATAGCCTTATCGCCGGGCTGGGACGGATCGACACCAGTGTCGGCCGCGCGGTCTCGGCCGGGGAACCGATCGGTGTCGTGGCCGAGCCGGCGGATGCCGTGCCCGACCTGTATTTCGAACTCAGACGCAACGGTCAGCCGATCAATCCGAGAAGCGGGCTCCCTGCTCTGGACGGAAAGGGACAAGGGTAGATGATCAAGGTCTTGACTGCCGCCGCGCTGGCCGGATTGATGCTGCTGCTGGCCCCGGCCGGGGCGATCGCCGAATCGAACACCTCGGAAACCTACCGCCAGCTCAACCTCTTCGGCGACGTTTTCGAGCGCGTGCGCTCGGAGTATGTCGAAAAGGTCACCGACGAGCAGCTGATCGAGTCCGCGATCAACGGCATGCTGACCTCGCTGGACCCGCACTCCAGCTACCTCAACAAGAAAAGCTTCCAGGACATGCAGGTGCAGACCCGCGGCGAGTTCGGCGGGCTCGGCATCGAGGTGACGATGGAGAACGGGCTGGTCAAGGTGGTATCGCCGATCGACGAGACCCCGGCCGCCCGCGCCGGTCTCCAGGCCGGCGACCTGATCACCCATCTCAACGGCGAACCGGTGCTGGGCATGACCCTCAACGACGCGGTCGAGAAGATGCGCGGCGGGGTCGGCACCGAAATCAAGCTCACCGTGCGCCGGGGCGAGACCGCTGAACCGTTCGAGGTCGCGATCACCCGTGCCGTGATCAAGATTCAGTCGGTGCGCTCCCGGGTCGAGGGCACGGTCGGTTATCTGCGCATCACCACCTTTAACGAGCAGACCCAAAGCGGACTGGAAAAGGCGATCACCAAAATCAGGACCGACCTCGGCCCCAAGCTGGCGGGCTATGTCCTTGATCTGCGAAACAATCCCGGCGGTCTG
Source organism: Rhodospirillaceae bacterium (assembly GCA_037132135.1). Lineage (GTDB taxonomy): Bacteria > Pseudomonadota > Alphaproteobacteria > Azospirillales > Azospirillaceae > BOG-933. The sequence continues at coordinate 36,929 of JBAXPR010000020.1, forward strand.
CTCGATCAGGCGATTTCGGTCTCTGACACCTTCCTCGACCATGGTGAAATCGTCTCGACTCGGGGCCGCAAACCCGAAGACACCCAGCGCTTCAATGCCAAGGCCGGAGACCAGACCAATGGCCTGCCTGTCGTGGTGCTGATCAATGGCGGCTCGGCCTCGGCCTCCGAGATCGTCGCCGGCGCGCTCCAGGACCATCACCGGGCGGTGATCATGGGCACCCAGTCGTTTGGCAAGGGCTCGGTCCAGACCATCATTCCGCTGCAGGGCCACGGCGCGATCCGGCTCACCACCTCCCGCTACTACACGCCCTCGGGACGCTCGATCCAGCAACTCGGCATCACCCCCGACATCGAGGTTCGTCAGGCCCGAATCGAGGAGGTCGAACAGTCGGGTAGCCGGCGGCGCGAGGCCGACCTCAAGGGTGCCCTGCGCAACGACAACGCCACCGGCGGCGCACCGGCGACGGCCAAGCCGAAGCCGGGGCCGACTCCGGTGCCGGTTCCGGCCCCGGCAGTTCCGGCGGCTCCGGCGGCTCCGGCCGCGCCCGCCCCCGAAGGAACGCCGGCCGCTCCGGCGGCGCCGACACCGACGGCGCCTCCTGCGGCTCCCACAACGCCCGGCGAAGAGGGCGGGGATACCGCCAAGGGGGCAACTCCGGCCGCCGTTGACTACCAGTTGGAACGGGCACTCGATCTATTGCGCGGCGTCGCCCTGTTCCGCAACCGCACCGCCGACTAACCACTGACCGCAGGTGAAGATACCCTCCATCCCCCTGCCCAAACTGCCGAACCTGGGCGCGCTGCTGCGGCGGCGTGGCGGTGGAGGGATGCGCCTGCCGCCGGTGCTCGCCGGGCTGGTCGCCCGGCTCCGCGGGTTGCCGCTGCCGCCGGCATTTCCGGCCGCGGTGCTGATGGTGGTCGGGATCACCATCGGCGCCGTGTTGTGGCTGTGGATGAATACCGATGACACCCTCAAGCTGCGCGCCGAAGCGGTGCAGCGCATCACCGTTCCGATCACCGGCGGCGCGGCACCGGCAGCCAAAGCCGAACCGGGCAAGACCGCCCCGGCCGCCTCCGACCATGCCCCGGGCGAAGTGCCGAAAGGCGGCGCGCCGTCGGCCGACCCGGCGGTAGTGCTTGGTCCCGGGCCCGACGAAGCCTTCCCCCTGGCCAAGGCGCCGGCCCAGGGGATGACCGAGGAGAGCCGCAACGGCCTGTTGCCGGCGATCGCCGCCGATGGCAGTCAGGCGTGGCAGGTTTATGGCCGTCCCTTCGCCAAGGGCGACAAACGCGGCAGAATCGCGATCATCATCGGCCAGATGGGGTTGGCGGGGGCCGCCACCGGCCTCGCCATGCAGCGTCTGCCCCCGGGGGTAACCCTCGCCTTCGTGCCGATCGCCGACCGCCTCGAGGGCTGGATCGAGGCCGCTCGCAGCCAGGGCCACGAGGTCCTGCTCAGCGTGCCGATGGAACCGCTGAGCTATCCCCATGACGATCCCGGCCCCAACACCCTGTTGCTGGCGCTGGATGCCGCCCATAACGTCGATCGCTTCGAGTGGGCGCTCGGGCGCTTCGCCGGCTATGTCGGCGTGATCAGCCCGACCGGTTCGCGCTTCAGCGCCGAGCCCAACGCCCTTCGGCCCATTCTCGAGACGGTGAAGAAGCGCGGCATCGCCTGGGTTGACGCCCGCACCACTCCCTACAGCGTCGGCGATCTGTTGGCGGTGGACCTTGGGCTGCCGCGAGCCCATGTCGACCGCATCATTGACCAGGACCCCTCGCGCGGCGGCATCGATACCGCCCTGGCGGCGCTCGAAGCCATCGCGGCAGAGGAGGGCGCTGCGGTCGGCTACGGCGAACCCTACCCCACCACCCTCGAGCGGGTGCTCAAATGGGTGCCCCTGCTTCCGGACAAGAAGCTGATTTTGGCGCCGCTCTCGGCGGTGATCAATCTCCAGAAGCCGCCGCCGCCCCCTCCGGCCCGTCCGGATGAAAAGCACTGACAGAAAAGTCGAGGTCCATGAGGTCCATTGACAAGACGGCCCTGCCCTACCGGCCCTGTGTCGGCATTCTGCTCTTCAACACCGAGGGCTTGGTGTTCGTCGGCGAGCGTGGCGATTCCCCCGGTGCCTGGCAGATGCCACAAGGCGGCATCGATTCCGGCGAAACGCCGGCGCGGGCGGCCTTGCGGGAACTCAAGGAGGAAATCGGCACTGATCATGCCGAACTGGTGGCGGAAACCCTTGGCTGGGTCCGCTACGATCTGCCCGACCACCTGATTGGCGCCGTCTGGCACGGCCGCTGGCGCGGCCAGGAACAGAAATGGTTCGCCGCCCGCTTTCTTGGCCTCGATCGGGAAATCACGGTGGCGACCGACCACGCCGAATTCACCGCGTGGCGCTGGGTGCCTCCGGAGCAACTGGTCTCTCTCGTGGTCCCGTTCAAGCGCGACGTCTATCGGGCCGTGGTAGCCGAATTGCTGCCCGCTCTCAGCCGGGGCTAGAGCTGTTTCCGATCAGGTTGCATATCCTGAATTTTTGAACAGGTTGAGGCACTCGCTTT